>NZ_JBHVMH010000011.1:0-142365 GCF_042797035.1 Cellulosimicrobium sp. NPDC057862
CGAGGAACGAGCGGCGGATGGTAGACGCGGCACCACCACCCACCCCGCCCACCCAACGCAACCACCCGTCGTCGGGCCCAAGGCCCACGGTTCTACCTCGCGCAACCAAGGTTCTACCTCACGTGACCACGGTTCTACCTCGCGGAGCTAGGGCTCTACCTCGGCGAACCACGGCTCTCCCTCGGCGTGAGGTCAGGAGTGCGGGACCGTCGCCGTGATGAGGGTGCCGTCGTCGCGGCGGTTGCCGGAGAGGGCACGCAGGCTCGGGCGCCCGGGCTTCACCGGGCCCTGGCCGTCGAGCGCGACGCGCGTGACCTCGCCCGGGACGACCTTGACGCGCTCGCCGCGCACGGTGACCTGCGCGCCGTCACCGGTCTCGGCGTCGAGCTCGATCGCGTCGGGGAGCACGGTGACGCGCAGGCGCGACCCGTGCCACTGGACGCGGAACGTGAGCGACTCCCAGTCCTGGGGAAGGCGCGGGTCGAAGCTCAGCTCGCCGTCGGAGTCGCGCATGCCGCCGAACCCGCACGCGAGCGCGGACCACGTGCCGCCCGCGGAGGCGACGTGCACGCCGTCGGCCGCGTTGGCGTGGAGGTTGGCGAGGTCGACGAACAGCGACGACACGAAGTACTCGATCGCGAGCTCGTGGTAGCCGACCTCCGCCGCGACGATCGACTGCACGACGCCGGACAACGTCGAGTCGCCCGTGGTCAACGGGTCGTAGTACTCGAAGTCGGCGAGCTTCTCCTCCGCGGTGAAGTGCTGGCCCTGGAGGAACAGCGCGAGCACCACGTCGGCCTGCTTGAGCACCTGGTAGCGGTAGATGACGAGCGGGTGGTAGTGCAGCAGGAGCGGCCGCTTGTTCGCGGGCGTGTGCGCGAGGTCCCAGATCTCGCGCTCGAGGAAGTGCGAGTCCTGCGGGTGGATCCCGATGCTCTCGGCGTACGGGATCGACATGTGGTCGGCCGCACGGACCCACTCCGCGGCCTCGTACGCGCCGAGCCCGAGCCGGTCCACGAGCAGCGCGTAGTCCTCGGGGTGCTCGGCCTTCATGCGCTCGACGACGATCGCCGCCGCGCGGAGGTTGAACCGCGCCATGACGTTGGTGAAGAGGTTGTCGTTGACGACGGTCGTGTACTCGTCGGGGCCGGTCACGCCGTGGATGTGGAAGTTGTCGTCGCCGTTCGCGCGCCAGAACCCGAGGTCCTCCCACATGCGTGCGGTCTCGACCAGGATGTCCACGCCTTCGCGGCGCAGGAAGTCCACGTCGCCCGTCGCGCGCACGTACTGCACGAGCGCGTAGCTGACGTCGGCGTCGATGTGGTACTGCGCGGTGCCCGCCGCGTAGTAGGCGGACGCCTCCTCGCCGTTGATCGTGCGCCAGGGGAAGAGCGCGCCCTTCTGCGAGAGCTCCGCCGCGCGCCGCTTGGCGGCGTCGAGCATCTGGTAGCGGAAGCGCAGCGCGTTGCGGGCGTACCGGGGGCTCGTGTAGGTGAGGAAGGGGAGGACGTAGATCTCCGTGTCCCAGAAGTAGTGCCCGCTGTACCCGGAGCCGGTGAGCCCCTTGGCGGGGACGCCGTTGCCCTCGGCGCGCGCGGTCGCCTGGGCGAGCTGGAACAGGTTCCAGCGCACGGCCTGCTGGACGCCGGGCTGGCCGGGGACCTCGACGTCGGAGCGCGCCCAGAAGTCGTCGAGCCACTCGCGCTGGAGCGCGACCTGGCCCTCGACGCCGGTCTCGCGCGCGCGGTCGAGCGTGCGGCGGCAGCGGTCGACGAGCTCGCGCGACGGCACGCCGCGCGAGGTGTGGTACGCGACGAGCTTGGTGAGCCGGATGGGCCGGCCGGGCTCGGCGTGGACCCGGAACACGTGCTTGGCGAGGTCCTCGTCCACCTGCGTCCGGACGTCCCACTCGTTCTCGGTCTCGAGCAGGTCGTCCGCCGCGACGGCGAGCGTCATGCCCGAGTTCGTGGCGCGGTAGGAGAGCACGAGCCGCTCGTCGTCGCCCCACTGGGACTGCGGCTGGAGCACCCGACCGGAGAACTGGTCGGTCTTGCGCGGGTCGAACCCCTCGCCGAGCGACGCGGAGCGCACGTGGTACTCGTCCTGGCCGTCCTGGCGGTTGAGGATCTGCGACGAGATCGCCACGGGTGCCGCGGCGTCGAGCAGCGTGACCTCGAACGTCATGATCGCCAGGTGGCGCTCGACGAACGACACCATGCGCTCGGAGCGGATCTGCACGCGCTTGCCCGACGGCGTGCGCCACAGCAGCTCGCGGCGCAGGACTCCGTCGCGCAGGTCGAGCGACCGCTCGTAGTCGACGAGGTCCGCGACGGGCAGCAGGAGCGGCTCGTCGTCGACGTACAGCCGGATGACCTTCGCGTCGGGGACGTTGACGATGGTCTGCCCGACGCGCGCGAACCCGTACGCCTCCTCGGCGTGCCGGATCGACCAGGTCTCGTGGAACCCGTTGACGAACGTGCCGTGCGAGTGGGACTCGCGCCCCTCCTCGACGTTGCCGCGCATGCCGAGGTAGCCGTTCGCGACGGCGAAGAGCGTCTCGGTCACGCCGAGGTCCTCGGCGGAGAACTGCGACTCGACGAGCCGCCACGGCTCGGCCGGGAAGCGCAGCCGGTCCACGGTGCTCTGCTCGTCGGCGGTCTTGCGGATCACGCGCTCTCCTCGTCGGGTCGTGCGGTCGTGGTCGACGCCGCGGCGGCGCGCGGGCGGTCGAGGAGCGTCGCGTCCAGCTCGCCCAGGTCGGTGACGACGACGTCCGCCCCGTGGGCGCGCAGCGCGTCGGCTCCCACGCCCCGGTCGACGCCGAGCACGAGCCCGAAGTCCCCGGCGGCGCCGGCCTGGACGCCCGAGAGCGCGTCCTCCACGACGATCGCCTCCGCGGCCGGGACGCCGAGAAGCTCGGCCGCTCGCAGGTAGGTGTCGGGGGCCGGCTTGCCGGCGATGTGCTCGCGCGCCGCGACGTTCCCGTCGACGACGACCTCGAACCGGTCCGCGAGCCCGGCCGCGGCAAGGACCGCGGGCGTGTTGCGCGACGACGACACGACCGCGACCGCGGCCCCCGCCGCCGTCACGGCGTCGAGGAAGCGCACCGAGCCCGGGTAGGGCGCGATGCCCTCCTCGGCGAACATGCGGTTGACGATCTCGTCCTTGCGGTTCCCGAGCGCCGCGACGGTGTCCTCGCCGGGGGCGTCGGACGCGTCCCCGCGGGGCAGCTCGACGCCGCGCGACGCGAGGAACGTCGCGACGCCGTCGTACCGGGGCTTGCCGTCGATCGACGCGAAGTAGTCCGCGGCGGCGTACGGGGCGAGCCCGTGGGCCGCGCAGTAGGGCGCGAACAGGCGTTCCCAGGCGCGCATGTGGATCTCGGCGGTGGGCGTGAGGACGCCGTCGAGGTCGAACAGCACGGCTCGCAGCAAGGGCATGGGGGTCCTTCGCGGTGAGGGGACGGGTCGGCGCCGGGCCACGTCCGTGCCGTCCGGAGAGCCGGGGCGCGGCCGTCCGCACGTCGCCGTCGTGACCGCCGCGCGAGGTCAAGCGTACGCACGACGACCGGTCTGCGGGAAGCACCACCTAGTCGAGCCGAACACCCAACTATCTAACGTTGAGCTTCAGGACCCGGTCTCGAACCTGCCTTGCGGTGCATTCGGACTCAGGCGAATCAAGAAGCATGTCAACGACTGTCAACCCTGCCGACCCCACACATGTCTCCGCACCGATTCTTAACTCATCGATTGACGCCGAATGAACCCGAATTCCTGTAGCCAGTTCCAAGAACATGACCCCGAGAGCATAGAGATCGACCGCTGGTTCCCATCGAACCCCTGCGGGAGCCTGGTACCCATTAGTTCCAGAAACCGTGAGAACTGGAGCGCCGGCACGCGAAGCAATGTTGAAGTCAACCAGCACAGGTCCACGATTTGGCACGATTATCACGTTCTCTGGCTTGATGTCGCGGTGCACATAGCCATGCCTGGCCCGATCCCAACGGACCAGTTCTTCGCTGGTCAGTTCATCTCGAGCCTCAAGGACGCGCACCTCAGAAACGCGCGGATGCATTGAGTCTAGCGCATCGAGCATCAGCGCAAGCCAAGAACGCCAGTCTGCGAAACTAGGGCGAGAAGAAGGTGAGCAGTATCGAGAGGCGTCTACCCCGCCAAGGTACTCTGTCACGAGTGCGGGATGGCCATTTTCGGTACGTATTGCATCCAAGAACCGCACGATATTAGTGTGCTCAATCTCGCGCAAAACGTCCACTTCGCGCTGAAGCATTTCCAAGTTCGCACCACGAAACACCTTAATCGCCACTTCGGAGCCGGCCGACGTCGCGCGATAAACGTCGCCGCTCCCTCCCGATGCAATACACTCCGCGACCGACCATTTCCCTAGGCCGTCGCCTGGACCGTACATCACCTGCCCCCGACTCCGCTCAACCTCGCTCTTCTGGGCGATCATGCGCGAATGCAGTTGGCGCATGGCAAGGCTCTCTCCGTGCTGCGCAAGCAGACCATACGCTCGAAGACGAGCCACCTCGTTCGTCGAGATTTCTGCATACTCCCGGAATTCAAACACCCGGCCGTGGGCCAGAGAATTGAGGATCAAATGCTCGTCCGGGTGCTGCGCTTCCAAGGCGGCGAGCATTTGGTCGAGAAGGGGTGTGGCGCGCTGCGAGAACTGCGGGAGGACCGACGAGATTTGAGTCCTAGATACGTCCGCTAGTGTCTCTCGGGCCGGAGACGTTCGATGAATAGTCGATCCCAGCGCACGAAGAAGTGCAGGATGCCCGCCGCACTCTTCGATGGCGAGGCCGATTGCGTCTTCATGAAACGAGAGCCCGACCTGGCGACCCAGCACCCTTAGGAGATCGGCAGAATCCGCGTCGCTCAACGGCCCGACATACTCGACCTTGACGTAGTTGAACAACGGGTTGTCCTCGTCCAACACGAATCCATTCTCAACACATTCTGGACTTGTTCCGCCCAAAACTATTCGAAAGCGCCCTGGATGTTGCTGATCTAGGCCTCGTAATATTCTAAACACCCGCGTGAACTGCGTCTCCTTCGGTCGCTCGTATAGGCGCTCTATTTCGTCGATTAGAATGCATACTCTACGCTTGGACTTTGTGGCCAAGAGCCGCATGTCGTGGGCAAAATCCTCCCAGACTGAGCTCGGGTCAGCTAGTTCTGAAAAGGTTGCGTGTCGGCCCAGCATGCGAAATCCACCGAGGGCCCTGATTGCCTTATGAGACGCGTATATCGAGGACCCGAGCGACCAAAGGGTATACTCCGGAGCCAGACTGATTGCTGTGGACCACTGTAGATCCAGCCGCGCAACACTGACCTTTGAAGAATTCTGCAACTTATCCGCGAGTCGGTTAAGTAGGCTGGTCTTTCCGACTTTTCGAAGCCCGAAGAGTCCGATCTGGCTCCATCCGTTCTCGACTTCTCCTGCAAGCATGTCCACGAGCTCTCGCCGACCAAAAAAGTCGGCTGATCGAACAGCCGCACCGGCAACGTCGAACACGTCGCGCGCGTACAGGTGCTTTGCGAGAAGCGCCTGTAGCGGTTGTCGGACCAGATCGTCCAGAGAAATGTGAACCAGGGTGTGCTGCGAACCCGATTCCGCTTCAAGCGCGTTTCGCGACTTTGGATCGTATCGTGTCACGAGAATCGCAAAGTGCCGACTCAGGCGCGCACCGTGCTGTTCAATCGTCTTCGAGATTGCCTCGATGTCCCGCGCCTGGAACTGCCCAAACGTCGAGCACCAAAGGAGAACTTCACGGTCAAGGCCGAAGAGTCGTCGTGCCGTGGCCCCAGGCTTTAGGAATAGGCCAAAAGTATCCCCCGCTCGTAGCGACACGGAAGACTCATACGGGTGCGGGTCTAGAACGTACTCGATCGTAAAGTCGGATTTGCGCACTTGCTCTATCAGGAGCCCGCGCTTGCCCTTGCCAGTCATTGGCTCATCAAGAATTGCGAATCGTCGTAGATCCGCATCGCTCATCGGCATGAGCCCATGTTGCCATGTGCGCCTATCCGCGTCTGCAAGACGGGCACGTATTCACCCCCTGTGCTCAGGAGGAGGCAGCCTCGGCCAGCACCTCGGCGACGCGACCCAGGTTCGCGAGCAGCGCGCGGTGCTCGTCGGGGGTGCCCGCGACGCCGCGGCCCGGCCCGCCCGTGGCGCCGCGGGCGGCACCCAGCAGCGTGACGTCGTCGAGCGCGGCGAGCGGGAGCCCGATGCGGCGCCACGGCACGCTCACCGCGTCGGCGAGCTCGCCCAGCGCGGGCCCGGCGCACTGCGACACCTTCGCGGGCGGGAGCGCGGCCCACAGGCCGACGCCTCGCTCGACGGCACGGGCGACGGTCTCCCAGAGCCGCTCGTCCCACGCGCCGAGCGCGAGGCCGACGGCGTCCGCGCCCGCGAGCACGACGGGCGCCACGCCCACCCACGCGGGTCCCACGTGGACGACCGTCGACGCCGACGCGGCGCGCGCGGCGTCGAGCACGGGCCGCAGCCCGTCCACGAGGTCCGGGCCGGGGACCGCGCGCAGGCGCGAGTAGCCCGAGAACGACGGGAGCACGCCCGTCCCGACCTGGGCGAGCAGCGGCTCGTCGACCTGCACGACGACGTCCGCCCCGGGGACCTGCCGGCGCACCTGCGCGACGTGCTCCCCCACCGCCACGGCGAGCGCCTGCACGACCTCGCGCACCGCTCCCGGGTCGGACAGCACGCGGTCGCCGCGCGCGAGGTAGAGGTCGGCGGCGAGCGTCCACGGCCCGGTGACGGTCACGGCGAGCGGCCCCGAGTACCCCGTTCCCGCGATCGCGAGCGCCTCGAGGTCCTCGCGCAGGTACGCGTCGGCCCGGCGCAGGTCCGCACCCCCGTGGTCGGCGAGCTTCCACCCGTGGGGCCCCAGCTCGACGGGGAGGCCGGGCAGCAGCGCGGCGGTCCGCCCGGTCGCGTCCGCGCCGGGGCCCCGCCCCGGGAGCTGGACGAGGAAAGGGACCCCGCGCACGCCCGTGGGGACCTCGGCGAGATCACCGAGCACCGTGAGCTGCGCCTCCAGCACGTCCGCGCCCTCGCCGCCGGGCCACGGGCCGAGCCCGCTCACCGCGGTCACGCCGCACCTCCGCGCGAGCCCTCGACCCGGGCGCCGCCCGACCTCTCGTCACGAACCACGTGCCAACCACCTCTCTCCAGGAGCACACTGGGAAACCGAGCCGTGCCACGACCCCGCCGGGGTCCGGGGGCCGCGCGGCCGCCGAGCACGAGGGTGTGCGGAAGGGCTCCGACATGGGCACGCACGAGAACAAGGCCACGGCGGTCGCCGTGCACACGCGGGCGATCCCCGGCAACCACGGCGACGCGCTCGCGACGCTGCTGGCGCCCGGGTTCCGCAACCACGACACGTCGCCCGGCTGCGAGGGCGGCGCCGACGCCCTCCTCGCGACGATGCACTGGTACGACGAGGCCTTCGAGGACCAGCGCGTCGAGGTCCTGCACGCGGTCGCCGAGGGTGACCTCGTCGCGCTGCACGTCGAGCTCAGCGCGCGGCACACCGGGTTCTTCCGCGGCGTCGCCCCGACGGGCCGCCGCTTCCGGGTGCGCGAGATGCACGTGCTGCGGTTCGCCGAGGGCCAGGAGGCCGAGCACTGGTGCGTGCGCGACGAGTCCGCGCTCGTGCGCGCGCTGGCTCACCCCGCGCCCGTCGGCGTCGGCTGAGCGACCGGTCGCGCCGCGGCGCGGTAGGCCCGGTCCACCGTCGACTGACCGAGCACGCGCGGGCCGGCGTAGACGACGAGCGACTGCCCGGCGGCGACGCCCCGCAGCGGCGTCCCCGTGAGCTCGACCTCCATCGCGTCGCCGACGGCCCGGACCCGGGCCGCGACCGGGGCGCCGTGCGCGCGGACCTGCACCTCGACGTCGGCCTGCTCCCCCGCCGCCGGGCGCGCGTCGTCGAACCAGACCGCCGCGCCGGCCTCGATGCGGTCGACGCTCAGCAGCTCGGCCGGCCCGACGACCACGCGGTTGCTCGCAGGCTGCACGTCGAGCACGTACCGCGGACGACCGTCCGGCGCGGGGCGGTCGATGCCCAGGCCCTTGCGCTGACCGACCGTGTACGCGTACGCACCGTCGTGCTCGCCGAGCACCGTCCCCTCGGCGTCGACGATCTCGCCCGGCCGCGCGCCCAGGCGGTCGCGCAGGAACCCCTGGGTGTCGCCGTCGGCGACGAAGCAGATGTCGTACGAGTCGGGCTTCGCGGACACCGACAGCCCGCGTCGCGCCGCCTCGGCGCGCACCTCGTCCTTGGACGCGAAGTCCCCGAGGGGGAACATCGCGCGCGCGAGGCGCTCGGGACCCATGACCGCGAGGACGTACGACTGGTCCTTCGCGGTGTTCGGGGAGCGGTGCAGCTCGCGCACCGTGCGCACGCCGCCCGGGGCGGACACGTCGCCCTCCTCGCGCGTCACGACGCGCGCGTAGTGGCCGGTCGCGACGGCGTCGAAGCCGAGCGCCGTCGCCTTGTCGAGCAGCGCCTCGAACTTGATGTGCTCGTTGCAGCGCACGCACGGGTTGGGCGTGCGACCCGCCTCGTACTCCGCGAGGAAGTCCGCGACGACCGTGTCCTCGAACCGCTCCGAGAGGTCCCACACGTAGTACGGGATGCCGAGCACGTCGGCCGCGCGCCGCGCGTCCCCCGCGTCCTCGATCGAGCAGCACCCGCGCGAGCCGGTGCGGAACTGGTCGCGGTTGCGCGACAGCGCCATGTGGACGCCCACGACCTCGTGCCCCGCCTCGACCGCGAGCGCCGCGGCGACGGCGGAGTCGACGCCGCCCGACATGGCGGCGAGCACCCTCACGCGGCACCTCCCGCACGGCTGGGGACCGCGGTGCGGGTCGGGCCGGACGCGAGCCCCGCGGCCCGCGCGCGCTCGACGGCGGGGGGCAGGGCGTCGAGGAGGCGCGCCACGTCGTCGGGCGTGGACGTGACGCCGAGCGTGAACCGCAGGGCACCTCGCGCGTCGTGCTCGGGCACGCCCATGGCGAGCAGCACGTGCGACGGCTGCGGCACGCCGGCCTGGCACGCGGAGCCCGTCGAGGCCTGCACGCCGGCGGAGTCGAGCAGGTAGAGGAGCGAGTCACCCTCGGCACCGCGGAACGTGAAGTGCGCGTTGCCGGGCAGGCGGGCGGCGGCACGGTCGCCGGACCCCGGCTCGGGACCGCTGAGCACCGCGTCGGGGACGCGGTCGCGGACGCCCGCGACGAGCGCGTCCCGCAGGCCCCTCAGGTGGGCCGCGCGCTCCTCGCGGTGCGCGACGGCCTCGGCGACCGCGACGCCGAACGCGCGGATCGCGGGCGCGTCGAGCGTGCCGGAGCGCACGCCGCGCTCCTGGCCGCCGCCGTGCAGCACGGGGGTGAGCGGGGCGTCGCGGCGCGCGACGAGCGCGCCGACGCCGACGGGGCCGCCGAGCTTGTGCCCGGACACCGTCATCGCGTCGAGGCCGCTGGCCGCGAAGTCGACGGGGACCTGCCCGACCGCCTGGACCGCGTCGGAGTGCACCGGGATGCCGTGCGGGCGCGCGAGCTGCACGACCTCCTGCACGGGCTGGAGCGTGCCCACCTCGTTGTTCGCCCACATGACCGAGATCAGCGCGATCTCGTCCGCGTGCTCGGCGATCTCCGCGCGCAGCGCCGCGACGTCCACACGGCCGTCGCCGTCGACGGGAAGCAGGACGATCTCCGCGCCCGCGTGCTCCGCCATCCAGAACGCGGGGTCGAGCACCGCGTGGTGCTCGACCGCGGAGACGACGATGCGCCGCCGGCGGGGGTCGGTCGTGCGCCGCCCCCAGAACAGGCCCTTGATCGCGAGGTTGTCCGCCTCGGTGCCCCCTGCGGTGAACACGACCTCGCTCGGGCGTGCGCCGAGCGCCGCGGCGATCGACTCGCGCGCCTCCTCGACCGTGCGGCGGGCGGCGCGGCCCGCGGCGTGCAGCGACGACGGGTTGCCGGTGCGCGACAGCTCGTCGACGAACGCCTCGCGCGCCGCCGCGGACAGCGGCGTGGTCGCGGCGTGGTCGAGGTACGCGGCCGCCGCGGGGACAGGGCCGGATGGGTGGGTCACGGTCACCCAGTCTACGAACCGTCACGGCGTTCGCGGTCCGAGGGGTGGGCGGCGCTGGACATCCCGGCGAGAAGCGCTAGGTTGTGGGAGGTCTGCGCCCGGCCGTCGCCGGGCGCTCGTCCCGGTCGCAGGACCGCCGTCGCGCGCCACACGTCGCCGCGGGACGGAAACGTGCCGAGGACGAGACCGTCCAGCCACCGACAGGGGAAGTGGCATCTCGATGCCCGACGACGCCGCACCGCCCGCCGTCGAGGCCGCCGGGGACGTCCCGGTGGCCTCGGGCGGCGGCCGCCTGCTCTGGGGAGACCTGCCGCTCGCGCTGCGCGACGAGCTGGAGGCCGTCGCCGGCGGGCGGGTCGTGCAGGAGCGCTCGATCTCCGCCGGGTTCAGCCCCGGCCTGGCGTCCGTCCTCACGCTCGACGACGACACCCGCCTCTTCGTCAAGGCGGCCCGGACCGCGGACGAGCCCGTGGCGGCCAACCTCCACCGTGCCGAGGCGAAGATCGCGACCCGGCTGCCCCGCGAGGTGCCGGCCCCCCGCTTCGCGTGGGGCCACGGGGACGGCGACTGGATCGCGCTCGCCTTCGACGTCGTCGACGGGCACGTGCCCACGACGCCCTGGGACCCCGACGAGCTCGACCGGGTCCTGACCACGCTCGTCCGCGTCGCGGCCGTCCCGGGCGCCCGCGCGATGCGCCTGCCGCCGACCGGGCCCGACTTCGCCGGGATGGCGACCGGGTGGCGCGCGCTCCGTGCGGACCCCGACCCGCGCCTGCCCGCGGTCGCGCCCTGGGCGGCCACGCACCTCGACGCGCTCGCGGAGGCCGAGCGCGGGGCGCTCGTGGCGTGCGAGGGCGAGTCGTTCGTGCACGGCGACCTGCGCGCCGACAACGTCCTGCTCACGCCGGAGAAGGTCTACCTCGTCGACTGGCCGCACGCGTCGCGCGGCGCGGCCTGGCTCGACCTCGCGATGTTCCTGCCCAGCGTCGTCATGCAGGGCGTCGTGGACGTCTGCGAGCCGGTCACGGTGAGCGCCGACGCGGCCCGCCGCGCGCGCGGCGGCGCGTGGGCGGCGTCGACCTTCGCCGCGCACCCCCTCGGGCGCGACGTGCACCCTGCGGACCTGCGCTCGGTCGTCGCCGGGATCGCGGGCTACTTCCTGCACTCCGCCCGCAAGCCCGCCGTCCCGACGATCCCCCGCCTGCGCGCGTTCCAGCGCGCCCAGGGCGTCGCGGCCGTTGCCTGGCTGGAGCACCTCGGCCTCTGAGAGTCCCTTCCGCGGACGAGGAAGGGGCCCGGCGCCGTCGCGGCGCCGGACCCCTCCGCGGGTCAGGAGACGTCAGTCGCGCCAGACCTGGACGACGGACGGGCGCGGCCCCGCGAAGGCACCCGTCGGCACCGGGGCTCCCGGCGTCAGGTAGTCGGGGAAGTACGACGCCTGGGCGTCGAACGACCCGTCCTCGCCCGGGTGCTGGACCGCGACGTAGACCATGCGGTCCGTCGAGTCCACGAGGGGCCCGCACGTCTCGGCGCCGCGCGGCACCGAGAGGAACTGCTCGACACGGCCGCGCTCGCGGCCGTCGAGCGTGACCTTGAACAGCCCGTCGCACTTCTGGATCGTGCTCGGCTGGCCGTCGGTCGAGATCCAGAGGTTGCCCTCGGCGTCGAACGCGAGGTTGTCCGGGCAGGAGATCGGGGAGACCTTCTCCTTCGGGTAGCCCGAGAAGTAGGTGGAGGTGTTCGTGGCGGGGTCGCCCGCGACGAGCAGCAGGTTCCAGCGGAACGTCAGCGACGCGGCGTCGTCGCGGTCCTCGACGATCTCCACGACGTGCCCGTCGCGGTTGGTGTTGCGCGGGTTCGGCTCGGTCGCGGCCTCGACCGCCGCGGGCCCGCGCGACGTGTTGTTGGTGCACGCGACGTAGACGCGACCCGTGACCGGGTTGGGCTCGACGTCCTCGGGGCGGTCCATCTTCGTCGCCCCGACCTGGTCCGCGGCGACGCGCGTGTAGACGAGCACCTCCTGAAGGCTCATGCCCGGGACGGCGCTGCGCCCGTCCACGACGAGCGGGACCCACTCACCGCGGCCGTCGAACGCGCCGTCGGACGGCACCGCGCCCGACCCGTCGATCTCGGACGCGGGCGAGTCGCCGCGGAACCGCGCGACGTACAGCGACCCCTCGGTGAGCAGCGTCTTGTTGTGACGGCGCGCCGCCTCGCTGTTCCCCGGGCGCATCGTGCGCGACGAGACGAACTTGTACACGTAGTCGAAGCGCTCGTCGTCACCCATGTACGCGACCGCGTTCCCGCGGCGCGAGAGGATCACGTTGGCGCCCTCGTGCTTGAAGCGACCGAGCGCGGTGTGCTTCACCGGCGGCTCGTCGGGGGCGTACGGGTCGATCTCGACGATCCAGCCGAAGCGGTTGGGCTCGTTCTCGTACCCGGGGTTGCGGGCGTCGAAGCGCGGGTCGTCGAGCTCCCAGCCGTAGCCCGTCGCGGCGTCGCGCAGCCCGTAGCGCGCGTCGTGGCCCGCGCCCGACGTGCGGAAGTAGCCGTTGTAGTTCTCCTCGCCCGACAGCACGGTGCCCCACGGCGTCGTGCCGCCCGCGCAGTTGTTCAGCGTGCCGAGCACGCGCGTGCCCGACGGGTCCGCGACGGTCCGGACGAGGTCCGAGCCGGCCGCGGGTCCGGTGAGGCGGAACTCGGTCGTCATGTGCACGCGGCGGTTGTACCGGCTGTCGGCGACGTAGTCCCAGGGCGTGCCCGTCCGACGGCGGCGCACCTCGACCACGGACATGCCGTGGGCGGCACGCTCGATCGCGCGGCGGGTCGCGGCGTCGTACGAGGCGTCGAACATGATCGCGGGGTTCGTGTACTCGTGGTTGGCGACGAGGAGGCCGCGCGTGCCGCGGCCCGGACCCTTGCCCCGGCCCTGCGCGCCGGCGAGGGCGTGCTGGCGCTCGAACGGCAGGATGTCGAGGTAGTCGTTGTTGTAGCCGAACTGCCGCGCCTGGGCCTCGGGCGTCTGGCGCGCGACGTCGAACGGCTGGGCACCGCGCAAGATCGGGTCGCCCCAGCGGATCACCGGGCGCCACCGGTAGCCCTCGGGCACGACGAACGCGTCGCGTGCGGCGGGCTGGGGCGAGATCGCGCCGAAGGCCAGGCCCTTCTGCGGGCGGCCTCCGCCGTGACCGCCGCCGTGGGCGGGCAGCGCCTGGGCCGCGGCGGGCGGGGCACCGACGGTCTGCGCGCCGAGCACGACGGCCGCGGCGCCGACCGCGAGCCCGCCCAGCAGCGCGCGGCGCGACATCGCGCCCGCGACCACGTCGCGGAACGTCTCGTTGGCGCTCTCGTTGGGGACCGGGTGCGAGCACGCGTCCGCGCACTTCAGCCGGCAGGTGACGGGGCTCCGCTTGCCGCGGGCGTGCGGCGCGACGGAGAGCAGGGGGCGATGCTCGGGGGCAGGCGTGATCGTCATCGGTCGTCTCCACAGGTCGGGGGGCTTCCCCGTCACCGGGGAGTCGGCCCGACGCTAGGAACGGTCGATGACCGGCCGGCCACCACCCGGAGGACACCGGGTGAATTCTCGGCACCGGCTGTCCGCCCCCTGAGCCGTGTCCCGGAGGCGCACGGGACACGGTGGTCCTGGGACGCGCGTCCCGACCTCGTGTGCATGGAGCGCGTCGTCCCGGTCTCCCGCGCCGAGCCGCGGCGGCGGGAGACCGCACCCACCGGGCCTCCGGGGCCCTAGCCCTGGGACGCCCGGTGCTCGCGCAGGACCTCGGCCGCCTGCGGAAGCACGTCCGCGAGGTCGCCGACGACCGCGAAGTCCGAGATCTCGAACAGCGGGCACTCCGGGTCGTTGTTCACCGCGACGATGACCTGCGACGCCTGCATGCCGCCCCGGTGGTGCGGGGCGCCAGAGATGCCCGCGCCGATGTACAGCCGCGGAGCGACGGTCACGCCCGTCTGCCCGACGAACTGGTCGTGCCAGCCCTCGTAGACGGCGTCGCGCGTCGCGCCCACGGCCGCGCCGAGCGCGTCGGCGAGCTCGGTGACGGGACCGAAGTCGCCGTTGGTGCCGCGGCCTCCGGCGACGACGATCGCGGCCTCGCCGAGCGCCGGGCGCCCCGCGCCGGCCGCCTCGTCGACCGTGCGGGACACGACGCGCGCCGCGGTCGCGGCAGGCGAGAGCTCGAGGCGCAGCGCGCCGACCTCGGTCGCCACGGCGGCCTCCGCGGGCTGCGGGACGACGGAGTTCGCCCGCAGGGTGAGCACGGCGGGGTCGGTGACGATCTCGCTGCGCACGTCCCAGGACCCCGCGAACACGCGCTTGTCCGCGACGAGGTGCGTGCCGCCGTCGGTCAGCGCGGACGCGTCGACGACGAGGCCCGCCTCGGTGAGGAACGCGAGGCGCGCGGCGGCCTCCTTGTTCGGGAAGGAGGACGTGAGCAGGACGGCGTCCGCGTCGGACGCGCGCGTCGCGGCGGCGAGGACCTCGGCCACGACGGGCGTCAGGTGCAGCGCGTCACCGGTCACGACCTCGCCGCCCGACGACGGCTCGGCCTGGCGCACGAGCGCGACGCCGTAGGCGCCGAGCTGGGCGAGCACGTCGACGCTCGGCGCCTCCAGGGCGACGGCCTCGACGCGCCCGAGCGCGCGGCCGACGGTGATCAGCTCCAGCACGGGCGAGCGCAGCTCGGTGCCGGCGGAGTCGAGGAGGACGAGGACGGTACGGGTCCCGGGGGTGCTCATGTGCGGACGCCTCTCAGACCAGGTCGTTGCGGATGAGGAACTCGGCCAGGGCGCGCCCGCCCTCGCCCTTGTCGACGACGATCTCGGCGTCGGGACGCGGCGGGCGGGGCAACGCGTCGGTCACGCGGGATCGGGCACCGGCGTCGCCGACGAGCGCCGGGTCGACGCCGAGGTCGGCGAGGCTCCACGCCTCCACCGGCCGCGTGCGCGCCGCCATGATGAGCTTGAAGTTGGGCATGCGCGGGTCGTTCGCGTGGTCCGTCACGGACACCACGGCCGGGAGCGGCGCCTCGAGGACCTCCTCGACGCCGTCGAGCTCGCGCGTCACGCGCGCGGTGCGCGCGCCCGGCTCGCCGTCGACCTCGAGCTTCCCCGCCAGCGTGAGCTGCGGCAGGTCGAGCTCCGCGGACAGGAGCGCGGGGACGACCGAGCCGAGCCCGTCGAGCGCGGCCATGCCCGTGACGACGACGTCCACCGGGGCCTCGTCCGCGAGACGGCGCACCGCGGCGGCGAGCACGCGCGCGGTGCCGAAGTAGTCGGAGCCCGCGACAGCCTCGTCGCTCACGCGCACGCCGCGGTCCGCGCCGAGCTGGTACGAGCGGCGCACCGCGCCGTCGGCGTCTGGCCCGGCCACCGTGAGGACGATCACCTCGCTGGTCTCGCGCTCCGCCTCCGGCAGCGCCTCCTTGAGGCGCAGCGCGGCCTCGACCGCGTTCTCGTCGAGCTCGTTGAGCGTCCCCTCGTCGGCCCGGCGCACGACGCGCCCGCCCTCGAAGCCCCGGTCCGCATGGATGTCCGGGACGTACTTCACGGCGACGACGATCCGCATCGGCTGCTCTCCCTGTGCACTGGGCGGTCGGCCGGAGAGGTTCCCGGCCCGCTCCGGGAAGCCTACCGGCGGGCGGCGGGAGGGGTCGGTGACACCCGCCACAATGGACGGGTGCACGTGCCCCCCGACCCGAGCCCCGTCTCCCCCGCCACCCGCGAGCCCGCGCTCCCGGCCGCGCCGGGACGCGCCGACCGGCACGCCCTCGTGCCGCCGCTCGGCGTGCGCGTCGCGGGCGACGGCGTGGACGTCGCCGTCCTCGCGTCGCACGCGACCGCCGTCGAGCTGTGCCTCGTGGACGTCGTCGACGAGGCGCTGCCCGCCCACGACCCGGCCCGCTACCGCGAGCGCCGCGTCGCGCTCGCCGGGCCGGCGTACGGCGTCTGGCACGCCCACGTCCCCGGAGTCCGACCCGGGCAGCGCTACGGGTTCCGCGTGCACGGCCCGTGGGAACCCGCCGCCGGGCTGCGCCACAACCCCGCGAAGCTGCTCGTCGACCCGTACGCGCGCGGCCTCGTGGGCGAGCTGGTCGACGACCCGGCGATCCACGGCCAGGTCGGGAGCGACCCGTACGGCCCGGCGGACGCGCGCGACTCGCTGCCGTTCGTGCCGCACGCGGTGGTCGTGGCCGAGCCGACGGGGGCCCTCGCGCCCCGGCCGCGCGTCCCGTGGCGCGACACGGTCGTCTACGAGGCGCACGTCCGCGGCCTCACGCAGCGGCTCGAGGCCCTGCCCGAGCACCTGCGCGGCACGTACGCGGGCGTCGCGCACCCGGTGACGATCGAGCACCTGCGGTCGCTCGGCGTGACGACCGTCGAGCTCCTGCCCGTGCACGCGAACGTGCCCGAGCCGCACCTGCTCGCGAGCGGCAGGACGAACTACTGGGGCTATTCGACGCTCGGGTTCTTCGCGCCCCACGCCGCGTACGCGACGCCCGCAGCGCAGGAAGCCGGCCCCGGCGCGGTCCTCGACGAGGTGCGCGGCATGGTCCACCTGCTGCACGAGGCGGGGATCGAGGTGCTGCTCGACGTCGTGCACAACCACACGTGCGAGGGCGGGGCGGACGGCTACCACCTGTCGTGGCGCGGCCTCGACAACGCCGGGTACTACCTGCACGACGGCGGCTCGCCCGCGCGCCTCGCCGACGTCACCGGGACGGGCAACTCGCTGGACTTCCGGCGCCCCGCCGTCGTGCGGGCGGCGCTGGACTCGCTGCGGTACTGGGCGGACGTCGTGGGGGTCGACGGGTTCCGGTTCGACCTCGCGGTCACGCTCGGGCGCGGGAGCGCCGGGTTCGACCCGGACCACCCGTTCCTCGTCGCGCTCCAGACCGACCCGGTGCTGTGCGGGCTCAAGCTCGTCGCGGAGCCGTGGGACGTGGGGCCCGGCGGCTGGCGGACCGGCCAGTTCCCGCCGCCGCTGGCGGAGTGGAACGACCGGTTCCGCGACGCGGCGCGGCAGTTCTGGCTCGCCGACGCGCGCGAGGCGTCGCACGGGCGGCCCGGCCACGGCGTGCGCGACCTCGCGACCCGGCTCGCGGGGTCGGCCGACCTGTTCGGCCACTCCGACCCGCCGCTGCTGCGGGGGCCCGTCGCCTCGGTGAGCTACGTGACCGCGCACGACGGGTTCACGCTCGCCGACCTCGTCGCGTACGACCACAAGCACAACCTCGCGAACGGCGAGGACAACCGCGACGGGACCGACGACAACCGGTCCTGGAACCACGGTCTCGAGGGTCCGGTCGTGGCCCCGGACGCACGGACGGGCGCCGGCGCCGGGCTCGACGCGCTCGGGCTCGGAGTCGAGATCGCGCCCCTGCGCCGTCGGTCGATCCGCAACCTCCTCGCGACGCTCGTCCTCGCCGCCGGCACCCCGATGCTCACCGCGGGCGACGAGATGGGCCGGACGCAGCGCGGCAACAACAACGCCTACGTGCAGGACGACGCGACGTCCTGGGTGTCGTGGGACCTCTCGCCGTGGCGCGAGGACCTGCTCGCGACGGCGCGGTACCTGCTCGCCCTGCGGCGCGAGCACCCCGCGCTGCGCCCCGACGTGTTCTACACCGGCCGCCCGCGGCCCGCCGACGCCCCGACCGCCGGGGCACGAGGCCTGGGGAGCGAGGTGGGCGTGCCCGACCTCGTGTGGTTCGACGCCGACGGCGAGCTCCTCGACCACTCCGCCTGGCACGACCCCGCCGTCCGGACGCTCCAGATGTTGCGCACCGCCCCGGAGCCCGGCGACGCCGACGTGCTCGTCGTCCTCGCCGGCGCGCTCGACCCCGTCGACGTCACCCTCCCGGGCGTGCGCGCGGCCTCGCGCGGCGACGCCGAGCGCTGGGACCTGGCGTGGGACTCGGACTGGGAGCACCCCGAGGACCGGGACCGCGCGAACGGCGACGGCACCGCCCGCGCGGGCGACGTCGTCGGGCTCGAGGCCCTGAGCCTGCGCGTCTACGTCTCCACCCCGCCGAGGTAGAGGCCCGGTCGCACGAGGTAGACGCGTGGTCGCACACGACCACCGGGCCTGCCGGGGGCTGGACACGTGCTCTACTCTTCCCGCATGAGTGACAGCGCGGTCGACTCCTCCGTCAGCTCCTCCACGATCGAGGACCCCGAGGTCGTCGTCGTGGGGGCCGGGCTCGCCGGGCTCGTCGCGGCGACCGAGCTCACCGCGGCCGGGCGACGCGTCGTCCTGCTCGACCAGGAGCCGGCCGCGAGCCTCGGCGGCCAGGCGTGGTGGTCGTTCGGCGGGCTGTTCCTCGTCGGCTCGCCCGAGCAGCGGCGCATGGGCGTCACCGACTCCGCCGAGCTCGCGTTCGACGACTGGCTCGGGTCCGCGCGGTTCGCGCCCGGCGCGGACCGCGGCGAGGGCCCCGACCGCCACGGGTACGCCTGGGCGCACGGCTTCGTCGACTTCGCCGCGGGCGAGATGCGCGGCTGGCTGCACGACAAGGGCGTGCGGTGGTTCCCGCTCGTGCAGTGGGCCGAGCGCGGCGGGTACCCGGTGACGTCGGGCGCCGACGGGACGGCCGCCGGAGGGCACGGCAACTCCGTCCCGCGCTTCCACGTCACGTGGGGCACCGGGCCGGCGATCCTCGAGCCGTTCGTGCGCGCGGCGCTCGACGCGCGCGCCGCCGGGCTGCTCGACCTGCGGTTCCGGCACCGCGTCACGTCGCTCGTCGTGACGGACGGCGCGGTGACGGGCGTGCGCGCCGAGGTCCTCGCGCCGTCGGACGTCGAGCGCGGCGCGCCGTCGTCGCGCGACGTCGTCGGCGAGGTGGAGATCGCGGCGAGCGCCGTCGTCGTGACGTCGGGCGGGATCGGCGCGAACCACGAGCTCGTCCGCTCCCGCTGGCCGCAGGCAGCAGGTCACCTGCCGTCCCGCATGCTCTCCGGTGTCCCCGACTCGACCGACGGGCTCATGATCGGCGTCGCCGCCGACGCGGGCGCCGCGCTCGTGCACGAGGACCGCATGTGGCACTACCCCGAGGGCATCGCGAACCACTCCCCCGTCTGGACCGACCACGGCATCCGCATCTTGCCCGGCCCGAGCTCGCTGTGGCTCGACGCCGACGGCAACCGGCTGCCCGCCCCGCTGTTCCCCGGGTTCGACGCGCTCGGCGCGCTCCAGCACGTCGCCGAGCGCGGCGACGACCACTCCTGGTTCGTGCTCAACAAGGCGATCATGGAGTCCGAGTTCGCGCTGTCGGGGTCGGAGCAGAACCCCGACCTCACCGGCAAGGACGTCCGGCTGCTCGCGCAGCGTGTCCTGCCCGGCGCCGTCGGGCCCGTGGCGCGGTTCGCGGAGCAGTCGCCCGAGTTCGTGTGGGCCGACACGCCCGAAGAGCTCGCGGTCGGGATGAACGCGCTCGTGGACGCGACCCCGGGATCGCGCGGCCACGTCGACGGGGAGGCCCTCGCGCGCATCGTCCACCTGCGCGACGAGCAGGTCCGCACCGGTCTCGGCAAGGACCCGCAGGTGGTCGCCACGGCGATGGCGCGGCGCTACCGCGTCGACCGGCTCATCCGCGTCTCGCCCCCGCGCCCGCTCACCACGCCCAAGGACGGGCCGCTGCTCGCCGTCCGCCTGTCCGTGCTCACGCGCAAGACGCTCGGCGGGCTGTGGACCGACACGTCCGCGCGCGTGCTGCGCCAGGACGGCTCGGTGCTGCCCGGGCTCTGGGCGGCGGGCGAGGCCGCCGGGTTCGGTGGCGGCGGCGTGCACGGCCACCGGGCGCTCGAGGGCACGTTCCTCGGGGGCTGCCTCTACTCCGGCCGTGTCGCGGGTCGTGCCCTCGCCGCCGAGCTCGGCTGACACGCGCGAGGCTGGGGACCGGTCACGGACGGCAGGCCGACGGCGTCCGTCACGCGCGGTGTCGCGGCCGGTAGGGTCACCGAGCATGAGCGTGCACGACGACGCGTCCCCGCCCGGGCGACTCGGCCCCACCCCGGGCACGGGAAGCGCCGGGCACGAGCCTCCCCCGCCACCCGTCGTCGAACGGCTCGGCGCGGAACCGGAGGCTGACGCGCCCGACGTCGCCGCGTGCGAGCGCGTCTTCCGCCGCAACGGGCTCCCGCTGCTGGTCGAGGGGCACTCCGTGGACCGTGACGTGTTCGGGCGGTCGGCGCCGTTCCTGCTCGTCGTGCTGCTCGCCGAGCTGAGCGGCGCGATCCGGTCCGGGTGGCCCGCCTGGGCCAACGCGCTCGCGCTCGTAGGGGGCGCCGCGATCGTCGCGGCCGCGTACGCCGGCCTCAACGTGCTCCGCGGCCGCGCGTGGTCGACCCTCCCCCAGTCGGTCGGCGTGCCCGAGCTCGCGTTCTTCGTCCTCGTGCCCGCGCTGCTGCCCCTCGTGTTCGGCGGGCAGTGGGACGAGGCACTGCTCACGGTGGCGGGCAACCTGGTCCTGCTCGGGGCCGTGCGCGTCGTGGTCGGGTACGGGGTGCTCTCGTCGCTGTGGTGGGGCCTCGCGCGCGTGGTCGACGAGCTCGGCGCGTCGCTCCTGCGCCTCGTGCGGCTGCTACCGCTCCTGCTCGTCTTCTCGCTCGTGCTGTTCTACAACGCCGAGGTGTGGCAGGTCTTCGACCGCACCCACGGCGTCGCGGACATCGTGCTCGGTGCGTTCTTCGCCCTGCTCGTCGTGGTCTTCGTCGGCCTGCGCGTTCCTGGGGAGGCGCGCGAGGCGCTCGCGGAGACCGTCGCCGACATGCCGGAGCACGAGCGCGCCGCCCGCTTCACCCCGCGGCAACGCGCGAACCTCGCCGCGATGATCGCGACGAGCCAGCTGCTCCAGGTGCTCGTCGTGAGCCTCGGGATGGGCTTGTTCTTCATGGCGCTCGGCACGCTCACCGTGACGCCGGAGGTCATGGCGCTCTGGGACGTCGACGGCGGCACGTGGGAGCGTTCGTTCTCGCTCGCGGGCGGGGGTGGCGTCGGCGGCGCGCACCTCGTCGTCACGCAGACCCTCCTGCGCGTCTCGGTCGCGATCGCGACGTTCACCGGTCTGTACTACGCGATCTCCGTCCAGGTCGACGCCGTCTACCGCGAGGAGTTCGTCGACGGGATCCAGACTCAGCTCGCCGACGTCGTCCGCACCCGCTCCCGCTACCTCGCCCTCCTGGACACACCCGCGAGGTAGAGCCCCCGGTCGCGAGGTAGAGGTCGCGGAGCTCTACCTCGCGGCAGGAGCCTCTATCTCGCGGCGCGTCGCGCGAGCGCTGCCCGGATCCGATGGAGGAGAACGTCAGGTTCGGCGAGGTCGTTCCACGTCACCCGCAGCACGAGCCAACCGGCTTCCACCAGCGCGTCGTGGCGAGCCTTCTCCGCGAGCAGGCGGCCTCGCGGGTCGCCGTACTCGCCGCCGGAGTACTTGACGGCTCCGTCGAACTCCACCGCGACACGGTGCGCCATCCATGCGAGGTCCAGCCGATACGTGCCCCGCCAGGTGGTCACGGTGAGGTTCGGCTCAGGGTGCGGGAGGCCGGCGTCGACCACCAACCAGCGGACCAGGCTCTCGCCCGGCGACTCCGAGCGCGCATCTGCCTCGGCGAGCACTCGGCGCGCACGCCGGACGCCCCGCCCGCCGACGGCCGCTCTCAGAACCGCCTCGACCTTCCGGACGTCAGCCCCCGCGCGAAGCCCTGAGTCCGCGACCACGATGCCGGCCGCCGGGCTGAGAGAGCGGGCGCAGTCGACGATCGTGCGCTCCAGAGAGGTGACCGGGAGGCCGTCGAGCTCGCAACGGTCGCGCTCGGGCAGCGCCGTCCAGTGCCTGCGGAGCCCTGGGTCGGTCCGGCGCACCGACGGGTTCCCGAGCTGCGTCACGTGGACCTCGTCCGCGAGGCGCCAGGTCCACAGGCCGTGCAGGACGGCGGCGGTCGAGTGGCTGAACCAATAGTCCGTCGTCAACCGTCCAGCGAGCGCCACGGAACGCGCGACGACGGCCTCGCGCCGACGCTGGGCCAGCGAGGCCGCCGGGTCCGGCGGGGCCGCGTAGACGCCCTGACGCACCCGGACGAGGGTGCCACGACGGACGCCCGCCACGATCTCCACGCGCCGCTCCGCCGAGAACCGGACCACCGACGGCAACGGCGTGCCGGCACGCGCGTCGTCGTCCCGCCCCGGCGGGCGGCGTGCGTTCCGGGGACGGTTCACCGTCCGACGCGTCTGTTCGACCTCGTGCTCGTCCGCGCTCATGCGCACACCCTGGCCGAGCGCGCCGGCGTCAGCCAGAGGAGGGCGAGAGCCTGTGGAAAACCGCCAGCCGCCTGCGTCAGTCCGGTCGCCACCACGCCCCCACGAGGTAGAGCCTCCGGTCGCGAGGTAGAACCCCGTGAGTTCTATCTCGCGACCGGAGGCTCTACCTCGGCGCCGGAGGCGTCAGGCGTTGGCGACGAGGCCGAGCTCGGCGACGCTGGGGAGGCCGGTGTGCGTCGGGACGACGCGGACCGTGTAGCCGAACGGGCCGGACGCGTCGAGCACGACGTCGCCGGCGAACGCGTAGCGGCCCGCCTCGTACGTCTCGGCGAGCGCGAGCGGCTCGGCGGTGAACTCCTCGATGACGTCGGCCTCGCTGACGCGCCCGTGCACGACCTGCACCTGCACGTCCTCGGGGCGCAGGTCGCCGAGCGACACGTAGGCGCGCACGGTGAGCCGGTCGCCCACCTGCGGGACCTCGCCGATGCCGGACGAGTCGACGTGGTCGACGCGCACGCGCGACCACCCGGACCGCACGGACTCCTTCCAGTGCGCGAGCTCGCGCGCCGGGGCGAGGCCGTCGGCGGCCAGCGTCCGCCCGGCCGCGGCGGCGGGCGCGTACAGACGCGTCACGTACTCCCCGACCATGCGCGTCGCCTGGACCTTGGGCCCGAGCGTCGCGAGCGTGTGGCGCACCATCTCGAGCCACCGACCGGGGACGTCGTCCGTGTCGCGGTCGTAGAAGCGGGGCGCGACCTGCTGCTCCACGAGGTCGTAGAGCGCGGCGGCCTCGAGGTCGTCGCGGCGGTCGGCGTCCTCCACGCCGTCGGCGGTGGGGATGGCCCAGCCGTTCTCGCCGTCGAACCACTCGTCCCACCACCCGTCGAGGATGGACAGGTTGAGACCGCCGTTGAGCGCCGACTTCATGCCCGACGTCCCGGACGCCTCCAGCGGGCGCAGCGGGTTGTTGAGCCAGACGTCGCAGCCCGGGTAGAGCGACTGCGCCATGGCGATGTCGTAGTTCGGCAGGAAGACGATGCGGTGGCGCACCTCGGGGTCGTCGGTGAAGCGGACGAGCTGCTGGATGAGCCGCTTGCCCTGGTCGTCCGCGGGGTGCGACTTGCCCGCCACGACGAGCTGCACGGGCCGCTCGGGGTGCAGGAGCAGCGCCTTGAGCCGGTCGGGGTCGCGCAGCATGAGCGTGAGCCGCTTGTACGTGGGCACGCGCCGCGCGAAGCCGATGGTGAGCACGTCGGGCGACAGGACGTCGTCGATCCAGCCGAGCTCGGCGGGCGTCGCGCCGCGCTCGCGCCACGACTTGCGCACGCGGCGGCGCGCCTCGTCCACGAGCCGTCCGCGCATCTCGCGACGGATCGCCCACAGCTCCCCGTCGCTCACGGCGCCCGGGCCGTCCGCGCGCAGCCAGCCCGACGACGCGTCGTCGGCGGTGAGCTCGTCGAGCCCGAGCCGCTCGGCCTCGAGCGCCGCGAACGCCGGGTCGACCCACGTGGGCGAGTGCACGCCGTTCGTCACGGACGTGATGGGGACCTCGCGCGCGTCGAAGCCCGGCCACAGCCCCTCGAACATGCCGCGCGAGACCTCGCCGTGCAGCAGCGAGACGCCGTTCGCGCGGCCGCCCAGGCGCAGGCCCATGACGGCCATGTTGAAGACGGTGGGGTCGCCGCCGTCGTAGTCCTCGGCGCCGAGCGCGAGGACCCGCTCCACGGGCAGCCCGTCGACGGCCATGTCGCCGCCGAAGTACTGCGTGACGAGGTCGCGCCCGAACCGGTCGATGCCGGCCGGGACGGGCGTGTGCGTCGTGAAGACGGTCGCGGCGCGCACGGCCTCGAGCGCCTCGTCGAACGTGAGGCCCTGCTCGACGAGCTCGCGGATGCGCTCGACGCCGAGGAACCCGGCGTGACCCTCGTTCGTGTGGTAGACCTCCGGCGCCGGGGCCCCGGTGAGGCGCGACCACAGGCGCAGCGCACGCACGCCGCCCACGCCGAGCAGGAGCTCCTGCTGGAGGCGGTGCTCGCCGCCGCCGCCGTAGAGGCGGTCGGTGACCTTGCGCGCGGCCTCGTCGTTGCCGGGCACGTTCGAGTCGAGCAGCAGCAGGGGCACGCGTCCGACGGCCGCGACCCACACGTGCGCGTGCAGCGTGCGCCCGCCGGGGAGGGCGAGAGTCACGCGCGCGGGCGTGCCGTCGTCGTCGCGCAGCAGGGTCAGCGGGAGGCCGTCCGGGTCGAGCAGCGGGTAGGTCTCGACCTGCCAGCCGTCGCGCGTGAGGGACTGCTTGAAGTACCCGGCGCCGTACAGGAGCCCGACGCCGACGATCGGCACGCCGAGGTCGCTCGCGCTCTTGAGGTGGTCGCCCGCGAGGATCCCGAGACCGCCCGAGTACTGCGGCAGCACCGACGTGATGCCGAACTCGGGCGAGAAGTAGGCGATCGCGGCCGGGAGCGAGCCACCGTCGCCGCCCGACGTCTCCGCCGACGCCGCCCGCTGCTGGTACCACAGCGCGTCGTCGAGGTAGTGGCGCAGGTCGGCCGCCGCCGCGCGCACGCGCTCGACGAACGCGCCGTCGGCCGCGAGCTCCGCGAGGCGCTCCGGGCCGAGCGCGCCCAGCAGCGCGACGGGGTCGCCGTGCGCCGACGCCCACGCCTCGGGGTCGATCCCGGCGAACAGGTCGCGGGTCGGGGCGTGCCAGGACCAGCGCAGGTTGTGGGCCAGCTCGTCCAGGTCGCGCAGCTCGGCGGGCAGCAGGGTGCGGACGGTGAACCGTCGGATCGCTCTCACGGGGACGAGACTACGGGGGCTGAGGCCGCTGCACACCCTCGCGCCGTCACCCGCACGTAACGCTTGCATGAACTTTCACCCGGGTGCCGCGTCGCCTGTGCGCACGGACGTGCGACGCGCCGACCCCGCTCCCAGGTGCCTGGCCCCCGCGGGCCTCGATACGTTGTGCGTGTGACGTCGACCTCCCCGGCCCCCGCGCCGCACCGCGCCCCCGCGACCACCCCCCGTCCTGCCCCGTCCGCCGCGATCGGCCGCATCCCCGTGCTGGACGTGGCCCCGGTCGTCGAGGGCGGCCGATGGCCCGCGAAGGCCGTCGTCGGCGAGATGGTGCCGGTCGAGGCGACCGTCTTCCGTGAGGGGCACGACGCCGTCGCCGCGACGGCCGTCCTCGTCGCCCCCGACGGGACCGAGCGCACCGCGCCGATGGTCGACGTCGCACCCGGCCTCGACCGGTTCCGCGCCACGCTGCACCCCGACACGGTCGGCGACTGGTCGCTGCGCGTCGAGGCGTGGAGCGACCCGTACGGCACGTGGGCGCACGACGCGACGGTCAAGATCGCGGCGGGCGTCGACGTCGACCTCATGCTCGCCGAGGGCGTGCGCCTCTTCGAGCGCGTCGTGGCCGACGCCGTCCCTCTCCCCGGCGCGGACGGCACCCCGGGCGTGCGCTCGCCCGAGGACGCGCGCACGCTCGCCGACGCGGCCGCCGCGCTCGCCGACGCGAGCCGCCCCGCCCAGGCCCGCCTCGCCGCCGCGACGTCGCCCGAGGTGCGCGACGTCCTGGACCGTGCGCCCCTGCGCGACCACGTCACGGCGTCGGCCACGTACGACCTGCGCGTCGAGCGCCCTCTCGCGCTCGCGGGCGCGTGGTACGAGATGTTCCCGCGCTCGGAGGGCGCGCGCCGGCTGAAGGACGGGCGCTGGCGCTCCGGGACGTTCACGGCCGCGGCCCGCCGCCTGCCCGCGATCGCCGCGATGGGCTTCGACGTCGTCTACCTCACGCCCGTCCACCCCATCGGCACGACCCACCGCAAGGGCCGCAACAACTCGCTCACCGCCCTGCCGGGCGACCCGGGCAGCCCGTACGCCATCGGCTCCAAGGACGGCGGCCACGACGCGATCCACCCCGAGCTCGGCAGCGACCGCACGTTCCGGGCTTTCGTCAAGGAGGCGCGGCGCAACGGGCTCGAGGTCGCGATCGACCTCGCGCTCCAGTGCTCGCCCGACCACCCCTGGGTCGCCGAGCACCCCGAGTGGTTCACGACCCGCGTCGACGGCTCGATCGCGTACGCCGAGAACCCGCCCAAGAAGTACCAGGACATCTACCCGCTGAACTTCGACAACGACCCCGAGGGCATCTACGCCGAGGTCCTGCGCGTCGTCCGGGTGTGGATCGACCGCGGTGTCACGGCGTTCCGCGTCGACAACCCGCACACCAAGCCGCTCGACTTCTGGGAGTGGCTGCTCACCGAGGTGCGCGCGACGAACCCCGAGGTCGTGTTCCTCTCGGAGGCGTTCACCAAGCCCGCGATGATGCACACGCTCGCGCGCATCGGGTTCCACCAGTCGTACACGTACTTCACGTGGCGCAACACGCGCGACGAGCTCGCCGAGTACCTCGAGGAGGTCTCGGGCGAGGCGGGCGCGTACATGCGGCCGAGCTTCTGGCCGACGACGCACGACATCCTCCCGCCCTACCTCCAGCACGGCGGGGTGGCCGGGTTCGCGGTGCGCGCGGTGCTCGCCGCGACGGGGTCGCCCACGTGGGGGATCTACTCCGGGTACGAGCTCGTCGAGAACGTGCCCCGACCGGGCGTCGAGGAGCAGATCGACAACGAGAAGTACGAGTACAAGCCGCGCGACTGGGCGCTCGCGGAGGAGATCGGGATCTCGACGCTGCTCACGCGGCTCAACGAGGTCCGGCGCGACCACCCCGCGCTGCGCCAGCTCCGCAACCTCACCGTCCACCCGACGACGAACGACCAGGTCCTCGCCTTCTCGCGGCACCTGCCCGCCGGGCACTCCCCGACGGGCGAGGCGGACACCGTGGTCGTCGTCGTGAACCTCGACCCCCACTCCCCGCAGGAGTCGAACGTGCACCTCGACCTCGCGGCCCTCGGGCTGCCACCGCTCGCGGACGGCCAGGACCCGTGGGCGCCGTCCTTCGTCGCGCACGACGAGCTGTCCGGCGAGAGCTACGGCTGGGGCCAGGACGTCTACGTGCGGCTCGAGCCGATGCGCCAGGTCGCGCACGTCGTGCACGTGAGGCCTGCATGACGTTCCCTCGCGATGCTGCACCGGTCCCCGTGCGCGGTCCCGCCGCCGGCCCCGCCCCCGTGCCGCCCATCACCGCGCCGGTCCCCGTCGCGGCGCTCCCGCCGCGCCGCCAGCCGACCGCGCCCGTCGATGCGCGCCCCGGCCTGTCCGACGACCCGGACTGGTACCGCACGGCCGTCTTCTACGAGGTGATCGTCCGCGCGTTCTCCGACTCGGACGGCAGCGGGACGGGCGACCTGCGCGGCCTCATCGACCGCCTCGACTACCTCCAGTGGCTCGGGATCGACGCGCTGTGGCTGCCGCCGTTCTACCCGTCGCCCCTGCGCGACGGCGGCTACGACGTGTCCGACTACACCGCGATCGCGCCGCAGTACGGCTCGACGTCCGACTTCGCCGAGCTCGTCAGCGAGGCGCACGCGCGCGGCATGCGCGTCGTCATCGACCTCGTCATGAACCACACGAGCGACCAGCACCCGTGGTTCCAGGCGTCGCGCGCCGACCCCGAGGGCCCGTACGGCGACTTCTACGTGTGGAGCGACGACGACACGCGCTACCAGGACGCGCGCATCATCTTCGTCGACACCGAGACGTCCAACTGGACGTTCGACCCCGTGCGCCGCCAGTTCTTCTGGCACCGGTTCTTCTCCCACCAGCCCGACCTCAACTTCGAGAACCCGCGCGTCGCCGACGCGATGCTCGACGTCGCGCGGTTCTGGCTCCAGATGGGCGTCGACGGGTTCCGGCTCGACGCGGTGCCCTACCTCTACGAGGCCGAGGGCACCAACTGCGAGAACCTGCCGCAGACGCACGAGTTCCTGCGGCGCGTCCGGCGCATGGTTGACGCCGAGTTCCCGGGGCGCATCCTGCTCGCCGAGGCGAACCAGTGGCCGCGCGAGGTCGTCGACTACTTCGGCACCGCGGACGAGCCCGAGTGCCACATGTGCTTCCACTTCCCCGTGATGCCCCGCATCTACTACGCGATCCGGGACCAGCGCGCCAACCAGGTCCTCGAGATCCTCGCCGACACGCCCGACATCCCGGCCGGCGCCCAGTGGAGCACGTTCTTGCGCAACCATGACGAGCTCACGCTCGAGATGGTCTCCACCGAGGAGCGCGCGTCCATGTACGGGTGGTACGCGCCCGACCCGCGCATGCGCGCGAACGTCGGCATCCGGCGCCGGCTCGCTCCCCTGCTCGACAACTCGCGCAAGGAGGTCGAGCTCGCGCACGCGCTCCTGCTCTCCCTGCCGGGCAGCCCGTGCCTGTACTACGGCGACGAGATCGGGATGGGCGACAACATCTGGCTGCCCGACCGCGACTCGGTGCGCACCCCCATGCAGTGGACGCCCGACCGCAACGCCGGGTTCTCGACCGCCGACCCCGGCAAGGTGTACCTGCCGCTCGTGCAGTCGCTCGTGCACCACTACGGCTACGTCAACGTCGAGGCGCAGCTCGAGCAGTCGACGTCGCTGCTGCACTGGGTGCACGGCATGCTCAAGGTCCGGCGCCGCCACAGGGCGTTCGGCACGGGCGACTTCGTGCCGCTCGAGTGCGACAACGAGTCGATCCTCGCGTTCCTGCGCCGCACGCCGACCGAGACGATCCTGTGCGTCGCGAACCTCTCCGCGACCGCGCGCTCGGCGTCGGTGCACGTGCCCGGGCACGCCGGGGCGACGCTCACGGACGTCTTCGGCGGCGCGCACTTCCCTGCCGTCGACGACGACGAGCGCGTCGTCATGACCTGGGGCTCGCGCGACTTCTACTGGCTCGTGGTGAGTGACCCCGCCTGACCCGCGCGTCTCATCCTCGTTCCAGGAACATCTCCGTCCTCGTGACCACGGCCGCGCGCTCGCCGCACGCGTCGCACGTGAACCAGTGCACGACGGAGACGCAGTGGCTCAGTCGCACCGGCTCCTCCGTGAGCGAGACGGCCCGGTGCGGACAGTCCATCGGTACCCCTCCTCGTCGCTCGTGAGCGTGTCCGGACAGTGTGCGCGCGACCACCCACAGCGCCTCGACCGGCGGGCGCGACGCTCGCGTGATGGCATGAGGGCGACCCGACGGAGGAGGCACGCGTGACGGTACGGCGGACGGACCCGCCCTCGGCGGAGCTCATGGCGCTCCTGGACGACTGGCTCCCCGCGCGACGGTGGTACCCCGTGAAGGGGGTCGCCGTGCGCCACGTGCCGTGGCTGTCCTTCGCTCTCGACGTCCCGGCGTCCACCGCGACGCCCGGCCCGCCCGACGACGCGTGGCCGGGGACGCGCGTCGAGCTCCACCTCCTGCGGCTCGACGGCGACGGCGTGGACCTCGTCGTGCAGGTGCCCCTCGTGCTCGAGCCGGTGACTCCGTCGGCTCGCGCGACGCCAGGCGGCACGACGCCGATCGGGACGCTCGCCCCGGGCGGCGCCGACGACGCCGGGTGGGTCGTGCACGACGGCGCTGCGCACCCCGCATGCTGGGCTGCCCTCCTCGCCGTGGCGGAGTGGGAGGACCACGGCACGGCACCGGACGGTACGGATGCCGGCGGTGGACGCCCCGACACCGACCTCGCGGGCGGACGCGCGCTGAGCGTCGAGCAGTCGAACAGCTCGGTGCTGCTGCCGCGGGTCGCCGGCGGGAGCATGCTCAAGGTGCTGCGCGCCATCGCGATCGGGCCCAACCCCGACGTGACCATCCCCCGCGCACTGGCGGCCCAGGGCTGGGCCGGGGTGCCCCGGCCGCTCGCGTGGCTCGAGGTGCGGTGGGACGCGGCCGACGACCCGGGCGCCGTCGACCCGGGTGCGGACCCTCGGCCGGGCGAGGCGACCGCGGGGGGCGGGGCGCCGCCGTCGGGCATGGACCTAGGGCCGGAAGCGCCCCGCTCCGCGCACCTGGCGATCCTCAGCGAGTTCGTCGAGGGCGCGCGCGACGGGTTCGACCTCGCCTGCTCCTACGCGGGGCAGGACGCCTCGTTCGCCGACCTCGCGGCCGACCTGGGACGCGTGCTCGCCGACCTGCACTCCGCGCTCCGCCGCGCGTTCGGCGTCGGCTCACCCGTCGACGCGCGCTGGCTCGTCGCGGACCTGCGCCGGCGCGCGGACGAGGCCATCGCGTCGTCGAGCGCGCTCGGGCGGCGCGCGGACGACGTCGCCGCCTTCTGGGACCGCACGTCGGCGCGCCTCGCGAACGTCACGCGCGTCCCCGACGCGCTCCCCCGGCTCCAGACCGTCCACGGCGACCTGCACCTCGGCCAGGTGCTGCACGCGCGCCGGTTCGGCTGGAAGGTGCTCGACTTCGAGGGCGAGCCCCTGCGGCCCGTCGCGGAGCGCACGCGCCCGGACCTCGCGCTGCGCGACGTCGCCGGGATCGTGCGCTCGTTCGACTACGCCGCCGCCGTCGGGCGCGCGCGCGACGCCGCGTGGGCGGTCCAGGCACGCACGGCGTTCCTGGACGCGTACGACCGGGCCGACACGGCCGGCGTCGACCGCGCGACGTCCGAGGCGCTCGTCCGGGCGCTCACGCTCGACAAGGCGCTCTACGAGGTCGTGTACGAGTCGCGCAACCGCCCGGACTGGGAGCCCATCCCCCTCGCCGCCGTGGACCGCCTGCTCGCGGGGAACGCCTGACTCGTCCGCGAGGAGGGCACGACGCCGCGAGGTCGACGGCAGGTACGGCGAGGTGGAGGCGCGGCCGTGACCACGCCTCCACCTCGCCGACCCGGGTCCTAGCTCGCCGAGCAGTCGACGACCGGTGCCAGCACCGGAGCCTCACCACGGCCGGAGAAGCCGTAGGTGATGGTCCCGCCGGCCGGCACGCGCGCGTTCCACGACTCGGCGATGACCGTCGCTGTCCCATCGTCCACGGAGAGCGCCCCGTGCCAGGTCTGCACGAGCTCGCTGCCCGCGGGCACGCGCCACGAGGTGGACCACGTCGAGACGGGCTCGCCATCGAACTCCACCCGCACCTGACCCTGGTAGCCACCCGGCCACCGGTACTGAATCTCCAGCTCGGCCGAGCATCCGTCCGTGCGGCTCGCGAAGACCGATGCCTCGTGCGACGTCTCGGCGATGCCGTCCGGACCGGAGATCAGGCGCTCGCCCCAGGGGGACGGAGAGGCCGGCTCGAAGCCCTGGACGAGGTCCAGGTCCTCCACGCCACCGCTGTTGCCGCTCCACGACCAGCCGAACCAGCCGAGGCCGAGGCGCCGCGTCTCGGCGAGGATCGTGTCCTCGTCGACGTCGTTGCCGTAGTGCGCCGGGCCGAACTCGCCGACGATCAGCGGCAGGCCGGCGTCGACGAAGTGCTCCAGGTAGTCCGTGACCACCGCCCCGTCGCCGTACACCTCGTACATGTGGACGGAGAACACGACGTTCGCGTCGGGGTCGGCGCCGAACACCTGCTGCGCCTGGGAGTACATCGTCCGTGACCAGTCCTGGCCCCAGTTCGGGGCGTCGACGACGATCGTGTGCTCGTACCCGATGTCGCGCAGGCGCTGGATCGCGGCCGACGTCTGCGCCGCCCACTCGTCCGCGACCGGACCGTTGCCGATCGGCTCGTTGCCGATGTTGACGAGGACCTTGTCCTCCGTCCCGGCGAGCGTCGGGTAGAGGTCCTCCCAGTAGTCGACGGCGCGGTCGAGCGACACCGCGGCGGGCGCGTACTCGTCGCCGTACCCCGTCGTGTCGTGCACCTCCAGCGCGCAGACGAGCCGGTTCACGTCGCACTCGCGGACGACCCGCGCGACGTCCTGCGGGTCGTTGCGCGTCCACTGGTCGCCGCTGGACAGGACGACGCGCACCGCGTTGGCGCCCGTGCCCTTGATGTCCTCGAACGACTGGAGCTCGTGGGTGTACCAGGTGTGGGCGTGGTTGACCCCACGGAGGACGAGGTCGCTCCCGTCCGCCTCGACGAGCCGGCCGTCGACGACGTGCAGGCCGTCCGTGGTCGCCTCGTCCGCCGCCGCCGAAGAGGCGAGCGCGAGCGCCGCCGACCCGGCGAGGCCGAGCGCGGCGACGCACGCCGCGACGGACGTCGCACGGGTGCGCACCCTTCGTGTGCTGTTCTCGATCATCGAGCTCCTTCGTCCTGCGCTCGCTCGCGAGCGCGCTCACCATCCCTCGTCGGATGGATTGTTCTGTGAACCGCTTCATGCGCGTGATCGCGCTGCGGAGGTCGGCTCAACGGTCGGGAGAGGAGCCGCGCACGACGCACGAGGCGCTGTTCTCCCAGCCCCAGCCGTCCCCGTCCGGGTCCGACGACGCGCTCGCGCAGTAGGGGTACCCGTTCGGCGCCGTGCTCCCACCCCCGGAGCCGCCGTCGGAACCCGTGTCCGCGGACGAGCCGCGCACGACGCACGAGGCGCTGTTCTCCCAGCCCCAGCCGTCCCCGTCCGGGTCCGACGACGCGCTCGCGCAGTAGGGATACCCGTTCGGCGCCGTGCCCGTGCCACCGTCACCGCCGTCGTCGCCACCGCCGTCGCCCCCGTACACGGAGGCCACGGGCGCGTTGCGGGCCTTGAGCCCGTCGGTGCCGTCGACGAAGCGCTGGCCCCACGGCGTGAGCGAGCTCGCGGAGAACCCGTTCACCATGTCCAGGTACTCGACGCCGCTCCCGTTGCCGGACCACGACCAGCCGAGCATCCCGATCCCCTGGGACCGCGTGTAGCTCATGATCGTGCCCTCGTCCGGATTCCCGTCCGAGTGGTTGTCACCGAACTCGCCGACCATGATCGGCAGCCCTCGGCTCGTGAAGGAGTCGAGGTACGCGCGCACCTCCGCCCCCGTGTCGAAAACGCCGTACATGTGGACGGAGAAGACCACGTTCCCATCCGCGGCCGCGACCGTCGGGGCGTTGTCGCGCATGGTGAAGGACCAGTCCTGCCCCCAGTTCGGGGCGTCCACGACGAGCGTGTGGTCGAGGCCCGCGCCGCGCAGGGTCTGGATCGCCGCGATCGTGTCGTTCGTCCAGCCCTGGTAGCCGGAGTTGCCGAAGGGCTCGTTCCCGATGTTGATCATCACGTAGCGCTCCTGGCCGCGCAGCACCGAGGCGATGCTCGTCCAGTACTGAGCCGCGCTCGCGAGCGACCGGGCGCTGCCGTCCTCGCCGTACCCGGTCGTGTCGTGGTTCTCGAGGATGCACACGAGCTGGTTCTGCTTGCACCGTTCGACGACGGCGCTCACGTCGGACGCCGAGCTCGTCCCGTACCGGCCGCCCGACAGCACGACGCGCACGGTGTTCGCGCCGGCGGCGCGGATGTCGGCGAAGGACTGCGTCTGCGACGGGTACCAGGCGTGCGCGTGGTTGACGCCGACCGGCACGAACCGGTTGCCGTTCGCGTCGTAGATCTTCCCGCCCTGGACGGAGAACCCGTCGCCCGCGGCGCTCGCACCCTGCGCGAGCGCCGGCACGGCGAGCAGGGCGAGCACCGCGCTCAGGGCGATGGCGAAAAGTCGTCTCATCGATCTTCCTCCCGATCCGGGCGTCGTCGCCCGGTCTGCTCGGTGGACGTCGTCGTCGGGCTCGTCCGCGAGCCCTCATCCGGCCCGTCGTGGCCCGATGACACCGTCGGCGCTTAAGCGCTTCATATCGAAGGTAGTCCATCCCCGAAGAGAATTCCAGGGGTGTCTTTCGTCCGCTTCGGCGCCCCTCCACGACGCGCTGCCACAGCCCGCAGGCAGGGCGGGAGCGGGGCGGGGCGTCGGAAGGACGCCGCGCCCCGCTGTCCTGCCGGAGTCGGGGAGCTCAGTCGCGCGAGCGGGCCCGCAGCTCCTCGTAGGCGCGCCGGACGACGTCCGCGCCCGGCTTGCCGTACACGCAGTAGTCGTCGTTCGCTGCCGCCTCGGCCTCGGTGTAGAGCGGCGACGGCCAGTCCCACAGGAAGTAGCCGGCGACCCAGGGCCGACGGGCGCACGCGTCGAACATCTCCGTGAGCCAGGCCGCCTGGGCCTCACCCGACGGCGGCCCGGCGAGCGTCCAGTCGTTCGGTCTCTCCGGTGAGCCCTCGCGGCTCGGGCAGCCCGCCTCAAGGAAGACGAAAGGCTTGTCCTCGCGCGCGACGACGGCCTCGATCCGGTCGAGGTGGCGTTCCCACGTCCCAGCCGGGTAGTAGCCCGAGCTGCCGATGACGTCGACCGCGTCCCACCAGGTGACGCGGTCCTCCTGGTACTTGTCGCAGTTGTACGTCACCAAGCCGTCGTAGACCTCGCGCACGGCCGCGACGAGGGCGCGCCACTGCGCGTCGCGCCCGTCGGCCCGCACCATCTCGCACCCGACGCAGAACATCTCCGCGCCCTCCTCGGCGGCGATGCGCGCGTGGTGCACGACGAACTCCGTGTACGACGCGAACCATTCGTCCCACGACGGCTCGCCCGGCACGTCCTCGTCGAAGAAGCCGATGAAGGCGCGCCAGGTCCCGTCGGCGGAGTCGACGACCGGCTTGAGGCACACCTTCCAGCCGCGCGCCTTGGCACCGCGGATCGCGGCGCGCACCTCGTCGTCGGTCACCGTCGGCTCGTCGCCGTAGCGGACCGTCGTCGACTGGGGCGTGTCCTGCTTCGCCGAGAACGTCACGGCGACCCAGTCCACGCCGAGTCCGCGCAGCTCGTCCATGGAGCGCTCGGCCCCCGGACCGGTCCAGGTCCCCCGCACGCCCGTCCACCCCCAGGTCATGCCCGTCACGGGCGCCCCGGCGAACAGCACGGGCCGTACCGGTCCCTCGGCGGCGCGGAGCTCGGACCGGGTCGGCGGGTTCGCCCCCGCACGGGACACCGTGACCGACGCGGCGACCGCCGCGGACCGTGCCGCGGTCCGCACCGCTGCGTCCGACAGTCGGCGCAGGACGTCCGCGCCTCCCGGGCCGCGCACCCCGCGCGCCGCGAGCGCGTCGAGCAGCGCCCCCGTGAACGTGTCGCCCGCGCCGACGGTGTCGACGACGTCGACCGCCCGGCCCGGCACGTCGAGGAGACGCCCGTCGTGCCGGACGAGGGTTGCGCCGTCGCCGCCGCGCGTCACGACGACGAGGGCCGCGCCCCACGCCGACCAGCGGCGCGCGACGTCGAGCGGGTCGGTCCCCGGGGCGAACCACGCGAGGTCCTCGTCGCTCACCTTGACGACGTCGGCGAGCGCGACGAGCTCCTCGACGCGGGCCCGGACCGCCGCGGGGTCGTCGACGAGAGCGGGGCGCACGTTGGGGTCGTACGAGACGACGGCGGCGGAGCGCGCCCGGCGGACGACGTCCCGGACCACGTGCGCGCCCGGAGACAGCACCGCCGCGACGGACCCGACGTGGACGACCTCCGCGTCGCCGAGCTCCACCTGCCCGAGCTCCCACGCGAGGTCGAAGGTGTACGTCGCCTGCCCCTGGGCGTCCAGGGACACCGTCGCGGCCGACGTCCGGCCCGTCGAGGGCACGTGCGCGTCCACCACCACGCCGCTCGCCGCGAGCCAGTCGCGGACCAGGGCGCCGCGCCCGTCCGGTGCGAGCGCCGTGGCGAGGGACACCTCGCGGCCGAGCCGACCGAGCGTGAGCGCGACGTTCGCGGGGCTCCCTCCGGGCAGGTCACGGGTGGTTCCCGGACCGTCGGGGACGACGTCGACGAGAGCCTCGCCGACCACGAGGAAGCGCGTCACGAGGCCACCCGCCCGTCGTGGACGGCGCGCGCGATCGACGGGCCGAGCGGGAGCCGCGGCAGGAGGGTCGCCTGGACCGCGTGGTAGAGATCGGGCTTGCCAGGCCACGTGGTCCCCGCAGGGCGGTTCGACGGGTCGAGCTCGTGGTGCCAGGATCCCCCTTCGTGGTCGACCACGAAGGTCACCGCGTAGTCCCACCAGGTCGCGTACAGGTCGGCGTAGCGGGCGTCGCCTGTCCGCCGGTGCAGGGCGTCCGCGGCGGCGATCGCCTCGGCGACGACCCAGTGCATGCGCTCGCGCACGACGGGCGCACCGGACCAGTCGGTCGTGTAGACGAACCCGTCCGCGCCGTCCACGGCCCAGCCGTCGGCCACGGCGCGGTCGAACAGCGCGGTCGCCGTCGGGCGCAGGTCGGACGGCGCGAGCGTGCCCAGCGCGCCCTCGAGGTGCAGGAGGAGCCGAGACCACTCGAGCCCGTGCCCGACGGTCGCCCCGTAGGGCTTGAACGGGTCCGCGGGCCGGTCCGCGTTGAGCTCCAGGTCCGGCGTCCACGCGGCGTCGAAGTGCTCGGGCAGCCTGCCGTCGTACTCCCCGGCGAGCCGCACGACGAGCCGGGACACGCGCGCGGCGCGGTCGCGCCACGCGACGTCGCCGGTGGCGTCGGCGACGGCGAGCATCGCCTCGACCGCGTGCATGTTCGCGTTGAGGCCCCGGTACGGGTCGAGGACGGTGAACGACGCGTCCCACGTGTCGACCACGAGGCCGGTCGTGTCGTTCCCGAAGCGTTCGAGGAACACGGTGCACGCGTCGCCGAGCAGGGCCCGCGCGCCGGGCAGGCCGGCCAGGGTCGCGCTCGACGCCGCGAGCAGGACGAACGCGTGGTCGTACGCGGACTTGCCCGCGGCGAGGTCGGGTGCACCCTGCGCGTCGAGGGCGTGGAACCACCCGCCGTGCTCGGCGTCGTGCAGCGGGCCGAGCAGGCCGTCGAGGGCCCCGCGTGCGATCGGCTCGCAGCCGGGCACGCCCAGCATCGCGCCGAGCGCGTACACGTGGACGGTCCGGCACGTGATCCACGTCTGGACGCCCGCCCCCGGGTCAGGGGCCCCGGTCTCGTCGAGGTAGGCCGCCCCTCCCCCCGGCGCGACGACGCGACGCCCGAACCCGAGCAGCGACCGCGTGTGCGCATCGAGCCAGGCGACGTGCGTGTCGCGCTCGGTCCAGGCGAGCTCGGCGCTCACTCCGCCACGTGGACGGGGGTCGATCGCCGGCGCCGTCATGCGAGTGCCGCCGTCCGGCGCACGACCAGCTGGTTGACGCTGCGCAGGACCTGCGGGTCCGCGAGCGCCGAGCGGTCCAGCGGGACCGGCGCCGTGACGTGGAACGTGACGCTCTCCCCCGCAAGGAGGTCCACGAGCAGGTCGTCCACGACGGCGTCGGGGTGGACCTTGTCGACGAGCAGAGACAGGCCTCGCACGAGGGTGTCCGTCGTGACGCGGACGCGCGCGCCGTCGCCGGTCGAGGTGACCTCGACGTGCAGCGCCGGGCTGCGCAGGGCGCTGTCGCGGGGTTCGGCGTAGAACCACGTTGCGCTCTCGTGGCCGAGCGAGACGACGAGGAGCTCGTCGGCGGTGTCCCCCGGCACGGCGACGTCGGCCGACAGCGGGACCGTGGCCGTCGCGCGCGGCCCGACGTCGACGGGGATCTTCGTCGCCTCGACCTCGACGCCGTCGTAGCGGGTCCGACGCACGACGAGGTCGCCGCGCCAGCGCTCGGCGGAGTCGTTGACGACCGCGACGACGAGCTGCCCGTCCGCGCCGCGCGGCTGGACGGTGAGCAGGCGGTCGGCGTAGGCGTGGCGTAGCGCGTGCAGGAGCGGCTTCACCCGCCCGTCGCCGTCGACCGCCGCCCACGACGTCACGGGCCAGCAGTCGTTGAGCTGCCACATCACCGCGCCCGCGCAGCGGGGGCTCCACGAGCGGTAGTGCTCGATCGCCGTGCGCACCGCGGTCGCCTGGTTCCAGGACATGGCCCAGTGCCAGTCCTCCATCGCGTCGGGAAGCGGGACGTGCGCGACGAGACCGTCCGTGAGCTTGTCGTTGCCCTGCATCGCCTTCTGGTGCACGAGCATCCCGGGCGACTCGGGGGTCAGGGGGTCGTCGCTGATCGCGCGCGTGAGGGTCGACCAGGTCGGCGGTCCCTGCCACCCGAACTCGGCCATGAAGCGCGGCACGACGTCGCGGTAGCGCGGCCAGTCCTGGCGGTTCCACAGCTCCCACTCGTGCATGGAGCCGTGCCGCGGGTCGTTCGGGTGCACGTCGAGGCTGCCCGACCACGGGCTCGACGGCGTGTAGGAGCAGTCCGGGTCGAGCTCGGCGACGACGCGCGGGAAAAGGTCGGTGTAGTACCCGAGCCCCCAGGTGCGGCCGTCGAGGCGCTGCTGCCAGCTCCAGTCGTGGAAGCCCCAGATGTTCTCGTTGCTGCCGTTCCAGAGCACGAGCGACGCGTGGTGCCCGAGGCGCCCGACGTTGTCGCGCACCTCCGCCTCGACCTCGGAGCGCAGCGGGTCCTCCTCCGCGTAGGCCGCGCACGCGAAGAGGAAGTCCTGCCACGTGAGGACTCCGCGCTCGTCGCACAGGTCGTAGAAGTCGTCCGCCTCGTAGATGCCCCCGCCCCACACGCGCAAGAGGTTCAGGTTCGCCGCGACCGCCTGGTCGATGCGCGCGGCGTAGCGCTCACGTGTCACCCGGTGCGGGAAGGCGTCGTCGGGGATCCAGTTGGCGCCCCGGACCCACACGGGCTCACCGTTGACCACGAACCGGAACGACGTGCCGTCGGCGTCGGGCTCCAGCTCCAGCGTCGCCGTGCGGAAGCCGACGCGGCGCGCGGACGCGTCCAGCGTCGCGCCTCCGGCCAGCAGCTCGACCGCGACGTCGTAGAGCGGCTGGTCCCCGTGCGTCCGGGGCCACCAGAGGTCGACCTGCGGCACGACGACGTCGACCTCCGCTCGCTCACCGCCCACGGGGACCTGGACCCGGACGCCCGCGACCGACGCGGCCAGCGTCAGCCCCGCGTCCTCCGAACCGGACCGCTCGACCTCCGCCACCACGCGCACCCGGCCCCCGGCGGTCCCGGCGCCGTCCGTCGTTGCGGGCTCGGCGACGGAGGCGTGCACGCGCACCTGCGCGAGCCGCGCGACGGACCACGACTCGAGGCGGACGGGACGCCAGATCCCGGACGTCGCGGTGTCGGGGCCCCAGTCCCAGCCGAAGCTGCACGCCATCTTGCGCATCGCGTTGAACGGGTGCTGGTTGACCTGGGGGCGGTAGCCGAGGAGCAGGCTCTGCCGGTCCGCGTACGGGACGGGGGCGGAGAACTGGACCACCAGCATGTTCTCCCCCTCGACGAGCAGCGGACCGACGTCGAACCGGTACGTGCGGTGCATGTTCGCGGTGGCACCGACGACCGTCCCGTTGAGCCGGACCTCGGCGACGGTGTCGAGGCCGTCGAAGACGAGGTCGTACCTCTCGTGCCCGTCCGGAGCCCATGCGAACCGGGTCGTGTAGGCCCAGTCGGTGCGGCCGACCCACGCGAGCAGCCGCTCGTGGTCGTCGAGGTACGGGTCGACGATCAGCCCGGCCGCGAGCAGGTCGGTGTGCACGCTCCCGGGGACCGTCGCCGGGACGTCGGCCACGACCGTCCCCGCGGGGACGGGTCCCGCGACGGCGCTCACCGTCCAGCCGTCGTGCAGCTCGCGGCGGGTCGTCGCGGGGACGGGGTACTCGGTGAAGGTCACTTGGTGGCTCCTGCGGTCAGGCCGTTGTAGATGTGTCGCTGGAGGAGGAGGAAGGCGATCAGGGTCGGGACGATCACGAGGATCGTCCCGGCCGCGATGACCTCCCACTCCGACCCCGTCGGTCCCTTGAACCGGAAGAGGGTCGTCGAGATCACGCCGAGCTTGCTCGACGGCATGTAGAGGAAGGGGATGTAGAACTCGTTGTAGATCGCGATGCCCTTGATGATGACGACGGTCGCGATCGCCGGCTTGAGCAACGGGAAGACGATCCGCGCGTAGATCGTCAGGCGGTTCGCCCCGTCCAGCATCGCAGCCTCGTCGAGGGAGCGCGGGATGGAGCGCATGAACTGCAGGAAGATGTAGATCGCGATGATGTCCGTGCCCATGAAGAGCACGATCGCCGCCCAGCGCGTGTTGAACAGGCCCAGGCCGTTGATGATCTGGAAGGTCGCGACCTGCGTGGTCACCGCAGGCACGAGCGTCGCGAGCAGGAAGGCACCCATGACGACCTTCTTGCCGCGGAAGTCGAACCGGTCGACGGCGTACGCCGTCATGGTCCCGATGAGGATCGTCCCGGCCAGCGCGACGACCAGGATGATCGTCGTGTTCAGGAAGCCGGCGAGCATGTCGCTGTCGGTGAAGGCCCGTGCGAAGTTCGCGAGGTTGAACCAGTTCTCTGGCAGGTCCAGCGGACCGGTCGTCACGTACTCCTCGCGGGTCTTGAAGGCCGCGAAGAAGATCGTGAGGATCGGGACGACGGCGGCCGCGCACGCGACGACGAGGCTGATGTACTTCAGCGTCGTGCCGACAGGGCCGGCGACCGGGGCGATCGCCCGGGAGATCCGCGCGGTAGCCCTGCGTGCCTTGTCCGTGGTGGTGATCCGGGTCGGCGCGGGTGCCGTGGGGGCGCTCATACCAGGTCTCCCTTCTCGTCCGGGAAGAACTTGCGTTGGATCGCGCTGATCACCAGGACGATGAGCAGCAGGACGACGGCCATGGCGGACGCGAGGCCGACCTTGGAGTACCGGAACGCCGTGTCCACGGTCTGGATGACGAACGTCTCCGAGCCGTTCGCACCCTTCGTCATGATGAAGGGGATCTCGAAGACGGAGAGCGCGCCCGAGACCGCGAGGATCAGGGAAAGACCGACGATCTGCTTGATGCCCGGGAAGATGATGTAGCGGAACTTCTGCCACGAGCTGGCACCGTCGAGGTCCGCGGCTTCGTAGACGTCGCCGGGGATCGCCTGGATCGCACCGAGGAAGAGGACGAAGTTGAGACCCAGGTAGCGCCACACCGAGGTGCCTGCGAGGGAGTAGTTGACGATCGACGGGTCCCCGAGCCAGTGCGGCGTCTCCTGGATGCCCACGATCCCGAGCAGGGCGTCCAGGGTGCCGTCGGGCCGGAAGAAGTAGAGGAAGACGAGGCCGATCGCCACGCCGTTCAGCAGGTACGGGAAGAAGATGACGCCCTTGAAGAAGTTCCGGAAGCGCGTGCTGAAGCTGAGGATCGTCGCGAAGTAGAGCGCCAGCGCGAGCTGGACGATCGCGCCGACCAGGTAGTACAGGCTGACGAAGAAGACGCGGAACAGCTCGGGGCGCGTGAAGATGTCGACGTAGTTCTGGAACCCGACGCCCTCCTTCACCGCGTCGAGCCCGTCCCAGGACGTGAAGCTGTACCAGACCATGTTCGCCACCGGCAGGTAGGTGAACAGGAGCAGCAGCCCGAGGGGGACCACGAGGAACAGCCACGGGGTCGACGACCCGGACCATCGTCGAGGTGGACCGCCGGCGGCGTGCGGTCGGCGCGGCTCGGTCGGAGTCGCCACGGTCGGACTGGTCACAGCCATGTGATGCTCATTTCGGTCGGGACGGGCGCGAGGCCCCCGGCGGGGCGGGCCGAGGGCCTCGCGCGTACCTGGGCTCCGGCGTCAGCCGACGACGCTCGCGCGCGCGGCCGCCCAGCGGGAGTTGAGGTCGCCGAAGAAGGACTCCTTGTCGCCGTCCGCGGCGCCGCGGGCGACGTCGACCAGCTGCTTGCGGTACTTGTCACCCCAGAGGTCGATCTCCGCCTCGTTGCTGATGTCGTTGTCCCACGTCTCCTCACCGGCCGGTGCCGGGGAGAGCTCGACCTGGTTGACGCCCAGGGCGTCGAACGTGGCCAGGCTGTCCGGCGCCGCCGCACCGACGACCGGCGAGATGCCGCCCTGCTCCGCGGCGAACGTCGACTCGTTCAGGAACCAGTCGACCCACGCCCGCGCGGCGTCCTTGTTCTCGGAGTGCTTGGAGATCGCCAGCTTGTAGTCACCCGAGACGGTCGAGGAGAACGTCCCCTCGGTCTGCCACGGCATCGGCCAGAAGTCGATGTCGTCCGCCGAACCGCCGGCCGCCTCGGCCGCGTCCCGCATCTGGGGCACGGCCCACGAGCCGAGCACCATCGCGCCGACCTTGCCGGTGCCGAGGAGGGTCTTGGACTCCTCCCAGTTGGTCGTCGTGGGGTCCTCCTCCGTGACGCCCGCGGCGACGACGTCGTACAGCAGGCCGTCGATCGCGTACTGCTCGTTGCCCTCGGCCCACGGGTCGTCCTGCGAGGTCCGGACGCTCACGGCGTCGGTCCCCGCGAGCGTCCCCTGGTTGTTCTGCCACTGGGTGAGCGGCCAGCCGTCGGTGTAGTTGGTGTAGTACGGGACGGCATCGGTCTTCTCGCCGATCTGCTGCAACGCCTCGACGAACGCCTCGGGCGTCGTGGGCGGCTCGGTGATCCCGGCCGCCTCCCAGACCTTCGTGTTCACGACGTAGCCCATCGCGGTGCCGAACGTCGCGATGCCGTAGACGTCGCCGTCGTAGGCCTGCTCGTTGATGAAGCGGTACTCCTGCGCGAGCTCGTCGACAGTGCCGAGGGGCTCGAAGAACTGCGGGAGCTGGTCCTTGCTCACCGAGTTGGGGACGAGGAGCACGTCACCGTAGTCCTGCGTGTTGAGCCGGATCGAGACGTCGCCCTCGTAGTCGGTGATCGCCTCGAACTCGACCGTCACGCCCGGGTTCTCCGCCTCGAACAGGTCGGCGTAGTCCTGGAGCGTGGTGTCCACGATGTCCGTGCGGTTGGTGAGGACCGTGATGGTGCCCGAGAGCTCGCCGTCCTCCCCACCACCCTCGCCCGAGCCGCTCGAGCACGCACCGAGCGCCAGCGTCAGCGCTGTCACGGCCAGCACTGCGGCAGTCTGCTTCCTTGCCATGTCGTTCCACTCCTTGGTCGTCGTTGACGTCGCGTGCGACTTGGCCCCGTGTTCCCGGCCGATCACTGGCGACAACGACTAGTGAAGCGCTTAAGTTTTCGTAAGTCCAACCTCGTTCCGTAACGAACTGATATCGGCGCGGGCGGCCCCGCACGCCGCGCTGAAGCGCGTCAGGCGGACCGGCGCCCTGTCGTCCCGCGGGGGCGCAGCGTCGGGGTGGAGTCGAGGAAGCTTCCCCCGACCTTCCCCTCGATCCGGTCGAAGAGACGCCGGGCGACGTGCGCGCCGTAGCGCGTGACGTCGTGGCTCAGGGCGGACAGCCTCGGGAACGTCGCCTCGCACAGCGGGGAGTCGTCCCACGCGATCATCGACACGTCCTGCGGCACGCGGACGCCGATCTCGCTCGCGACCCCCAGCCCCGCTACGGCCATGACGTCGTTGTCGTAGATGATCGCGGTCGGCGCGTCCGCCCCCGTGAGCAGGGTGCGGGTCGCCACCGCCCCCTGGACCGCCGAGTAGTCGGTGCGGACCACCACACCCTGGGCGCCCCAGGCCGCGATCTCGTCGCGGAAGGCCTCGTCGCGGATCCCCGTGTGGCCGAACCCCTCCACACCGGCGACCCGTGCGATCCGGCGGTGCCCGACGGCGTGCAGGTACCGCACCGACTCACGGACCGCCGCCGCGTCGTCGGTCCACACGTTGGTCAGCCCGCCCGCGAGCGCCGGGTCCCCCACCACGACAGCGGGCAGCGCCTCCGGCTCCGAGAACATCGCGATGCGCGGGTCGTCGACGCTCGGGTCGACGAGGATCACGCCGTCGACCCGTCGGGCCGCACGCCAGGCGCGGTACGCCCGCAGCTCCGTCTCCCGGTCCGGCACGACCTGCAGCAGGAGCGCGTAGGAGCGCTGCGACAGCTCCGACTCGATGCCGGCGAGGAACTGCATGTAGAACGACTCGACGCCGAGCATCCCCGGGTCACGCGCAAGCACGAGGCCGACCGTCTCCGTCCGCGCCCCCGAGAGGGACCGCGCAGCCGAGCTGGGTGCCCACCCGAGGTCCGACGCGATAGCAAGGATTCGCGCACGGGTCGCCTCGGACACCCCAGGCCGGTTGTTCAGGGCGTACGAGACCGCGCCGGTCGAGACCCCGGCCTCGCGCGCGATGTCCGCGATGGTGATCCTCGCCACGACACTCCTTCCTCCAGGTCGCGAGCCTACTGCGACCATCCGGCGAGCCCGTCGCGTCTCGGTACCGCAGACGTGGAAAGGTTGGCCCATGACCGGGTCCGCCGCATCCCCCGCCCCGCCGCCCGTCGTCGTGCCTGCGGACGCGCTCGCCGCCGCGGCGGCCGGACGCACGTTCGACCCGCACGCCGTGCTCGGCCCGCACCTGGCACCCGACGCCGGCGACGCGCGCGCCGTCGTCCGGGTCCTGCGGCCGCTCGCCGACGAGGTCGTCGTCGTCACGACCGACGGCGAGCACGCTGCCGCGCACGAGCAGGACGGGGTGTGGGCCGCCGTCGTCCCGGTGCACCAGGACGCCGACGGCACCCGGCACGCCCCCGACTACCGTGTCAGGGCGCGCTACGGCCACGAGGCCACGACCGCCGACGACCCCTACCGCTTCCTGCCCACCCTCGGCGAGGTGGACCTCCACCTCGTCCGGGAGGGCCGGCACGAGGAGCTGTGGCGCGCACTCGGCGCGAACGTGCGCACCTACCCCAGCGCGCTCGGTGACACCTCGGGCACCGCCTTCGCGGTCTGGGCGCCCAACGCGCGAGCGGTCCGCGTCATCGGCGACTTCAACGGCTGGGGCGCGACGCACCCGATGCGCTCGCTCGGCGACAGCGGCGTCTGGGAGCTGTTCGTCCCCGGCGTCGGCGCGGGCGCGCGCTACAAGTACGAGATCCTCGGCCCCGACGGCTCGTGGCGGCAGAAGGCCGACCCGCTCGCCAAGGCGGCGGAGGTGCCGCCCGCGACGGCGAGCATCGTCGTCGAGTCGCAGTTCACGTGGACCGACGACGCGTGGCTCGCCGCGCGCGCCGCCCACGACCCGCACACGCAGCCCCTCAGCGTCTACGAGGTGCACCTCGGGTCGTGGCGCCAGGGGCTGTCCTACCGCGACCTGGCCGAGCAGCTCACCGAGTACGTCGTCGAGCAGGGCTTCACGCACGTCGAGCTCCTGCCCGTCGCCGAGCACCCGTTCGGCGGGTCGTGGGGCTACCAGGTCACCGGCTACTACGCGCCCACCTCACGGTTCGGCCACCCCGACGACTTCCGGTACCTCGTCGACCGCCTGCACGCGGCCGGCATCGGCGTCGTCGTCGACTGGGTCCCCGCGCACTTCCCGCGCGACGAGTGGGCCCTCGCCCGGTTCGACGGCACGCCCTGCTACGAGCACGCCGACCCGTTGCGCGGGGAGCAGCCCGACTGGGGCACGTTCGTCTTCGACTTCGGGCGCAACGAGGTCCGCAACTTCCTCGTCGCCAACGCGACGTACTGGCTCGAGGAGTTCCACGTCGACGCCCTGCGTGTCGACGCCGTCGCGTCGATGCTCTACCTCGACTACTCGCGCGGCCCCGGCCAGTGGCACCCCAACGTGCACGGCGGGCGCGAGAACCTCGAGGCCATCGCGTTCCTCCAGGAGGCCAACGCCACGGCGTACCGGCGCACGCCCGGGGTCATGATGATCGCCGAGGAGTCGACGGCGTGGCCGGGCGTCACCCGGCCCACCTCCGCGGGCGGCCTCGGGTTCGGGCTCAAGTGGAACATGGGCTGGATGAACGACTCCCTGCGCTACGTCGCGGAGGAGCCCATCAACCGGCGCTACCACCACCACGAGATCACCTTCTCGATGGTCTACGCCTACTCCGAGCAGTTCGTGCTGCCCATCAGCCACGACGAGGTCGTGCACGGCAAGGGCTCGCTCTACGGCAAGATGCCCGGCGACGACTGGCAGAAGCGCGCCGGCGTCCGCGCGTTCCTCGCCTACCAGTGGTCCCACCCCGGCAAGCAGCTCCTCTTCATGGGCAGCGAGATCGGCCAGCACTCCGAGTGGAACGAGGGCCGCTCGCTCGACTGGGACGGCCTCGCCGCCGACCCCGGGCGGCAGGGCGTCCAGCGCGCCGTGCGCGACCTCAACGCGCTCTACCGCGCGACCCCCGCGCTCTGGGAGCTCGACCACGACCCCGCCGGCTTCGAGTGGCTCGACGCCGACGACGCCGACCACAACGTCCTCGCCTACGTGCGTCGCGGGCGCGACGGCAGCGAGGTCGCCGTCGTCGTGAACTTCGCCGGCACGCCGCACGAGGGCTATCGCGTCGCGCTGCCGTCGGGCGGCGCGTGGCGCGAGGTGCTCAACACCGACGCCGAGGTGTACGGCGGGTCCGGGGTCGGCAACCTCGGCGAGGTGGAGGCGGAGCCCGTCCCCTGGAAGGGGCGCGCGCACTCCGCGACCCTGCGGCTGCCCCCGCTCGGCGCGCTGTACCTGATCTCGTCGCCGAGGTAGAGGTCTGGTCTGCTGACGCAGAGGTCTGGTCTGCTGACGCAGAGGTCTGGTCACCCTGGGTAGTGGGTGGGGTGGTGGCGCCGGGTCTCCCATCCGCCGCTCGTTCCTCGCGGCTCCCGCCAGGCCCGCCACGACCCGGCGCCACCACCCCACCCACCCGGCTCGTCTCGCCTTCTGCGCTGCCTCCTCAGCGCGACGACGGCCGGTCACCGTGGGTGACCGGCCGCTGATCGTCCGCGTCCGCCTGGAGGTGCAGGTGCAGGTGCGTCAGTAGAGGCTGATCGCGAGGCGCTGGCGGGCCTTGCCGACGCGGGGGTCGGTGGGGCCGACGACCTCGAAGTAGTCGAGGAGGCGCACGCGGAGCTTCTCCTTGGCGTCGGCGTCGGCTCCGGGCAGCATCTCCAGCAGCCGGCCGAGCGCGTCGTCGACGTGGCCGCCGAGGATGTCGAGGTCGGCGATGGCGAGCTGGGCGTCGACGTCCTGCGGTGCGTCGGCGGCCGCGGCGCGGACCGTCGCGAGGTCGGCGTCGCGCGTGCGCTGGAGGAGTCGGACCTGGGCGAGACCGGCGACCGCGAGCGCGTCGCGCGGGTCCTGCTTGATCGCCTTCTCGTAGGCCGCGACGGCGGCGTCGAGGTCGTCTCGCTCGATCGCGTCGTACGCCTCCTGGTGCAGCGGCGGGAGCTCGGGCTCGGGCTCGGGAGCCGGCTCGGCGGGCACCGGCTCGCCGTCGGCGCCCTGGGACGGTGCCCGGCCGGTGACGCCGTTCGCCTCGGCGGCCTGGAGCACCTGCTCGATCACCGAGCGCACCTGCTCGGCGGGCGCGGCGCCCTGGAACAGCGGGACCGGCTGGCCCTGGAGCACGGCGACGACGGTCGGGACGCCCTGCACCTGGAACGCCGCCGTGATCTGCGGGTACGCCTGGGCGTCGACGCGGGCCAGGAGGAAGCGGCCGGCGTACTCGTCGGCGAGCGCGCCGAGGTCGGTGCCGAGCTGCGCGTTCGCCTGGTCGGTCGGGATCCAGAGCAGGACCACGACCGGGTACTGCGTCGAGTCCTGGACGAGCTGGCCGAACGTCTCGTCCGTGACGTCGACGACGTAGCCACCGGCCGCGGGCGCGCCGCCCTCCTCCCCCGGCGGCGGGGACTGCGGCCGGGTCAGCGCGGACAGGTCGACCGCTCCGCGCACGTCGAACGCGGGCTGGGTGGGTTCGCTCATGATCGCAATCCTAGGGAGGGTCAGCTGTTGGCGACGGACGTCGCGACGTGCTCGTTGCCCACGACGCGGATCTTCTCCTCCGACCCGGCCGGCGGGACGTAGAGCGCGACGACGTCCACGTAGCCCACCTTGAGGACGTTCGTCGGGGCCGTGTCGCCGTAGAGCGCCTTGATCGTCTCCGTGTCGGGCGGGACCTGCGCGCCCTCCTCGGCCGTCATCGTCTCCTGCGACGTCATGGCGCCCACGACGAGCGCGCCGCCGTCCGCGGTGCGGACCGAGCGGACCTGCTCGTCGGCGTTGGGGGTGAACGTCAGCGCGTACTTCCCGGCGGCGGGCTCGAGAGCCGTGGTCCAGGCCTGGGCGCGCTGCGCGAGCAGCGTGCGGAAGGAGTCGTCCTCGAACGCCTCGACGTAGCCCGAGCCCGTCCCCAGGTTGAGCACGTCGGCGTACTGCGCGACGGCGTCGGTGGGCGTGACGAGGAGGCTCGAGTCGTCGGGCGCGACGGCCTCGCTCCCGATGCTCGGGTCGGCGAAGCTCGGCATGGTCACACCGGGCAGGAGCCGGACCCATGCCCACAGCTGGTACGGATCTCGCGCGCCGGCCTGCTCGAGCACGGACAGGCGCGGGGTCTGGAGGCTCTCGGGCTGGACGCTCACGGCGTACGAGGTGCGGGGCCAGGTCTGCGTCGTCGGGATGACGACCTGCTGGGCCTCGGTCGGCAGCTCGGTCACGAGATCCGCCTTGCCGCGCGCGGCCGCGACGGCGAGCTGGCTCGTGCGGATGGTGAGCGCCGGGCCGACAACGCGACCCTCGAGCTGCTTCGGGTCGTTCGCCTCGCTCGCCGCGGCGAGAGCCGACGCGACCGCATCCAGCACGACGGTCTCCTGCGCCTCGGAGAGGACGGGAGGAGGCGGGTCCTGGGTCGGGTCGGGCTGAGCCGTCGGCAGCGGGGAGGAGCAGGCGGCGAGCAGGAGCGCGCCGACCAGACCGCCGGCCACCCCGGCGAGGTGACGGCGCGCGCCGCGGGGGCGTGCCGTGTCGCGGGTGGTGCTGATCATCGGGTGCTGTCCTTCGTCTCGTCCGTGTCGCGCTGCGGTTCGGCGGTCGCTCCCGTCCCCGCGCCGCCGGGGCTGAAGCCCCACGCCCGGCGCCAGGCGTCGGCCCGCGTCGACGCGCTGTCCTGGGTGGTGGGGTGCCCGTCGGTCGCGTCGACGGCCGGTTGCGCCGCGGTCTTGGGCCGCCGCTCGCCCCGCGCGACGATCGGGATCTGGCCGGTGAGCCACGCGCGCCGCGGCTTCTGGGCGCGCGCCTGCTGCTGGGCGAGCCGCTCGGCCTCCTCGCGCTCGCGGAGCTCGCGTCGCGTGAGCATCCGCACCTGCGCTGTGTCGGTCGGCGCCTCGCCACCGTTCTCACCAGCGTCGTGCTCGCCCGCCGGCGTCTGCGGCGAGGACCCCGGCGCGACCGCCGGGGTGGCCGACGTGGCGGCGCCGCGTCCGGCCGGCCCGCGGCGCTTGGGCCGCAGGCTCGCGGCGCCGATGCCGAGGCCCAGGAGGATGAGGACCGCACCGCCGATCACGCCGGGCCACAGGAACGGGGTCTCGACCTGGCGCGGCCAGGAGAGCTCGAGCGTCGGGGCGACGGCACCCTCCCCGACGCCGGCCACGAGAAGCTGCCAGCGGCCGGGCTGGTCGGACCAGCGCAGGCTCGCCGAGCCCGCGCCCGTCGACTCCTCGAACCACATGTCCGACCCGGCGGGGTCGACGCCGACGACGGCGGTCTCGCCCTCGGCAGGGGTCTCGCCCTCGGCGGCCTCACCGTCAGCAGGCATCTCGCCGTCGGCGGGAGCATCCTCGGCCGGGGTCTCCTCCTCGGCGGGAGCCTCGCCGTCCGCAGGGGTCTCGCCCTCCGCGGGCGTCTCCTCCGCGGCGGCCGGCTCGACCGCGCGCGTCGCGAGAGCGTCCCAGTCGCTGAGCCCGGTGACCACGCCGTGAGCGTCCTCACCGACCCAGCCGGTCACGTCGACCTCGCGCCCGATCGCCAGGGTGACCTGCTGCTCGCCCGGTGCCGTGGCACGGATCGTCACGTCCTCGGCGACGAGGTCCAGGACCCCGGGCTCGGTGACGAGCACGGTCCCGTCCCCCGTGTAGGCCGTGGTCGCCACGACGGTGTCGCTGTCCCGCCACACCGTGGCGGACGCGACGCCGAGGCCGACGGCGACGAGCCCTCCCACGAGCAGGAGGGCGGCGATGATTCGTTGGAGCACCGAGCTTCCCTTCGTCGATCGACGTTCCAGAATAGGTGCGAAACCCCTCGTAGATCGACTGCGGGGAATCGTGCACGGATCCTCACGATCCGTTCACGAGCCCCTCTCCCCACGGTCCCACGCTCGTCAGCCGGCCTTCAGGAAGGGCGGGCGCGGCACCGTCGGACGGCGCACCGCCCGCCCGGTGCCGTCCGTCCCGCAGCACTGCGACCATCGTCTCACCTGCTCCAATCCGGGTATTCAGGACAGCCCGATCCCCGTATCCTGGTCGGAGCACGGCGGGGCCGTGGCACGACCGCCGCGCCCGCCCTCCTCGCGAGGGACCGCCGCCCGGCGGCGGACGCCGCGACGAACCAGCACCGGAGGTCATCGACGTGTCCGACGAGCGCACGCTCTTCCCCATCACGATGCGCGGGTACGACCGCGTCCAGGTCGAGGCCCAGCTCGCGAAGCTGGAGAAGGCCGTGGAGGACGCGCGTTCGCGCGTCGAGGCCGCGGACGCCCGCGCCATGCAGCTCACGAGCGAGCTCTCCGACGCGCAGCGGCAGCTCCGCGAGGCGGACCGCCCCTCGTACGCCGGCCTCGGCTCCCGCATCGAGCAGCTCATGCGCTCGGCGGAGGAGCAGTCCACGGACATCCTCTCCCAGGCCAACGCCCAGGCCGCCGACATCATGGCGCGCGCCAAGCTCTCGGCCGGGCAGGTGCGCTCCCGCGCCGAGAACGAGGTCGCCGAGCTCCTCAACAGCGCGCGGCTCGAGTCCGAGGAGGTCCGCGCCACGAGCGCGTCGGAGGCCGAGGGCACGCTGCTCAGCGCCCAGCGCCGGGCCGAGGAGTTCGTCGGCTCCGCCGAGCGCGAGGCCGCACGCATCCAGAGCGCGATCGCCACCGAGGAGAGCGAGCGCCGCGCGTCGCTCGAGCGCGAGCTCGGGACGCTGAAGGCGACGGCGGAGCGCGAGACGACGGAGCTGCGCGTCACCACCGAGCGCGAGGCCGCCGAGCTGCGTGCCCGTGTCGCGGCGGAGACCGCCGCCCAGCGCGAGTCCGCCGAGCGCGAGTCCGCCGAGCTCCTGGAGAACGCGCGCCGTGAGGCGCAGCGCCAGGTCGACGAGGCCCAGCGCAAGGCGACCGAGGCCGCCAACGCGGTCACGTCGGAGATGGAGGAGCTGCGCGACAAGGCCCGCACCGCGCTCGCCGACGCCGAGCTCGAGGTCGTGCGTCGCCGCGAGGAGGCGGAGCGCGAGAACGCGGAGCGGCACGCCTCCGCCAAGGCCGAGACGGAGAAGCTCGTCTCCACGGCCGAGGAGCACGCGGCGGAGGCCGAGAAGCGTGTCGCGCTCGCGCTGGAGCAGGCCGAGAAGGTGCGCCGGGAGTCCGACTCGTACGTCAAGGACCTCATGTCGACGGCCCGTCGCAACGCCGACCAGATCGTCGCCGAGGCGCGGTCGTTCGCGGACCAGACGGTGAGCGACGCGAAGGCGGAGGCCGAGCAGCAGCGCAACGTGGCCCAGCGCCAGCTCGAGGACCTCACGCGCCAGCACGACTCGATCAACACCTACCTCGACGAGCTGCGGGGGCTCCTCGGCGGCGAGGCCGAGGCCGCGAAGGCTGCTCCGGCCAAGAAGGCTGCGGTGCCCGCGGGCACGCCCGCGCAGCAGGCGCGTGCGGCGACGCTCATGACGGCGGAGTTCCCGGTCGTCGCCGAGGAGCCGGCCCCGCAGAGCGGGTCGGGCGCCTCGACGAAGCGTGGCTCCGCCGGTCAGGCGGACGCCGAGGCCGAGGCCGCGACCGACGCCCCCGCGCCGGCCTGACCGGTGTCCTCCGCGGACCCCTCGGGCCGCACCGGGTCCGCTGCCGACGACTGGCGTCGGCAGCGAACCGAGGCCGCGGCGCACCAGCAGCGCGAGCTCGACCGCCAGCGCGCGCGGGAGAGCGCAGCAGCACGTGCGCTCCTCGCCGAGTTCGTGGTGCGCGCGCGTGAGCGCGGCCTCGCGCCCGAGCCGCTGCGTGCCCGGTCGTTCGACGGCAGCGCCACCTACCGGACCTCGCTCAACGGCTGGTACCTGCGCCGCAACCACAGCGTCGCCGTCGGCGAGGACGGGGAGTTCTACGTCCTCGGGGTGCCCGGCTCCGTGCTGGGGCGGCTGCGCGGGGTGGACGTCGAGCCGTCGGACCCGCCGCTCGTGCTGGGCAAGGGCGGCCGGGACGGCGAGTCGATCGACCTCGCGGACGCGCTCGCGCTGGTGCTCGACGGGCGCTGACCGACGCCGGCGGTGGCACGTCGCGGACGGCCCGCCGCCCGATCAGGCCGCGGCGCGGGCCAGGAGGTCGGCCAGGGCGTCCGCGACGGCCGCCGGGTCCTCGACCGCGCTCATGTGCCCGGCGCCGGGCACGAGGACCAGCTGTGCGGCGGGCGCGGCGTCGGCCATGTGCTCCGCCTCGGCCGCGGGCGTGAGCGCGTCCTCCTCCCCCACGACGACGGCCACCGGGCCGGCGAACCCCTCGAGCACGTGGGTGCGGTCCGGCCGGGCCGCCATCGCGCGCTGCGACCACGCGACGCCGTCGGGCCGCTGGCCGCGGATCCACTCCTCGAGCCTCGCGGTGAGGTGCTTGCGCGCGGCCTTGCTCGTCTCGCCGAGCATCACGCCCGGCATGCCGAGGACGGCGTCGACGGTCTGGGACCGCGCGGCGTCGTCCGCGATGCGCAGCCTGTTGGCGGCGGCCTCGTCGGTGTCGGCGGTCGACTTGGTGTCCACGAGCCCGAGGCCGGCGACCAGGCCGGGGTGCCGCTCCGCGAGAGCGAGGGCGACGTAGCCGCCCATCGACAGCCCCGCGACGACCGCGCGCGTGATCCCCGCCGCGGTGAGCGCGGCGGCGGTGGCGTCGGCGGAGGCGTCGATCGACGCCGGGGCGCTCGTCAGCGGGCTCGCGCCGAGCCCCGGGAGGTCGACGGCGACGACGGTGGGCTCGCCTGGCAGCGCGGCCGCGACGTCGGCCCACATGCGGTGGTCCAGGGGGAAGCCGTGCAGCAGCACGAGCGGGGTCCCGTACCCCTCGCGCAGCGTGAAGGTCTCGAGCGGGGCCGTCGTCACGTCGTCCTCCTCAGGTCGTGCTTCCGTGGTCGTCAGGTCTCGCTCCACCGTGCCACGCCTGCGGTCGTCCCGCCGGGGGTGTCAGTCGTCGACGCCGTCCGACCGGCTCGCGTCGTAGCTCGCCTGGTCGGAGTCGGCGGTGTCGCGCTCGGCCGTCACGGCCCCGGTCCCGTCACCGGACCACTCGGTCGGCAGCGGCAGCGGGAACCCGGGGCGGACGTGGCCCACGATCTCGTCGAGCACGCGCCGCACGGACGGCTCCCCCACCCACAGGTGCTTGGCGCCGTCGACGCCGATCACCTCGGCGTTGCGCACGCGCGCGAAGCGTCGTCGCGCCTCGTCGGGGCGCAGGTAGTCGTCGAGCTCGGGGACGAGCACCACGAGCGGCTTGCCGAACGCGTCCCACCGGTCGAGGTCCTCGTCCGTCGCGCGGTGCAGCGGCGGCGACAGCAGGATCGCGCCCTCCACGGCCGGGTCGGTCCCGTGCTTGAGCGCGAGCTCGGTCCCGAACGACCACCCGACGAGCCAGCGGTGCGGCAGGTCGCGGAACTCCGCGAGCTCGATCGCCGCGGCGACGTCGTAGCGCTCGGCCTCGCCGCCGTCGAACGTCCCCTCGCTCGTCCCGCGCGGCGACGACGTCCCGCGCGTGTTGAACCGCAGCACCGCGAGGTCCGCCAGGGCGGGCAGGCGCCACGCCGCCTTCCGGTACACGTGCGAGTCCATGTAGCCGCCGTGCGTCGGCAGCGGGTGGAGGGTCACGAGCGTCGCGGCCGGGTCGCGGTCCGCGGGGAGCGCGAGCTCGCCGACGAGCGTCAGCCCGTCCGCCGTGTGCAGCTCGACGTCCTCGCGCCGCGCGGGCAGGACCGTCAGGGACCGGATGGGGGTCGGACCGGCCGGTGCGTCGGCTCCGGCGGGCGCGGGATCGGGTGCGGTGCTCATCAGGGTCGAGCCTAGTTCGTCTACCGCGGACCTACCTCTACCGGGGGCGACGGCGCCCGCGCGCCTGCCAGCACGACGTGTGCCAGTGCCGGCGGTGGTCGAGCGCCGTCTCGGCGCCGAAGAACGAGTCCTCCTGCCAGGCCACGACGTGCCCCGTCCCGGGCGGGATCTCCTGGTTGCACCCGGGGCACAGGTACGACTTGGACCCGCCGCGCACGGTCCGGACCTGCCACTCGCCGTCGGCCCCGGACTCGCGGCGCGCGCCGCCGAGGGCGCGGTCCAGGTCGAGGGGTGCGGGCTCCGCTCCCCAGGGTCGCTTGCGGGACGGTCGACGGGACGGCATGCGCCCATTCTCCCCCGGGCGCCGCGCTCAGGGTCGGCAGACGGGCGGGACGACGGACGGGTGCAGCGGCCAGGCCGGCAGCTCCCAGCGGGGGTCCAGGCAGGACCGCTAGAGTGTCCGCGCCGGTGCTGCACCCGGCACGCGGACGCGAGGCGGCCCCGACCCGGGACGCCGACGACCGCCGTCGTGCGGGTGCGGCCCAGACCCGACGGCCCCGCGCCGTCCCACCGACCCGAAGGACCCCCCTCGTGAAGCACCGCACCCTGCGCGGCGTCGCCGCGCTCACCCTGGGCGCCGCCCTCGTCCTCTCCGGCTGCTCGTCGGAGGGCGGGTCCGGCGACGAGACGTCGCCGAGCCCGTCCGCGACCGACGGCGCGGACGCCGCGACGTCGGCGCCCGAGGACGTCGCGGCGCTCGAGGCCGTGACGGTCACCGGCGACCCGGGCGCCGAGCCCACCGTGGAGTTCGAGACGCCGTTCGAGGTGTCGGGCGCGGCCGCGATCTCGCTGAACGACGGTGACGGCGACGAGATCGCCAAGGGCCAGGAGGTCACGCTGCACCAGGCGGCGTACTCCGGCGCGGACGGCTCCAAGGTGGGGTCGACCTGGGTGGACGACTCGGCCCAGTCGGTCCCGCTCGACGACAGCGTGTACCCGCAGCTCATCGAGGTCCTCGTGGGCAAGAAGGTCGGGACCCGCTTCCTGTTCGCCGCGCCGGGCCAGGACGGCACGGCGATCCTCACCGTCGGCGAGGTCACGGCCGTCAAGGACGCCCCGGTCGCTCCCGACCCCGCGGACGTCCCGGACCGCGCCGAGGGCGAGGCCGTGACGCCCGCCGAGGGCCTGCCCGTCGTCACGCTCGACGACACGGGCAAGCCGTCGATCGAGATCCCCGAGGGCTACACCGCGCCGACCGAGCTGGTCGTCCAGCCGCTCATCAAGGGCACCGGCCCCGAGGTCACCGAGGACCAGACCGTCATCGCGCACTACACCGGCTGGAAGCTCGACGGTGAGCAGTTCGACTCGTCGTGGGACCGCGGTGAGCCCTCGACCTTCCCGCTGAGCGGCGTCGTCGCCGGCTGGACCCAGGGCCTGTCCGGCCAGACCGTCGGGAGCCAGGTGCTGCTCGTCATCCCGCCGTCGCTCGGCTACGGGGCGAGCGAGGGCCACGAGCTCCAGAACGAGACGCTCGTCTTCGTCGTGGACATCCTCGCGGCGTACTGACCCGAGTCTGCTCGACGAGGGCCGCACCCCGCTCGGGGTGCGGCCCTCGTCGCGTCGGTACGGGTCACAGGTCCGGACTGCGGGTTCCCGGGCCGTGGGTCCCGGGCCGTGGGTCCCGGGCCGTCGGGACCAGGACCGGCGGAGCGCGCGCGTCGCGCGACGTACGCTCGATCCATGACGGACGCCTCCACGACCCCGACCCCCACCGTGCCCGACGACGCCTCGTCGGAAAACCCGGCCGTCCCGCCCGAGCGCGAGGTGCTCACGTGGGAGACGTTCGGCGTCGCCGCGCGCGAGCTCGCCGAGCAGGTCGTCGCGAGCGGGTTCCGCCCGGAGGTCGTCGTCGCCGTCGCGCGCGGCGGGCTGCTCCCCGGCGGCGCGGTCGCGTACGCGCTCGGGACCAAGGGCGTCGGGACACTCAACGTCGAGTTCTACACCGACATCGGTCAGACCCTCACCGACCCGCGCGTGCTCCCGCCGCTCATGGACACCTCCGACCTTCCGGGCGCGCACGTGCTCGTGGTCGACGACGTCGCGGACTCGGGCCGCACGCTCGCCCTGGTCATGGAGATGCTGAGCACCCACGGCGCCGAGGCGCGGTCGGCGGTGCTCTACACCAAGCCGCGCACGATCATCCAGCCGGACTACTCGTGGAAGGACACCGACCTCTGGATCACGTTCCCGTGGTCGGCCGACCCGCCCGTCGAGGGCGCGCAGTCCCGGCCGAACGACTGACCCGGCCGAACGACTGACCCGGCTCGACGACGACGAAGCGGCCGTCCCCGTGGGGGACGGCCGCTTCGTCGTGGTTCAGGATCGCGCGGGGGTCAGAAGTCCCAGTCGTCGTCCTCGGTGTTCACGGCCTTGCCGATGACGTACGACGAGCCTGAACCCGAGAAGAAGTCGTGGTTCTCGTCGGCGTTGGGCGACAGGGCCGAGAGGATCGCCGGGTTGACGTCGGTCTCGTCCTTGGGGAAGAGCGCCTCGTAGCCGAGATTCATCAGCGCCTTGTTGGCGTTGTACCGCAGGAACTTCTTGACGTCCTCGGTGAGCCCGACGCCGTCGTAGAGGTCCTCCGTGTACTGCACCTCGTTGTCGTACAGCTCGAAGAGCAGCTCGAACGTGTACGCCTTGAGCTCGTCGCGCTCCTGGGGGGAGAGCTTCTCGAGGCCCTTCTGGAACTTGTAGCCGATGTAGTACCCGTGCACGGCCTCGTCGCGGATGATGAGGCGGATGAGGTCGGCCGTGTTCGTCAGCTTGGCGCGGGACGACCAGTACATCGGCAGGTAGAAGCCGGAGTAGAAGAGGAAGGACTCGAGCAGCGTGCTCGCGACCTTGCGCTTGAGCGGCGAGTCGCCCTTGTAGTACTCCATGACGATCTCGGCCTTGCGCTGGAGGTTCGGGTTCTCCTCCGACCAGCGGAACGCGTCGTCGATCTCGCGCGTCGAGCACAGCGTCGAGAAGATCGACGAGTAGCTCTTGGCGTGCACCGACTCCATGAACGCGATGTTGGTGTACACCGCCTCCTCGTGCGGCGTGATCGCGTCCGGGATGAGCGACACCGCGCCGACCGTGCCCTGGATCGTGTCGAGCAGCGTGAGGCCCGTGAACACGCGCATCGTGAGCTGCTGCTCCTCCGCGGTGAGCGTGTGCCACGACTGGATGTCGTTCGACACCGGCACCTTCTCGGGCAGCCAGAAGTTCCCGACGAGGCGGTCCCACACCTCGAGGTCCTTCTCGTCCTCGAGACGGTTCCAGTTGATCGCGCTGACGCGATCGATGAGCTTGAGCTTCCCCGTGGGCGACATCTGCCTTCTTCTCTCCTGCTGACCCCGGACCGACCGGGACGACTTCGTGGGACCGGACCCTGCGCCGTCGGCCACGCCTCCCGAGGACGTGGCCGACGGCGTCGGGCATCGAGGCAACCGATAGTTGCCTCAGGCGACTACAGCATGCAGCTGACGCAGCCCTCGACCTCCGTGCCCTCCAGGGCCATCTGGCGGAGGCGGATGTAGTAGAGCGTCTTGATGCCCTTGCGCCACGCGTAGATCTGCGCGCGGTTGACGTCGCGCGTCGTGACCGTGTCCTTGAAGAACAGCGTGAGGCTCAGGCCCTGGTCGACGTGCTGCGTCGCGGCGGCGTACGTGTCGATGATCTTCTCGTAGCCGATCTCGTACGCGTCCTCGTAGTACTCGAGGTTGTCGTTCGTCAGGTAGGGCGCCGGGTAGTAGACGCGCCCGATCTTGCCCTCCTTGCGGATCTCGATCTTCGACGGCACCGGGTGGATCGACGACGTCGAGTTGTTGATGTAGGAGATCGAGCCCGTCGGCGGGACGGCCTGGAGGTTCTGGTTGTAGATCCCGTGCTCCATGACCGAGGCCTTGAGGGCCTTCCAGTCGTCCTGCGTCGGCACGTGCACGCCGGCGTCGGCGAAGAGCTGGCGCACGCGCTCCGTCTCGGGCTCCCACACCTGGTCGGTGTACTTGTCGAAGTACTCCCCCGACGCGTACTTCGAGTCCTCGAAGCCGCCGAACGCGCGCCCGCGCTCGATCGCGAGGCGGTTCGACGCCGCGATCGCGTGGTAGGCGACCGTGTAGAAGTAGATGTTGGTGAAGTCCACGCCCTCGGTGGACCCGTAGTGGATCCGCTCGCGCGCGAGGTAGCCGTGGAGGTTCATCTGGCCGAGGCCGATCGCGTGGCCCGCCTCGTTCGCCCGCTTGATCGACGGGACCGACTCGATGCTCGTCTGGTCCGAGACCGCGGTGAGCGCGCGGATCGCGGTGTCGATCGTCTTGGCGAAGTCGGGCGAGTCCATCGTCTTCGCGATGTTCAGCGAGCCGAGGTTGCAGGAGATGTCGCGGCCGACGTGGTCGTACGAGAGGTCCTCGTTGAACGTCGACGGCGTCGAGACCTGGAGGATCTCCGAGCACAGGTTCGAGTGGGTGATGCGGCCCTTGATCGGGTTCGCCTTGTTCACCGTGTCCTCGAACATGATGTACGGGTAGCCGGACTCGAACTGGAGCTCGGCGATCGTCTGGAAGAAGTCGCGCGCCTTGATCTTCGTCTTGCGGATGCGCGAGTCGTCGACCATCTCGTCGTACTTCTCGGTGACCGAGATGTCGGCGAACGGCTTGCCGTAGACGCGCTCGACGTCGTACGGCGAGAAGAGGTACATGTCCTCGTTCTTCTTGGCGAGCTCGAACGTGATGTCCGGGATCACGACGCCGAGCGACAGCGTCTTGATGCGGATCTTCTCGTCCGCGTTCTCGCGCTTGGTGTCGAGGAACCGCAGGATGTCCGGGTGGTGCGCGTGCAGGTACACCGCGCCGGCACCCTGGCGCGCGCCGAGCTGGTTCGCGTAGGAGAACGAGTCCTCGAGGAGCTTCATCACGGGGATGACGCCCGACGACTGGTTCTCGATGTGCTTGATGGGCGCGCCGTGCTCGCGGATGTTCGAGAGCAGGAGCGCCACGCCGCCGCCGCGCTTGGAGAGCTGGAGCGCGGAGTTGATGCCGCGCGCGATGGACTCCATGTTGTCCTCGATGCGCAGCAGGAAGCAGGACACGGGCTCGCCGCGCTGCGCCTTGCCGACGTTGAGGAACGTGGGCGTCGCGGGCTGGAAGCGGCCCGAGATGACCTCCTCGACGATGTCGAGCGCAGCCTGCTCGTTCCCGTCCGCGAGGCCGAGCGCGACCATGCACACGCGGTCCTCAAAGCGCTCCAGGTACCGCTTCCCGTCGAACGTCTTGAGCGTGTACGACGTGTAGTACTTGAACGCGCCGAGGAACGTCTCGAACCGGAACTTCTTGGCGTACGCGAACTCGAACAGCGACTTCACGAACGCGCGGTCGTACTTCGCCAGCACGGCCGGGTCGTAGTACTTGTTCTCGACGAGGTAGTCGAACTTCTCCTGCAGGTCGTGGAAGAACACCGTGTTCTGGTTGACGTGCTGGAGGAAGTACGCACGCGCGGCCTCGCGGTCCTTGTCGAACTGGATCTCGCCGTTCGGGCCGTAGAGGTTCAGCATCGCGTTGAGCGCGTGGAAGTCGAGCTGCGCGCTCGCCAGGGGCACCTGGGCGACCGTGCCGCCCCCTGCGACGCTCACGCCGGAATCCGTGACTGTCGTTGCCAAAATCGTCCCAATCCGTCGCGGACGCGCGTGGCGTCCTCGGCTGTTCCCAGGAGTTCGAAGGCGTACAGGTAGGGCACCTGGCACTTCGCGGAGATGATGTCGCCGGCGATGCAGTAGGCCTCGCCGAAGTTGGTGTTGCCCGCGGCGATGACGCCGCGGATCAACGACCGGTTGTGCACGTCGTTGAGGAACTTCACGACCTGGCGCGGGACGGCACCGCCCTCGTTGCCGCCCCCGTAGGTCGGGACCATGAGCACGTACGGCTCCTCGACGCGCAGGAAGCCCTCGGTCGGACGCAGCGGGATGCGCTGCACGTCCATGCCGAGGGCCGGCAGGTCGAGCCGCTGGACGAACCGGTGCGTGTTCTCGCTGACGCTGGAGAAGTACACGAGCGACCCCACGGGGACGCACCTCCGTCCTGCCCTGCTCCGCCTGCTTCCGTACGTGGTCGGGGCGCCTCACGGCGCCCCGGGAGGCCGGTCAGGCGACGACCGGCGAGACCTTCTGCGCGAGGGCGTTGATCTGGTCGGGACGGAACCCGGACCAGTGCTCGTCCCCGGCGACCACCACGGGCGCCTGCAGGTAGCCGAGCCCGCGGACGAGCTCGAGCGCCTCGGCGTCCTGGCTGATGTCCACGACGGAGTACTCGATGCCCTTCTTGTCCAGAGCGCGGTACGTCGCGTCGCACTGAACGCAAGCCGGCTTGCTGTAGACCGTGACGCTCATGGGGTGACTCCTCGTCTCTCGCGCTCTGTCCGGGACGGTCCTCGGGGAGGGAGAAACGTCTCTGACCTCGAAGGACACCGGTGGAACTACGTCTGTGTGATTCACCAGAAGGCCTCCGGCCCCCTGGGTGTGCAACCACTATACCTAGTGGTCGACACCGCGCCACCGCACTAGATGTCGTGGTCGAACTTCACCCGTCGGCGTGTGCTAGGAGCCATGGATCCATGATCCCACCCCCCTCTGACACGCCTCGGGAGGGCGTCGTCCACAGCCCGTCGTCCACCGCCCGGAGGTGTCCGGAACGGCTCGTTCCCGCGCTCCGCGACGCGCCGTCCACAGGGTGGGGACGGCGTCGGTCCACACCCTGTGCGACCCGCGGCCGCCGCTCCGGGACGCCTGTCGAGCGTCGGGGGACCCGCGGACCTGGTGCGACAAAACATCTCAATACGGACGCGGAAGCTCGTGATTCTCTCGGCGTGTCGTGCCGTCGGCGTGTCGTACGCCATGTCCGGACGCAGTCGCCGAAACGCGCACCCGGCTCGCGCGCTTCGCCCCGGTATCGCCCGACTGCCAAGTCACCCGATGCAGGTGATCCGCCCGCGCGCCGCCCAGGTGGACGATCGCCTGGTCGGACGTCCCCGACTGCGCCGAGGAGGCGGTCGAGATGCACCCAGAGCACGCAGCAGTGCACCGCAGCGACGAGGAGCGGGCGGCATGAGCGCGGCAGACGCCGCCGCCGAAGGGCCTGCGGTTCCCGCCGCGACGTCCCGGGCGCGCACCGCCATCCCGGCGAGCAGCTACATCTCGTGGATCGCCCTCGCGATGATGACGACGAGCTCCGTGGCGAGCCTGCGCGCCGCACCCACGATGGCCGTCTACGGGCTGGCCTGCGTCTTCCTCTACCTCCTGCCCGCCGTGGTGTTCCTCCTCCCCACGTCGCTCGTCTCCGCCGAGCTGGCCTCCGGCTGGAGCGGCGGCGTCTACAAGTGGGTGTCCGAGGGGATCTCGAAGCCGATGGGCTTCCTCGCGGTCTGGTGCCAGTTCGCGATGACGATCTTCTACTACCCGAGCCTGCTCGGGTTCGTCGCGAGCACGCTGGCCTACGTCATCAACCCGAGCCTCGCGAGCAGCGGCGTGTGGACGGCGATCGTCATCGTCGTCGTCTACTGGTCCGGCGTGTGGGTGTCGTCGCGCGGCACCAAGGGCGTCGCGGGGCTCGCGAGCGGCGGGCTCATCATCGGCACGCTCATCCCGGGCGTGCTCCTCGTGACGCTCGGCGTCGTGTTCCTCGGGCAGGGCAACGCGTCCGCCGCGCCGATGGACGCCGAGCACCTGCTCCCCGCGTGGGCCGGCCTGTCGAGCCTCGTGCTGATCGTCAACAACTTCCTGTCGTACTCCGGCATGGAGATGAACGCGGTGCACGTCGGGTCGCTGCGCAACCCCGCACGCGAGTTCCCGCGCTCGATCTTCCTCGCCATGGGCATGGTGCTGCTGATCTTCATCCTCCCCGCGCTCGCGATCAGCTGGGTCGTCCCGGCTGAGCAGCTCTCCCTGACGGCGGGCATCATGCAGGCCTTCGACGCCGTGTTCGCCTACTTCGGCTCGCAGTGGCTCACGCCGATCATCGGGATCATGCTCGTCACGGCGTCCGTCGCCGGCATGCTCACGTGGTTGGCCGGCCCGTCCAAGGGCCTCCTGCTCATCTCGCGCCAGGAGGGCTACCTCCCGCCGTTCCTGCAGAAGCTCAACAAGAACGGCGTCCAGCAGAACATCCTCGTCACGCAGGGCGTCGTCACCACGGTGATCGCGCTCGGCTATGCGCTCATCCCGAGCGTCTCGAGCGCGTACTGGATCTTCTCGGTCATCACGACCCAGGTGTACCTGATCATGTACCTGCTCATGTTCGTCGCCGCGGTCCGCCTGCGCCGTCAGCAGCCCGACCACGCTCGCGGGTACCGGGCGCCGATGCTCGGCGCGCTGTGCGGGGTCGGCTTCGTCGCGTCGCTCGCCGCGCTGCTGGTCGGGTTCATCCCGCCGTCGCAGTTCGGGTCGGGGAGCCCCGGCTCCTACCTCGTCATCGTCGCCGGCGGGGCCCTCGGCCTGGGCCTCCTGGTGCCGTACCTGTTCTACCGGTTCCGCAAGCCGTCGTGGAGGCTCCCGGACGCGACGACGCAGGAGACGGAGGCGAGCGCGCCATGAGCGAGGTCACCGAGCGGCAGCCGCGCCGCGAGCGCGGGACCATCTACGTCGTCGCGGCCGTCGTGGTCGTCGCGCTGGTCGTGGTCGCGCTGCTGGTCCGCGGCGAGCGGCAGACGACGACGGAGGCCGAGCAGAAGGCGGAGCAGCTTCTCACCGCGCTCGCCGCCGCGGGCGCGCCGACACCGCAGGTGGACCAGGTCGTGCGGGTCCTCGGCGACGACGGCGGAGCCACGTGCGAGGACCCCGGGAGCGCGCTGAGCCGGGCGACCCTCCTGGGTCAGCTCGTCAACGGTGCCGCGGGTCCGGGCATCCGACCCGTCGTCGCGGACAACCGCGTCGTCCAGGGACAGCTCCTCGTCATCCAGATCTACTGCCCGGACGAGCTCGCCGGGTTCCAGGACCTCGTGGACGGTCTGAACCTCGACGACACGGTCAGGGGCTGACCCGCGCCCGGGCCGACACGGTACGGGGCCGGCGCGAGGGCGACGGTCAGTCCGTCGCCCTCGCGGCGACCGGTGTGGCCGACGTGGGCAGGGTGTGCGTCACCGCAGCGGCCGCCGACGCGGCGTCGTGCACCGTGCCGCGCTCGGCCCGATACCGCCGGCCCATGACGACCGCCATGACGACCCCGAGCGCGCTGGTCCCGGCCATGACCCAGGACGCGGTGCCGAGACCGGACGCGAGGGCGTCGGCCGTGGTCGCGCCCGCGGCGGTGCGGTCCGCGATCACGGCGGCGTAGATCGAGGCCACGACCGCCGTCGCGACCGCGGCGCCGACGTAGCGCGCCATGTTGGAGACGCCCGACGCCGCCCCCACCTCGTTCGCGGAGACGCACGCCGTGGAGGCCGAGGACGCCGGGCCGTTGGACAGCCCCATGCCGACCGCGATCGCGATGAGCGGGAGGACGAAGGCGCCGTACCGCCAGTCGGCCTGGACGACCCCGACGACGCCGAACCCGACGGCGGTGAGCAGGAATCCGAGCCCGATGACCTGCCGCCCGCCGATCTTCGCGGCGAACCGCGGCACGAGCGGGGCCACGATCACGAGACCCGCGGTCGCGGGGAGCGTCGCGAGCCCCGCCTCGAGCGGGCTCAGGCCCAGGGTGGCGGGGTCCTGGAAGTAGATGCTGAGGAGGTACATGAGCCCGTTGATCGTGCCGGAGCCGATGAGGATGGCCACGGTCGCGCCGACGAGCACGCGGTTGCGCAGGAGGGCGAGGTCGAGGAGCGGGACCGCGACGCGGCGCTCGACCACGACGAACAGGCAGCCTGCCACGACGGCGACCGCGAGGCTGCCGAGGGTCGCGAGCGAGCCCCACCCCCAGTCGCTGCCCTTGCTCAGCGCGAGGATGAGAGGAGCGAGGGTGAGCGCGACGAGCACGGTGCCCGCGTAGTCGATCGAGCGCGAGCGGTCGGGGTCGCGCGACTCGGACACGACGAAGAACGTCAGGACGACGCACGCCGCGGCGACGACGGCGTCGACCCAGAACAGGCCCTGCCAGCCGGTGAGGTTGACGAGCACCCCGCCGAGCAGAGGCCCCGCCGCGGCACCGACGGCGGACGCCGCACCCCACAACGAGACCGCCCGGAGCTGGGCGTCGCCGCTGTTGGCCACAGAGAGCAGGCTCAGCCCGCACGCCACGATGGTCGCCCCGGCCGCGCCCTGCACGAAGCGCCCGGCGATGACCATGCCGCCCGACGGGGCGAGCGCGATGAGCACGCAGGACGCGACGAAGAGCAGGAGCCCGAGCTGGAACACCCGCTTGCGGCCGAACACGTCGCCCAGGGCTCCCGAGGTGACGATCACCGCCGCCCCGACGAGCGAGTAGCCGGTGACTGCCCACTGGAGGGTCGTCACGCTCGTCCCCGTGTCCTCGCTGATCGCGGGGAGCAGGATGCTCACCGCCGACGTGTTCGCGTTGACGACCAGCGTCGACAGGCACGCGGCGGCGAGCACCCCGCCCGTCCTGGCCTTGACCTCGACATCGCTCATGGCTGCGAGGCTAGGGAAGGTCACCCGGGTCGCGCCTCACCCCGTCCGGGCGAGACCGGAGCCCGCCCGCACCCACTGCGGTGCACGGCGAGGGCCCGCCCGGTGCGACCGGACGGGCCCTCGCGCGGGCGACGAGCGGGCTCGTCAGGCGGTCTCGTCGACCGCGGGGAGCGCGTTCGACGTCGCGAGCCGGCGGTACCAGTGCGCCGAGTCCTTCCACGTGCGCTCGAGCGTGTCGTAGTCGACGCGGATGATGCCGAACCGGCGGTCGTAGCCGTAGCCCCACTCGAAGTTGTCGAGCAGCGACCACGCGAAGTACCCGCGCACGTCGGCGCCCGCGTCGATCGCGGCGCCGACGGCGTCGACGTGGTCGTGCAGGTAGGCGACGCGGCGGTCGTCGTGGACGCGGGCGGTCCCGTCGGCGTCGACCGTGACCTCGTCGGCGAACGCGGCGCCGTTCTCGGTCACCATCATCGGCTGGTGCGGGTAGGTCTTCGCGACGGACACGAGCAGCTCGGTCATGCCGGCCGGCTCGATGTTCCAGCCCATCGCGGTGTACGGGCCGGGCTGCTGGACGAACTCGACGTCGTCGACGCCGATCCACGGGCTGTGCTTCGACGCGCCGTGGCCGTCGTTCTCCGACCGCTCGCCGTCGCCGGAGAAGTGGCGCACGCGCACGGTCGAGTAGTAGTTGACGCCGAGGATCGACAGCGGCTGGCGCACCGTCTCGAGGTCGCCGTCCTGCACGAACGACCAGTCGCTCACGTGCGCGGTGTCGGCGAGCAGGTCGGCGGGGTACTCGCCGTCGAGCATGGGCGCGAGGAACGCACGGTTGGCGAGGGCGTCGATCTTCCGCACGGCGTCGAGGTCGCCCGCGGACGTCGGGTCGTCGGGCCGGATGACGTGGAGGTTGAGCGTGACGGACGTCTTCGCGTCCTCGCCCAGCTCGTCGCGGATCGCCTGGACGGCGAGGCCGTGCGCGAGGTTGAGGTGGTGCACGGCCGCGAGGGCCGCGGCCGGCTCGGTGCGGCCGGGCGCGTGCACGCCGGAGCCGTAGCCGAGGTAGGCGGAGCACCACGGCTCGTTGAGCGTCGTCCAGGTGTCGATCCGGTCGCCGAGCTCGCGCGCCATGTGGCGGGCGTACGCGGCGAACGCGTACGCCGTCTCGCGGTTCGCCCAGCCGCCGGCGTCCTCGAGCTCCTGCGGGAGGTCCCAGTGGTAGAGCGTGACGACGGGCTTGACGCCCTTCTCGAGGAGCGCGTCGACGAGGCGCGAGTAGAAGGCGACGCCCTCGGGGTTGAGCGGGCCCGTGCCGCCGGGCTGGACGCGGGACCACGAGACCGAGAAGCGGTACGCGCCGAGGCCGAGGTCGGTGATGTGCTGCACGTCCTCCTGCCACCGGTGGTAGTGGTCGTCGGCGACGTCGCCCGTGTCCCCGTTGAGCGTGCGGCCCGGCGTGTGGGAGTAGGTGTCCCAGATGGACGGCGTGCGGCCGTCCTCGGCGGCGGCGCCCTCGATCTGGTACGCGGCGGTGGCGGAGCCCCAGAGGAAGTCGGTCGGGAACGTCCGGCGGCCCGACGGCGCGGGCGCGGCCTGCGCGTCGACGGCGTCGGGTGCGGTGGTGTCGGTGGTCACGAGGGTCCTCGCTGCTCGGTCGTCGGACGACGCGGTCCGCGACGGGTGGTCGGTGGGTGCTCGTGCGTCTCGGTGGGTGCGAGCGGGGCACGCGCGGGAACTACGGGGGCGAGCATGCCATGGGAGCGCTTCCATGACATGCTCGCCCAGGATACGTCGTCAGCCGAGGTCGATCGTCACGCTCGTCGCACCGTGCGCCTCGGCCACCGCGGAGCCGGCCCGCACGGACCAGGCCGCCACGGCGTCGTCGGACGAGACCGTGAGCGTCGCGCCCGACCGGCGCACGCGGAACGTCGCCCCCGGCGCCCCGTCCGCCGGCGGGACGACCACGAGCTCGTCGTACCCCTCCGGCAGCTCGAACGCGTGCAGTGTGACGCCGTCGGCCCAGTCGTAGTCCGGCCGGTCGGTGCGGGCACCCACCGGGAGGACGGTGCCCGGGCGCACGAGCACCGGGAGCGAGTCGAACCCGTGGGTCTCGGTCACCCAGCGCGGGCCGGTCACGGTCTCGCTCAGGGCGGGGCCGTCGTCGGGCTGCACCAGGCGCGTCCACGTGCCCTCGGGCACGTAGTACTCGACGCGGCCGTCCGCGCGGAAGACCGGCGCGACGAGCAGCGCGTCGCCCAGCAGGTACTGCGTGTCCGCGGTGAACCCCGCGCGGTCGTGCGGCAGCTCGAGCGCGAGCGGGCGCATCATCGGCACGCCGTCGGTGTGCGCCTCCTCGGCCACGCGGCCGAGGTAGGGCATGAGCGACAGCTTGAGGTGCGTGAACTTGCGCGTGACGTCGACGGCCTCGTCGTCGAACGCCCACGGGACGCGGACCGAGCCCGAGCCGTGCAGGCGCGAGTGCGACGACAGCAGGCCGAACGCCGTCCAGCGCTTGAACACGCCCGGGTCGGGCGTGCCCTCGAAGCCGCCCATGTCGTGGCTCCAGTAGCCGAAGCCGGACATGGACATCGACAGGCCGCCACGCAGCGACTCGGCCATCGACGCGTACGTCGAGTCGCAGTCGCCGCCCCAGTGCACCGGGAACTGCTGGCCGCCCGCCGTCGCGGACCGCGCGAACAGCACCGCGTCGCCCTCGCCGCGCTTGCGCTCGAGCAGCCGGAAGACCGCCTCGTTGTAGAGCTGCGCGTAGTAGTTGTGCATCTTGCGCGGGTCGGACCCGTCGTGCCACGCGATGCCGTCGACGGGGATGCGCTCGCCGAAGTCGGTCTTGAAGCAGTCGACGCCCTGGTCGAGCAGCCCCTCGAGCTTGCCCACGTACCACGCCGTCGCGTCGGGGTTGGTGAAGTCCACCAGGCCCATGCCCGCCTGCCACAGGTCCCACTGCCACACGGACCCGTCCTCACGCTTGACCAGGAAGCCCTGCTCCGCGGCCTCCGCGAAGAGCGGCGAGCGCTGTGCGACGTACGGGTTGATCCACACGCACACCTTGAGCCCGCGGTCGTGCAGGCGGCGCAGCATGCCCTCGGGGTCGGGGAACGTGCGCGGGTCCCACTCGAAGTCGACCCACTGGTACTCGCGCATCCAGAAGCAGTCGAAGTGGAACACCGACAGCGGCAGGTCGCGCTCGGCCATGCCGTCGATGAAGCCGTTCACCGTCTGCTCGTCGTAGCTCGTCGTGAACGACGTCGTGAGCCACAGCCCGAACGACCACGCCGGGACGCGCGCGGGGCGGCCCGTGAGCGCGGTGTACCGGCGCAGCACGTCCTTGGGGGTCGGTCCATGGATGACCAGGTACTCCAGCGCCTGGCCCTCGACGGAGAACTGGACGCGCGTGTTCACCTCGGACGCGACCTCGAACGAGACCTTCTCCGGGTGCTCGACGAACACGCCGTAGCCCTTGGTCGTCAGGTAGAGCGGGACGGACTTGTACGCCTGCTCGCTCGACGTGCCGCCGTCCTCGTTCCAGATGTCGACGACCTGGCCGTTCTTGACGAACGGGCCGAACCGCTCCCCCAGCCCGTAGACGAGCTCGCCCGGCTCGAGCGCGAGCTGCTCGTGCGTCCAGGCGCGGCCGTCGTCGGCCGTGACGTGCCCGACCGACTTGGGCAGCGAGGAGGTCAGCACCTCGCCGTCCGCCTCGAAGTCGACGCGCCACCGGTCGCCGCGGTGCACGCGCACGGCGAGGTCCTTGGACCGCAGGACCGCGACGTCGTCGTGCACCTCGACCTCGGGCCGGAACCCGGGCTCGCCGGTCACCTGGAACGCCGGCCCGCGGCGCACCGCGCCCTGGTGGTGCTCGACGCGCACGCGGATCACGCCGGGCGCGGGCGAGGAGTACGTCGTCGTGAGCATCGGGCGGTTGAGCGTGTCGCCGCGACCGCGGATCTTCGCCGTCGGCGCGTACACGGTGAGCGTGCCGGCCGCCTCGTCCGCGCGGACGTCGTCGACCTCGACCGCGTAGAGCGGGTGCATCCCCGGTCGGACCTGCCAGTACCCGTCGGTGAACTTCATGGGTGGTGCTTCCTTCGTCGGTGCGTTCAGGAGTCTCGGTGACCGCCCGGGGACGGGCCCCGGGGCGGTGCGGCGTCACGCCGCAGGCGTCACTTCACGGCGCCGGCCGTGACGCCCCGGGTGAGCGTGCGCTGGAAGATGAGGAAGAAGATCAGCGCGGGGATGAGCGAGACGAGCGCGCCCGCGTTCGTCGTCGGGGCGTCCATCATCCGGTCGCCCTGGAGCGACGCGAGGGCGATGGGGATCGTCTGGGTGTCGTTGGTCGTCAGCATGACCAGCGGGATGAAGAACTCGTTCCACGTCCAGATGAAGAAGAAGATCATGAGGACGCCGAGCGTGGGCTTGACGATCGGGTAGACGACCTGCCACAGGATGCGCCAGCGGCCGGCGCCGTCGAGCTGGGCGGCCTCCAGCAGCGCGGGCGGGAACGTGCCGAGCACGGACGCGAGCAGGTACGTGCCGAACGCCGCCTGGATGACGGTGAAGATGATGATGATCGACCACTGCGAGTTCGACAGGCCCACCTTCTGCGCCATGTCGAACAGCGGGTAGATGAGCGCCTCCTGCGGCAGCATGTTGGCCACGAGGAAGAGGGTGACGATCCAGAGGCGGCCCTTGATGCGGCCGACGCCGATCGCGTAGGCGCTGAGCAGCGACAGGAGCGTCCCGAACACGGCGACGAGCGCCGAGATGAAGACGGAGTTCCAGAGCTTCTGCGGGAAGTTCGTCCGCGTCCAGAAGTTCTGCACCCCGTCGAGGTAGAGCTCCTTCGGGATGCTCAGCGGGCCGTCCTGGGAGTACTCGGCCGGCGACTTGAACGCGTTGAGCAGCATGATGACGAACGGCGACAGCATGAGCAGGGCGACGACGATCGCCGCGGCGAGCACGAACCAGCGGCCGACGCCGCGACGGTAGCGCTCGTCCTGGCGCGTGGCCCGCAGCGGGCGGCGCGACCCGGACGACGACGCGGGCGCCGTGGGCGTGCCGCCCGCGGTCGGGGTGGTGGTGACGGTGGACATCAGCGGCCCTCCTGCTCACGACGCTCGGCGCGGCTCTGCAGCGCGAGGATCACGACGGCGACGACGATGATGACGAGGGTGAGCACGGTCGCCACCGCGGCGCCGTAGCCGACCTTCGACTTGTCGAAGAAGTTGAGGTACGAGTAGTAGCTCGGGACGAGCGTCGAGCTCTCGGGCCCGCCGCGCGTGAGCACGTAGATGGGACCGAAGACCTTGAGCGCGGCGACGGTGCACGTGAGCGTGACGACGAACGTCTCCGGGCGGATCTGCGGGATCGTGATGGCCCCGAAGCGGCGCCACCAGCCCGCCCCGTCGAGCTCGGCCGCCTCGTACAGCTCGGGGTCCACGCGCTGGAGCGCGGACATGAAGATGACGACCGGGTAGCCGATCTGGACCCAGATGAGCACGAGCATGACGCTCGGCAGCGCGGTCGTCGTGTCGCCGAGCCAGTTGGGCGGGTTCTCGATGCCGATCCCGCGCAGGATCACGTTGAGCGCGCCGGTCTGGGCGTTGAGGATCCAGTTCCACAGCACGCCGGCGACGGCGACGGGCAGGATCTGCGGCAGGTAGTACGTCGCGCGCAGGAACGCCGCGACGCGCGGGCCGAACCGGCGGCCGAGGTAGTCGAACAGCACGGCCGCGAGGACGAGGCCGATGAGGGTCGGCGCGACGACCATCGCGAGGATCATCGCGATCGAGTTCTGGAACGAGGTCCAGAACGCCGAGTCGTTCATGAGGTCGGCGTAGTTGCCCAGCCCGTACCAGCGCATCGGCGCCATGCCGCCGCGCCACTTGAACAGGCTGTAGTAGACGTTCATCACGAACGGGTAGCCGATCACGACGACGAACGCCACCGCGCCGGGCAGGAGGTAGGGCAGGTACGGGAGCCAGGCGGGCCGGCGACGGCGGCGGGGCGCCGCGGTCGCGCGCGACGCCTCGCGCGCGGGGCCGGGCCCGGCCTCGGGCACGGTGTCGGTGCGGGTGGTCATGACGGTCTCTTTCGCGGGAGGTCCTCGGGTGGGGTGCCGGGCCGGCCGGGGCGATCGTGGGATCGGCCCCGACCGGCCGGGCGCGTGCGTCCGCTCAGCTGTCGAGCAGGTCCGCCTTGCCGTCCACGTACGCGGACTCGAGGCCGTCGAGCACCTCCGTCGGCGACTTCGACTGGTTGATGAGCGACTGCAGCTCGCTGACGATCACGTCGTAGTAGCCGGGCACGGGCCAGTCGGGGTAGAACGCCAGGCCGTCGTCGTCGAGGATCGCCTGGAAGTTCTCGGTGAGCTGCTGCGTGCGCTCGTCCGTGATGACGGACGCGTCACCGGCGACGGGCAGGCCGCCCTTCTCGGCGAGGATGTTCTGCACCTCGGGGCGCAGCGTGATGTCGATGAACTCCTCGGCGAGGTCGGGCGAGTCCGCGTTCGCGGGGACGACCCAGAGGTTGCCGGACGAGCCGACCTGGAGCGTGTTGCCGGGGAAGTTGAACTGGCCCCAGTCGGCGTCCATCTCCTCGACGATGCGGCCGAACCACCACGAGCCGGAGACCATCATCGGGTAGGTGCCGTTGATGAACGACACGCCCATGTCCTCGGCGGTCAGCGCGGCGGAGTCGGACGCGACGTAGCCGTCCTTGATCCAGGAGTCGAGCTTCTCGGTCGCCTGCGTCATCTCGGGGCCGTGGAAGTCCGGGTCGCCGTCGAAGAGCTGGTACTGGTCGATGAAGTCGCGCTCGGAGTTCGCGAGCACGAGCTCGTACCAGAGCTGGCCCATCGGGTACTCGGCGCCGGCCTCGGCCAGCGGGGTCACGCCCTGGTCCTTGAAGGCCTGCATGACGGTCTCGAGCTCCTCGAGCGTCGTCGGCACCTCGAGCCCGTACTGGGCGAACATGTCCTTGTTGTAGTAGACCTGCACGAACTCGCCGTAGTTCGGGACGCCGTACCACTCGCCCGAGCCCATGAGGCCCTGGTCGTCGTAGGTCGCGGTCGTCTGGAGCGAGCCGCTGAGCTTCTCGTCCCAGCCGCGCTCGGTCGCCGCGTCGGTGAGCGGGGTCAGCAGGCCCTGCGCCGCGAGCTGGCCGGCGGTCGCGTTGCCCTTGTTGTACTCCATGACGTCGGGCACGTCGTTGCCGGTGAGGACGATCTTGGCGTTCTTCTGGATCTGCTCGAACGTCTGCTTCTCGACGACGACGTCGACGTCCGGGTTCTCCTCCTCGAAGATCTCAATCGCCTTGGCCCACGCCTGGCCCATGGCGGAGTCCTCGTTCTCGTAGTGCCAGATCGTCAGGGTCTGGTCGTCGGACCCCCCGCTGCCGCCGGTGCCCCCGCACGCCGCCAGGGCGAGTGGGAGCGCTGCCACGGCAGCGACGAGCGAGATCTTCCGGGATCGCAGCATGTGCGTGTCCTCCTCATCGAGTTCCGGCGCTGGAGCCGGAGGGTGACCGGGGCATCGCCCGGCCGGTCGGTTCAGCGAGCCTCGGGCTCGCGGTCGTCGTCGTCCGGTGCCCGGCCGGCCGCGGGGGCGACGCTGCTGCCGGGTTCGAGGACGCACGGGATGAGCACGTTCGGCGTGCTCGGACGGGAGCCGTCCACGAGGGACAGCAGCTTCTGCACGCCCAGGCGGCCGAGCTCGGCCCCGGGCGCGTGCATCGTGGTCAGCGGCGGGTTGCTCATCTCCCCGACGCCGGGCGACGTGACGATCGACAGGATCGACATGTCGGCGGGGATCGCGACGCCGCGCTGCTGGAGCTCGGCGACGACGCCGAACGTCGCGATCTCGTTCATGGTGACGAACGCCGTGAGGCGCGGCTCGAGCTCCAGGAGCGTCGCGACGGCGTCGCGGCCCGCTCGCGGGGACTCGTCGACGCGCAGCGCGACCGGCTCGAGCCCGCGGCGACGCATGGCCGCCTCGAAACCCTCCTCGGCGCGGAACGTCGGCGCGTAGCCGTCGTCCGCCGTCGCCTGCGAGTGGTTCACGAGGGCGACGTGCCGGTGCCCGAGGTCCACGAGGTGCTGGACCGCGTCGTCCGTCGTGCGCTCGAAGTCGATGTCCACGGACGGCCGGTCCGTGACGTCGCGCGTCCGGCCGATCATCGTGTACGGGACCCCGGCCTCGTCGAGCACGTCGACCCGGTCGTCGTCGAGCGCGACCTCCATGAGCAGGACGCCGTCCGCCATCCCCTGGCGCACGAGGTCGCGGACCTCCGGCGCCTGGGTCGTGCGGAAGGGCCACAGCACGAGGTGGTAGCCGTTCTCGCGCGCCGTCTCCGCCGCGGACGAGACGAACTCGGCGACCGTGCCGCCGAGGCCCTTCTCCATCGCGGGGTAGATCAGCGCCAGTACGTGGCTCCGGCGCGACGCGAGACCGCGGGCCATCGCGTTGGGCTGGTAGCCCAGGTCGGCCATGGCGTCCTCGATGCGGCGCCGCGTGGCGTCGGAGACGGGACGGGTCCCGGACAGCGCGTAGGAGACCGTGCTCAACGAGACCTGCGCGCGTCGCGCCACGTCCTGCATCGTCGCCATCGTCACCACTCCCCTGTGGTCCGGTCCGGCGCCTCGTCCGTCGAAGCGCTTCGTCGAAACGCATCGTCGAAGCGCTTCGCTGTTACGAGTATTGGATGAACAAATGAGGAGAGTCAAGCCCGTGGAGCAAGAACACGCTCTCCCGTTCGAGGCTTGCGCCCCGACCTGCGGCGACGCCGGAGACGATCCGCCAGCCCTGCGAAGCGCCGAACCCGGGCATACCGGTGGGTTCGACCCGCAGATCGCCCGCAACCCCGGGTTCGCCGAGCTCCCCCGACCAGACGAACCCGGGGTCGCTCCTCATGGGACGGGCTGGGTGAGGAGCGACCCCGGGTTCGGCGGTGGGGTCGCGCGGTGCGACGGGTTGCGCGCGAGGCTCAGAGCGTGAGGTCGACCGGGTCGCCCGCTCGCAGGACCTCACGCACGCGCAGGTCGGCGTCCGTCACGACGACGTCGGCGCGGCGGCCCGCGACGAGGCCGCCGCGGTCGTCGAGGCCGAGCACGCCCGCGGGGGTCCACGACGCGGCACGGACGGCGTCGACCAGCGGCACACCCGCCTCGACCGTCTCGCGCACGACGTCGAGCAGGTGGTAGGTGCCCCCCGCGATGGCGCCGCCCTCGGTGAGCCGTGCGACGCCGTGCGCGACGGTGACGCGCATCGGCCCGAGCTCGTACGCGCCGTCGGCCATGCCCGCCGCGGCCATCGCGTCGGTGACGAGCGCGACGGCGTCCGGCCCCGCGACGGTGCCGTCGGCCCCGACGTGCGACCCGACGAGCTCCACGACGCTGCGGATCGTGCCGTGCGCGAGGTGCGTGCCGTCGGCCACGAGCTCGACGACGAGCTCGCCGCGCGCAGCGGCCGCGAGGCACGCCGCGATCGGGCCGGGCTCACGGTGGTGCAGGGGGCGCATGCCGTTGAACAGGTGCGTCGCGGTCAGTCGCGCCCCCGGCCGCCCGGCAGCCGCGAGCGCCGCGACGCCGGCCGCGATCGCCGCCTCGGTCTGCTCGGTGCTCGCGTCGGTGTGGCCGATCGACGGGAGCGCCCCGACCTCGACGAGCGTCTCGATCACTCCCCCGGTGCCGACGACGCCGGGCACCTCGGGCGCGACCGTCATGGTGCGCAGGTAGCCGCGGGCCGCCGCGGCGATCGCGCGGACGAGCTCGGGGTCGCCCTCGAGCATGTCGTGCGGGTTCTGGGCGCCGCACCGCACCTCGGAGAGGAAAGGCCCCTCGAGGTGGATGCCGACGATCTCGCCCGCGTCGGCGAGGTCCGCGAGGTTCGCGGTGCGCTCGAGCAGCACGTCGCGCGGGGCGGTGACGAGCGAGGCGACGAGGCTCGTCGTCCCGTGGCGGAGGTGCTCGCGCGCGGCGACGCGAGCCGCGTCGAGGGTCTCCGCGTCGGGGAAGCTCGACCCGCCGCCGCCGTGGTCGTGCACGTCGACGAGTCCCGGGAGCAGCGTCGCGCCGTCGCCGTCCGGCAGGTCGGCGTACCCGGCGGCCGCGGCGTCGGCCCGGGCGCCCACCCACGCGACCCGCCCGTCCTGCACGGCCACGACGCCGTCGTCGACCACTCCCGTCGGGGTGACGACGCGGCCCACGAGGACGCGCGCGGTACCGGGCTGCTGGTCGGGACGAGGGCTGCGGGCGTCGGTCATGGGCCCATTCTGGCGCACTTCGTACACCCGGCGTGCAAACTCGTGCGGCCGTGGACGCGGACGGGCCGGGAGGCGAGACGTCAGCGGTCGCGCGACGTGAGCAGCCGCCGCGCGCCGCGGCCGAGGTGCAGGGCGAAGAGCCGCTGGAACGTCGGCACGGCGAACGCGAGCGGGCGCACCCACCACAGCACCGGGCGGCTGAACACGTCGATGCTCCACCACAGGTCGCCCGCGTCGTCGCGCTCGACGGCGAAGCGCTCCTCCCCCACGAACGCGTGCCCGGGCAGGGTCCCGTACGCGAACGCGACCCGGTGCGGGGACCGCTCGACCCACACGACCTCGCACGGCTCGTGGAGCCGCACGCGCCCCACGCCGAGGAGGGTTGTGACGCGCACCCCCGCCTCAGCGACCGGGGCGTCGGTCTCGAGCCGCACGCGCGCCGCGGCGTGCACACGCCACGTGAGGAGCTGCTCGCCGAGCCACGCGAGGTCGTCGGACGTCCGGGGCCGGTCCGAGATCCGCCGGCGCACGTGCAGGTGGCGATACCCCGCGGGCCAGGTGTCCGTCCGGGTCGCGCCGACCTCCGGGTACGTGAACGTCATGCCGCACTCCCCTCCGGGGCCCGTCCGGGCCCGCGTGTCGTGTCTTGTCCTGCGTCACAGCGCTCCTCGTCCGCGCCCTCCACCTCGTGCGGGAGCGCCGACCGGGCCGCGAGGACCCGTAGCCCGAGGAGGGTGCAGAGCACGAACCCGAGCGCGTTCGCGACGCCGTGCGTCGCCGCCATGACGTCGAGGCTCGGGTGCGCGAGACCGAGCGCCTCGCCCGCGGCCCACCAGAGCGCGAGCAGCATCGACAGCCCGACGACGACCGCACCGGTGCCGAGCAGCGCACGGGCGCCCGCCTCGCTCGCCCAGCCCCCGGTAGCGGTCGGCTGCCCGCTGTCGGCCGGGTGCGCCGGACCGGTGGGCCGCACGAGCGACCGGACCGCCGCGACCGCCGTCGCCCACAGGGCGAGCGTGAGCACGCCCGCCCCGACGAGCTCGGCCACGTCGCCGAGGAAGTAGCCGACCAGCACGAGCACCGTCCCGAGCGGCACGCCCCATGCCCCGGCGGCCGCGAGCCGGTCGGTGGCCGCGAGGCGCGCGACCGTGCCCGCGACGAGTGCCGCGCCGAACCCGGCGTAGAGCATGTGCGGGACCGTGAGCGCGAGGTACGTCCCGGAGAACCCGAGGAACCCCCACCCGGCGCGCTCGGCGACCAGCGCGCTCGCGCCGACCGCCGGCATGACCAGCGCGGTCACGGTCGCCGCGCGCGACGCGCGACCCACCGCGAGGGCCCGTCCGTCGCGCACGTCGCGCGCCGTGCGCACCGCCAGACGTGCGCCGGCGCCGGCGAGCACGGCGGTCGCCGCCGCGAAGACGAGCGCGAGAAGGACGGACGCGGTGCCGTGCGGCAGCACGACCCCGGCGGCCCCCGCGGCCCCCGCGAGGGGCCATGCCACGCTGCGCGCTGCAGGGACGACGTCGGGTCCCAGGAGCCGGAGGCCGAGCGGCAGGACCACGACCATGCCGAGGATCACCAGGCCCGAGACGAGGGCCGCACCGGCGGGGCTCACGCGCCCACCTCCGGCTCGCCCGCGCGCTCGCGGGCCGCACCCTCCGGGACCGACGCCCAGGGCGCGCCCGGGTGGACCGCGCGCACGAGGCGCAGGACGTCGTCGACCACACCGCGCGCGACGGGCAACCGCGCGAGCCGGACGAGGCTGCCGACGAGCGCCGCCCCGCCGTCGACGAGCCGACGGGTGCGCGCGAACCCGGGCGAGGTGTCGTGGACCCAGTAGAGCGTGATGCCGAGCTGGGCGAGCCACAGGAGCTCGGGGAGCTGGGCGCGCAGCCGCTCGGGGACGCGCGTCGACGCCCCGGCGACGACCTCGTCGAAGAGCGCGCGGGAGAGGTCGCGCGACGCGGTGGAGGCCCCTGAGAAGGGGCTCGCGTCCGAGCCGGGTCGGATCGCCACGGACACGAACTCGCCGCCGAACGCGTGGAACGGGGCGAACGCGTCGACCGACGCCCCCCAGACGCCGCGCAGCCGGTCGGTGAGCGGGCCGCCCGCCGCGAGCACGGGAGCGGAGCGCTCGGCGTGCTCGCGCTGCACCTCGAGGTAGAGCTCCTGGACGAGCGCGTCCTTGGACGGGAAGTGGTAGTACGCGTTCCCGGTGCTCACGCCCGCCTCGGCGGCGACGGCGCGCATGGTCGTGCGCTCGTACCCGACGTCGCGCAGCATCCGGACGGCGACGTCGCGCAGGTGCGCGCGCGTGCGCTCGGACTTCGGCGTCGCACTCATGCGGGTACCGCATTTTTGAACATGTTCAAAAACTACCACGGGGCGACCGGCGCCCTGGCGCGCGACAGGCCACCCGCGGCCGCCTGTTGTTTTCTGTTTGCTCTTGTGGGAATCTGTGGCCGACAGCGCAGTCAGGTCCCCGCGCCCGTGACCCGCGCGGGACCCGCTCTTCGACGACGAAGGACACGCATGCGACGACCACGCTCGACGGGCGCCCTGGCGCTCGCCTCCGGCCTCCTGGCCCTCGCCCTCGCGGCACCGGCGGTCGCGGCGACGACGCCGGTTCCCGCGGCCGCCCCGGCCGCGTCCCCGGGCGCCACGACCGACGACCCGACGACGCCCCTCGACCGGCCCGAGGTCGGGCCGGGAACGTCGTTCGTCGACGTGGGCGAGAAGCTCGACGGCTACGCCGACCCCGACTGGTACGCGGCCAACGTCCCCGTCGTGGACCTCCCCGACGCGGACGCCGAGGCGGTGTACTACTACCGCTGGCGCGTGCTCAAGGAGCACCTGCGCTACACCGAGCCCGGCACCGGCTGGGTCCTCACGGAGTTCCTCGACTGCTGCGGCTACGCCGCGCCGTTCCAGGCCATCAACGCGGCGGCGGGCCACCAGCTCGCCGAGGGCCGCTGGCTGCGCGACCAGCGCTACCTCGACGACTACGAGGACTACTGGCTCACCGGGCCCGGCCAGATCGAGCCCGCGCAGAACCCCGAGGCCGCCGACTGGGCGCACCAGTACTCGTTCTGGGCCGTGTCCGCGATCGTCGAGCGCGCGAAGGTCACCGGGAACCTCGACCGCCTCCGCGCGCTCCAGCCCGAGCTGGAGAGCTTCGTCGAGGACTGGGGGAACCAGTTCGACGCCGACCTCGGGCTCTACTGGCAGACGCCCGAGTACGACGCCAAGGAGAGCTCGCCCGCGTCGTACGTGACCGACCGTGACTACGCGGGTCGCCACACCTTCCGGCCGTCCATCAACGCGTACCTCTACGGCGACATGCTCGCGCTCGTCGAGGTCGCGACGCTCAACGGCGACGAGGCGACGGCGACGGAGTACCGCGATCGTGCCGCGGCGCTGCGCGAGGCCGTGGACACCTACCTCTGGGACGACGACCGCGACTTCTTCTACGACGTCGTGGACTGGGAGAACCCGGACCACGAGCCGCTGCGCGACCGGCTCGACGTCGGGTTCGTCCCGTGGAAGTTCGGCCTCGCCTCGCCCGAGCAGGCCGTCGCGCTCGACCAGCTCCTCGACCCGCAGGGGTTCGCGGCGCCGTACGGCCCGACGGTGACCGAGCGCCGCTCCCCCGACTTCTGGCGCTCGTCCGACCAGGGCTGCTGCAAGTGGGACGGTCCGTCGTGGCCGTTCTCGACGTCGCTGACGCTCGACGGCGTCGCGACCGCGCTGCGCGACGACGCCGCGGGCGACCTCACGCGCGTGGACTACCTCGACCTGTTCGACACCTACGTCCGCACGCAGTTCCGCGACGGCGAGCCGTACGTCGCCGAGGCGCACCACCCCGACGAGGACCGCTGGATCTACGACGGGAACAACCACTCCGAGGACTACCTGCACTCCAGCTTCGTGGACCTCGTGCTCCAGGACGTCCTCGGCCTCCAGCCGCAGTCCGACGACTCGCTCGTGCTCGACCCGCTCGTGCCCGCCGACTGGGACTGGTTCGCCGCGGAGAACGTGCCGTACCACGGGCGCAACGTCACGGTCCTGTTCGACCGCGACGGCTCGCGCTACGGGGCGGGTGCGGGCCTGCGCGTCTACGTGGACGGCGAGCAGGTGCTGCACGCCGGCGCCGACGCGGTCGCCGCGGGTGCCGACCCGGTCGAGGTGCCGGTGCCGAGCGGCGACCCGCAGCGGCTCCCCCACGCCGTCAACACGTCGGCGAACCCCCTCAAGAACGCCTACCCGCGACCCGTCGCGTCGTACACGTGGCGCTACGACGACGCGTGGCGCGTCCTCGACGGCAAGGTCTGGTACGACGAGGTGCCGCAGAACACGCGCTGGTCGAACTACTCCTCCCCGAACGCCCGCGACTGGCTCGGGGTCGAGTTCGCCGGACCGACGACGATCGGCGACGTCCGCTTCCACGGCTACCAGGACGCCGACGCCGTCCAGCCCGCCGCCGGCTACGAGCTCGAGTACTGGGACGGCGCGGCCTGGCAGGTCGTCCCCGGCCAGACGCGCGTGCCCGAGCAGCCCGTGGGCAACGGCCTGAACCGCATCACGTTCCCGCCGCTCGAGACGACGAGCTACCGCGTCACGTTCGACGCCGCGCCCGGCAAGTCCGTCGGAGTGACCGAGCTCGAGTCGTGGAGCCCCGTGTCACGGGCCGTCTCGGCGCGGGTCGAGGCCGCGGAGCCCGCCGTCGGACGCGCCTCGCGCGTCGACGTGACGATCTCGTCGCGCGACGACGCCGTCGCCGGTGCCGAGGTCGCGCCCGACCTGCCGACCGGCTGGACGGCCGTCGCCGTGGGCGAGGCCGGCCCGCTCGACCTCGAGGCGTGGGACCGCGCGACCCGGTCGTGGGACGTCACGCCCGGGCCCGACGCCGTCCCCGGCAGCGAGGCGCGGATCGGCGCCGTCGTGCGCTGGGGCGGGTCGAGCTTCCCCGAGGAGGCACGCGCGACCACGACCGCCCGGCTCGCGTTCGACCCGGACTGGTACGACGACGTCGTGCTGCACGACGACTTCGACGCCGACACGACCGCGGACTACGCGACCTTGCGACCCTCCGGCGAGGCGCTGCCCGCCGTCGCGGCCGGGGACGGCGCGCTCGCCGCGACCGGCGACGCACGCTACTGGGGGCTGTACGGGCACCGCACGGCCCGCGCGACGCCGTCGTCCGTGGTGGTCGCGGAGATCGGCGCGTTCTCCGGCGCGGGCACGCAGGAGGACTCGCTGTTCCTCGGCCTCGCCGCGGCGGACCGCACCTACGCGCTCGCGTGGTTCAACCACACGAACGTCGCCTCGGGCCTCGACTACGTCGGGGGCGCGGACGGGTCGTCGCCCTACTTCGGCCTCCGGGGCTACGGCCCCGGCGACCGGGTCGCGCTCCAGGTGAACGGCGCGCGCGTCGACGTGTTCGCCGAGGAGGACGGCGAGTGGACCTGGTACGGCGGCACGACGACCGGCGGTGCGCTCGACACGTCCGACCCCGACGTGCTCGCCGGGCTCCTCCCGACGATCGGGTTCCGGGCCGACCGCGGCACGGTGAGCATCGCGTCGTTCGAGGTGCGCTCCCGCTCCGCCGGCGCGCCCACGCCCCAGGTCGACGTCACCGCGGTGCCGCGCTGCCTCGCCGGCACGGCGTACGTCGCGGTCCGGGCGTCGTACGTCGGCACGGGCGGCGCCGGGGCGGGCGACCCGGTGGACGTCGAGCTCGGCACGCCGCTCGGGTCGCGCACGGTCCCGGGCGTCGCGCCGGGTGCCAACGCCTACCAGTCGTTCTCCGCACGTGCCGCGTCGCTCGCGGCGGGCTCGGCGACGGTCCGGGTGACCGACGCCGCGGGGCGGGTCGCCGAGCACGCGGCGCCGTACGCGGCCCTCACGTGCTGATCGGTCGGCGAGGCCTCCGGAGCTGACTCCTCGACCGGGCGGTCGTGGCCCGTCCCCGCTGCGGGACGGCCACGGCCGCCTGCTCGTGCGGGTGGGCCGCGCGAGCGTCAGAAGAGGCGGGAGTCCACGTCGTCGACACCGCGCATCGCGTCGTAGTCGAGCACGAGGCAGCCGATCCCCCGGTCCGTCGCGAGCACGCGCGCCTGCGGCTTGATCTCCTGCGCGGCGAACACGCCGCGCACGGGGGCCAGGAGCGGGTCGCGGTTGAGCAGCTCGAGGTAGCGCGTGAGCTGCTCGACGCCGTCGATGTCGCCCCGACGCTTGATCTCGACGGCGACGGTCGCGCCGCTCGGGTCCTTGGCGAGGATGTCGACGGGGCCGATCGCGGTCGGGTACTCGCGGCGCACGAGCGTGTGCCCCGAGCCGAGGAGCTCGATCTGCGCGGCGAGCATCTCCTGGAGGTGCGCCTCCACGCCGTCCTTGACGAGGCCGGGGTCGACGCCCAGCTCGTGCGAGCTGTCGTGCTGGACCTCGTGGAGCTCGATCTCGAGGCGGTCGTCGCTCTTGGCGTGCTGCACGGCCCATACCTCGGTCACGCCGCGCTCGCGCGCCTCCTCGGAGGGCGCACGGACCGCGAGCGAGCACGGAGGGCTCATCCAGTTGAGGGGCTTGTACGAGCCGCCGTCGGAGTGCAGGAGCACGCTCCCGTCGGCCTTGACGATGAGCACGCGCGTCGCGAGCGGCAGGTGGGCCGAGAGACGGCCGGTGTAGCGGGCGGAGCAGCGGGCGACGACGAGACGCATGAGGCAGGTCCTCCGGGTCGGTGGTGGGCGGTCCGGGACACGGCGTCAGCCCACGGGCGACGCCTCAGACGACGACGTCGCGCCGACCGGGCGGCGCGGCCTCCAGCCAGGAGGCGAGCCCCTCGTACGCGGCGCGCGACATCGTGAGCTCGAAGTCCTGGCCGTGGTAGCGGCACCGGACGAGGTAGGTGTCGGGGCCGTCGCCGACGAACGGCTCGCGGCCCGCGATGACGAGGTCGTAGCGGGACCACGTCCGGGCGGGGCGGATCGACACCGACCACAGCCGCCACCAGTCGATGCGGCCGACGCCGTAGTGCGCGATGCCCGCGACCCAGGGCGCGCCGGCCGCCCCCGCCCGCCGTGCACCGCACTCGAACGAGCCGACGCGGTGGGACAGGGCGCGCAGACGCCACGCCCCCAGCCCGATCGCGAGAAGGACGAGGACGAGCAGTCCGATCGCGAGCCAGGCCAGGGGCGTCATGGTCGTGCGAGGGTCAGCGGGCCGGTACGGACTCGACCGAGTCCGCGACGATCGTGACCTGGTTGGAGTCGACGGAGAGGAACCCTCCGCTGACGCGCACGTCGAGGGTCTCACCCTCGGCCACGATGCGCACCGAGCCCTCGCGCAGCACGGAGAGCAGGGGCGAGTGGTCCGCGAGGATGCCGATCTCGCCGTCCGCCGCAGGGGCCGTGACCCGCTGCGCGCGGCCCGACCAGATCTTGCGGTCCGCCGCCACGAGGTCGACGTTCAGCTGTGCCACGGGAACTCCTTCATGGGCGGTTCATGCCCGGCGTGGTGTCCGGGTCCGGGTGCGACGCCCGCGGGGCCGGGCCGAGCGGCCCGGCCCCGCGCGTGCGTCGGATCAGGCGCCGTACTCCTGCTGGATGCGCGCCCAGTTGCGCTCGAGGTCCTCGAGGCCACCGATGTTGAAGAACGCCTGCTCGGCGACGTGGTCGAACTCGCCGTCAGCGATCTTCTTGAACGCCTCGATGGTCTCGCTCAGCGGCACCGTCGAGCCGACGACGCCCGTGAACTTCTCGGCCATGTAGGTGTTCTGGGAGAGGAACTGCTGGATGCGGCGCGCACGCGCGACGACCGTCTTGTCCTCCTCCGAGAGCTCGTCGACACCGAGGATCGCGATGATGTCCTGGAGCTCCTTGTTGCGCTGCAGGATCGACTTCACGCGCGTCGCGACGTCGTAGTGCTCCTGGCCCACGTAGCGCGGGTCGAGGATGCGGCTCGTCGACGCGAGCGGGTCCACCGCGGGGTAGAGACCGCGCGAGGCGATCTCACGGGAGAGCTCGGTCGTCGCGTCGAGGTGCGCGAACGTCGTCGCCGGCGCCGGGTCGGTGTAGTCGTCCGCCGGCACGTAGATCGCCTGGAGCGACGTGATCGAGTGACCACGCGTCGAGGTGATGCGCTCCTGGAGCAGGCCCATCTCGTCCGCCAGGTTCGGCTGGTAGCCCACCGCGGACGGCATGCGGCCGAGCAGCGTCGACACCTCGGAGCCCGCCTGCGTGAAGCGGAAGATGTTGTCGATGAACAGGAGGACGTCCTGCTTCTTCACGTCGCGGAAGTACTCCGCCATGGTCAGCGCGGAGAGCGCGACGCGAAGACGCGTGCCCGGGGGCTCGTCCATCTGGCCGAAGACGAGGGCGGTCTTGTCGAAGACGCCGGCCTCCTCCATCTCGACGATGAGGTCGTTGCCCTCACGCGTGCGCTCGCCGACGCCGGCGAACACGGACACGCCACCGTGGTCCTGCGCGACGCGCTGGATCATCTCCTGGATGAGGACGGTCTTGCCGACGCCCGCACCACCGAAGAGGCCGATCTTCCCACCCTGGACGTACGGGGTGAGGAGGTCGATGACCTTGATGCCCGTCTCGAACATCGTGGTCTTCGACTCGAGCTGGTCGAACGCCGGGGGCTTGCGGTGGATCGGCCAGCGCTCGGTGATCTCCACCGTCTCGCCGGGAGCCCCGTTGAGCACGTCGCCCGTGACGTTGAAGACCTTGCCCTTGGTGACGTCGCCGACGGGCACGCTGATCGGCGCGCCGGTGTCGGTGACCTGGGCACCGCGGACGAGGCCGTCCGTCGGCTTGAGGGCGATGGCGCGCACGAGCGAGTCACCCAGGTGCTGGGCGACCTCGAGCGTGAGCGTGAACGACTTCTCGCCCTCGCCCTGCGACGAGAGGTCGATCTCGACGGTCAACGCGTTGTAGATGTCGGGGATCGCGTCCGCCGGGAACTCGATGTCCACGACGGGGCCGATCACACGAGCGACCCGGCCCACGCCGGGACCGCTGGAGTGCTCGACCTGTGCTTCCACGGTGGTGGCGGTCATTGCTGGCCTCGCTTCGCAGTGCCGGAGTGGTCCCCGGCGGTGTCGGTCAGGATGTCGGTGATGGTGCTGGCCGCGCGGGCCGTGCGGCCCGTCATGACGCCGCCAGGGCGTCGGCACCCGAGACGATCTCGCTGATCTCCTGGGTGATGTCCGCCTGACGCGCCTGGTTCGCCAGCCGCGTGTAGTTGCGGATGAGGTCCTCCGCGTTGTCCGTCGCCGTGTGCATCGCGCGCTGACGTGCGGCGAGCTCGGACGCCGCCGCCTCGAGGAGGCAGCTGAAGATCCGGCTGCGCACGTAGCGCGGGAGCAGCTCGTCGAGCACGGCCTCGGGCGAGGGCTCGAAGTCGTACAGCGGGAGCACGTCGTGCTTGCCCGCCGGGGCGACACCCTCGACGACCTCGAGCGGGAGCATGCGCACGACGCGCGGACGCTGCGTGACCATGTTGACGAACTGCGTGTACACGATGTGCAGCTCGCTCACGCCGCCCTCGGCGGCCGGCGCGAGGAACGCCCCGAGCAGGGCGTCCGCGATCTCGCCCGCGACCTCGGAGTTGGGCGCGTCCGACCCGTACGACCACGACCCGGCGAGCTCGCGCCCGCGGAACGTGTAGTACGAGATGGCACGACGGCCGGCCCCGTAGAGCGCGACCTCCTTGCCCTCGGCCACGAGACGCTCGACGAGGCGCTCCGTCTCGCGGATGATCGACGCCGAGTAGGCGCCGGCCATGCCACGGTCGGAGGCCACGACGAGCACCGCCACGCGGTTGGTGTCCGTGCGCTCGCTCGTCAGCGGGTGCTTCGTCGACGTGTGCGTCGCGACGGCCGACACGGCCCGGGTGATCGCCCGGGCGTACGGCGACGCGGCGGCCGTGCGGTCGCGCGCCTTGCCGATCCGCGACGCGGCGATGAGCTCCTGCGCGCGGAACATCTTCTTGAGCGACTGCGTCGACTTGATCCGCTGCTTGTAGACGCGCTGGGATCCGGCCATCGTCAGGCCCTCTTCTGCCGGACGATCTGCTCCTGCTCGATCTCCGTCTCGGCCTCGTCCTCGGTGTCCCCACCGACGAGCGGCGTGCCGTCACCCGTGAGGAACCCGGAGCGGAACGCGTCGACCGCCGAGGAGAGCTGGGCCTCGGTCTCGTCCGACAGCTTGCCGGTCTCCGCGATCGTCGACAGGACGTCCGTGTTGCGGCGCAGGTGGTCGAGCAGCTCGGCCTCGAAGCGACGCACGTCCTCGACCGGGACGTCGTCGATCTTGCCCTTGGTGCCCGCCCAGATCGACGCGACCTGGTCCTCGACCGGGTACGGCGAGTACTGGCCCTGCTTGAGCAGCTCCATGAGGGCCGCGCCACGCTTCAGCTGGCCGCGCGACGCCGCGTCGAGGTCGGACGCGAACATCGCGAACGCCTCGAGCGAGCGGAACTGCGCGAGCTCGAGCTTCAGCGTGCCGGAGACCTGCTTCATCGCCTTGACCTGCGCGGCACCACCGACGCGGGACACCGAGATGCCCACGTCGACGGCCGGACGCTGGTCGGCGTTGAACAGGTCCGACTGGAGGAAGATCTGGCCGTCGGTGATGGAGATGACGTTCGTCGGGATGTACGCCGAGACGTCGTTCCCCTTGGTCTCGATGACCGGCAGGCCCGTCATCGATCCGGCGCCGAGCTCGTCCGAGAGCTTCGCGCAACGCTCGAGCAGGCGGGAGTGCAGGTAGAAGACGTCACCGGGGTACGCCTCGCGGCCCGGCGGGCGGCGCAGCAGGAGCGACACGGCACGGTAGGCCTCGGCCTGCTTCGACAGGTCGTCGAACACGATGAGGACGTGCTTGCCGCCGTACATCCAGTGCTGGCCGATGGCCGAGCCGGTGTACGGGGCGAGGTACTTGAAGCCCGCCGGGTCGGACGCGGGAGCCGCGACGATCGTCGTGTACTCGAGGGCGCCGGCCTCCTCGAGCGCGCCGCGCACCGACGCGATCGTGGAGCCCTTCTGGCCGATGGCGACGTAGATGCAGCGGACCTGCTTCTCGGGGTCGCCCGACTCCCAGTTGGCCTTCTGGTTGATGATCGTGTCGATCGCGATCGCTGTCTTGCCCGTCTGGCGGTCGCCGATGATCAGCTGGCGCTGGCCGCGGCCGATCGGGATCATCGAGTCGATCGCCTTGAGACCGGTCTGGAGCGGCTCGTGGACCGACTTGCGGTCCATGACGCCGGGCGCCTGGAGCTCGAGGGCGCGACGGCCCTCCGTGGCGACCTCGCCGAGGCCGTCGATCGGGTTGCCCAGCGGGTCGACGACGCGACCGAGGTAGCCGTCGCCGACGGCGACGGAGAGGACCTCGCCCGTCCGGCGGACCTCCTGGCCCTCCTCGATGCCGGTGAACTCGCCGAGGACGACGACACCGATCTCGCGGACGTCGAGGGTGAGGGCGAGACCCAGGGTCCCGTCCTCGAAGCGCAGCAGCTCGTTGGCCATCGCGCCCGGCAGACCCTCGACCTGGGCGATGCCGTCGGCGGCCAGGGTGACCCGGCCCACCTCCTCGGACACGGCGCCCTCGGGCTCGTAGGACTTCACGAAGCTGTCCAGAGCGGCCCGGATCTCCTCCGGCCGGATCGTCAGCTCAGCCATTGCTCTTCTCCTGTCGTGGCCGCACCTCGTGGTTCGGGTGCGGTCGAACGTTTGTCGGTTGTGCGGCCGGTGGCCGGCAGGACGGTCGTCGGTCGGAAGGGTCGGCTCGTCAGCTCACGAGGCGACGGCGTGCGTCGGCGAGCCGGGAGAGCACGGTGGAGTCCACGACGTCGGCACCCACCTGGACGCGCAGCCCGCCGAGCACCGTGGGGTCCACGGTGACGTTGAGCTGCACGGCGCGCCCGTAGGCCCGCTCGAGCAGCCCCGCGAGACGGTCGAGCTGCGCCTGCGTGAGCACCGCTGCCGACGTGACCGAGGCGACGAGGCGCTGGCGACGCTCGGCCGCGATCTCCCCGATCCACCCCAGCGTCGGGACGAACCGGCGACCGCGCAGCGCGCGCGTCGCGTGGACCGCGAGCACCTCGGTGACGCGGTCGACCTTGCCGTCGAGCAGCGTGTGCACGAACGCAGCACGACGCCCGGGGTCGGTCGTGTCGTCGGAGAGGACCTGCCGCGCCTCGCGCTGCCCGACGAGCGCGCGCGAGGTCCGGAACAGCTCGTCCTCGACCGTCTCCAGCGCACCGCGGGCCTCGGCCGACGCGAGGACCGCGTCCAGGCCCAGGCGCTCGGTCGCGTCCGCGAGGTCGCCCTCGCGGGTCCAGCGGGACCGGACCAGGCCGGACACGAGGTCCACGACCCGCTCGTCGAAGCCCGACGAGAGGACGGCGGACACGAGGGCCGCCTTGTCCGCGCCGGACCGCGACGGGTCCGCGAGCGAGCGCCGCAGCGGCGCCGACTCGTCGAACGCCGCGGTGACCGCGAAGAGCTGCTCGCCCAGCGCGAGCGCGCCCTCGCCCGCCGAGCGCAGGACCGGCTCGAACCGGTCCCGCGCCTGCGTCAGGGACTCGCCGCTCGTTCCGCGCATCAGCGCTCCTCGGATGCCGTGCCCGCCGCGCTCGCCGCCGCGGGACCCGCGGCCTCGAGCTCGTCGAGGAAGCGGTCGACGACGCGGCTCTGGCGCGCCGAGTCGGCGAGCGACTCGCCGACGATCTTCGAGGCGAGCTCCGTCGCGAGCAGACCGACGTCGTTGCGCAGCGAGACCGCGGCCTGCTGGCGCTCGGCCTCGATCTGGCGGTGCGCCGTCTCGACGATGCGCGCGGCGTCGTCGGACGCCTTGGTCCGCAGGTCGGCCACGATGGCGCCGCCCTCGGCACGCGCCTCCTCGCGGATCTTCGCGGCCTCGGCCCGAGCCTCCTGGAGCTGCTGGTGGTACTCGGCCAGCGCCGCCGCGGCCTCTGCCTGGGCGGACTCCGCCTTGGCGAGACCACCCTCGATCTTCGCGGTGCGCTCGTCGAGCACCGCCTGGAACTTGGGCAGGATCGCCTTGTAGAAGACGACCGCGATCACGATCATGATCACGGACGACCAGAGGATGTCGTACCCGGCGGGGAGGAACAGGTCGATGCCCTGCGGCTCCTCGCCCGTCTCCGCCGCGACGTTCAGCGCGGCGGTCGCCAGCGCCGACATCACGCCGTGAAGAGGAAGCCGGCGACGAGACCGAGCAGCGCGAGCACCTCGACGAACGCGACACCGATGAACATGGTGGCGCGAAGCTGGCCGGCGACCTCGGGCTGGCGGGCGATGCCCTCGATGGTCTTGCCGATGAGAATGCCGAGGCCGATGCCCGGGCCGATCGCGGCGAGGCCGTAACCGACCGTGCCGATGTTGCCGGTGACCTCAGCGAGAGTGGTGACGTCCACGATTGCTCGTTCCTTCCGTTGGGCGCCCGACCGGATGACCGGGCGTCGCGTTGGTACTGCGCTTGATGGGTGTGTCTGGTGGAGCGGAGTCGGTGCACGACCCGGAGGTCAGTGCTCCTCCTCGAGCGACATGTTGATGTAGACCGCCGCGAGGAGGGCGAAGATGTAGGCCTGCAGGAAGGCGACCAGGATCTCGAACAGCGTGATCGCGAAGCCGCCGACGAGGGTGAGCGCGCCGAAGGCCTTCATCGCGGGCACCGCCTCGAAGACGAAGTACTGCGTCGCGGCGAAGCACAGGACGAGCATGATGTGACCGGCGATCATGTTGGCCGCGAGTCGGATGGCCAACGAGGCCGGCCGGATGATGAGGATCTGCAGCAGCTCGATCGGCGTCACGATGAGGTAGATCGGCCACGGGATGCCGGGCGGGAAGAGGTTGTTCTTCAGGTAGCCGCCGAGGCCGTGCTTCTTGATGCCGACCGCCCAGTAGGTCGCGAAGACCCAGAGCGCGAGCACGATCGGAAGCCCGATGCGCGAGGTCCCGGCCAGGTTCAGGAACGGGATCACGCTCGTGATGTTGAAGGCCAGCACGGCGAAGAAGATCGTCGCGATCATCGGGACGAACCGCCGGGCGGTCTCCTTCCCCATGATCTCCTCGACGATCTGGACGCGCACGAAGTCGATGAGCATCTCGAGCGCGTTCTGGAGGCGCCCGGGGACGAGTCGCGCCCGACGTGCCCCGACGACGAAGATCGCCAGGAGGACGACGGTGGCGACGATGCGGATGATCCAGATCCGGTCGATCTGGAAGATCGTGTCCTCGAAGAGGATGGCCGGCGGGAAGAAGTCGGCGATCGACGGCGCGTGGAAGCCACTCTCGCCCTCGGAAGCAGCGAGGAGCACGGGGGTCGCAAGCGTGGACAGGGTGGACTCCCAATGGTCGTGTGGTCCCGGCAGCCAGCACATTGTTGTGGGCACGCCGTCGGACCTGGCCGTCATGGATTCGCCAGTAGCCTAACGTATGGATCGGCGTGCTCACGCCGATCTGGCGGTGCTTGTGACATTTTGCTCATGCGCTCCGGGCAACTGGTCCCTGGCCCGGGCGCCGCCCGCCTGGTAGAGGCGTGGTCGGTCAGCGGGCGCCGGGCTCGACGTACGGGATGCGCCCCCTGCTCACGGCCCGGTAGTCGAGCACCGCGGAGCCGATGACGCCGACGAGCAGGACTCCCGCGAAGACCCAGCGGTCGTAGAAGTCCATGCCGCGCAGGACGACGAGGATCACGATGAGCACGACCATCTTCGCGAGCCAGCTCCCCATGACGACCGCCGCGGTCGTCGTCGGGCTGGCGTCCACCGTGCGCAGCATCGCCCAGACCGTGGTGGCCGAGAAGAGCAGCGCCACGCCCACCCCGAGGAGGGCCCCCCACACGCCCGGCAGACCGGCGACGAGCGCTCCGATCGCGACGCCGAGGACCGTGAGCCCACCGAGCAGGACGAGCACGTCCCGCAGCGCGGTCCGGAAGACCGCGCGGACAGCCTGCCCGTGCGGGCCGATCGTCTGCTCGGCGGGCTGCTCGGCGGGCTTCGCGCCGTCGGGCTGCGCGGGTTCGGGCAGGCTCGTGGTCATCGCAGTGCTTCCTTCGGCGGGGTCGTGACGGCGGGAGAGGACGGCGGGGCGACCTCTCCCGGGTCGTCGTCGGAGGTGGTGGTCGTGACGGGCACGGACGCCGTCGGGGTCGCGGCGTCGTCGTCGAGGAACCGGCCGCGCGTGCGCAGCGGGCCGAGCGTGAGGACCGCGGAGACCAGGATCGCGACCGCGAGGCCCACGGCCACGCCGTGCCAGTGCCACTGGACGAGCGCGACCGCGGCGAACGCGAACACCGCCGTCCAGACGTAGAGGATGAGCACGGCGCGCCGGTGCGAGTGCCCGATCGCGAGCATCCGGTGGTGCAGGTGCATGCGGTCCGGATGGAACGGCGACTTCCCACGTGCGACGCGGCGCACCACCGCCATGCCCATGTCGAGCAGGGGCAGGAGGATCACCGCGAGCGGCAGCAGGATCGGGATGAACGCCGGGATCTGCTGGGCGCCGGAGAGCGCGTCGGGATCGGTCTTGCCCGTCACGACGATCGCGGCCGCGGAGAAGACGAGCCCCAGGACCATGGAGCCCGAGTCCCCCATGAAGATGCGCGCCGGATGGAAGTTGTGCGGCAGGAACCCCACGCAGATGCCGACGAGCGCGGCGATCACGAGGGTCGCGAGGCTCGAGTAGTCGTCGGCGCTCGCCTTCTGCGTGAGCACGTAGGAGTAGACGAAGAACGCGGCACCGCCGATCGCGACGAGCCCGGCCGCGAGACCGTCGAGGCCGTCGACGAAGTTCACGGCGTTCATCGCGACGACGACCACGAGGATCGTCGCGGCGAGCTGGAGGCGCGAGGACCAGATGAGCTGCTGCTCGCCGATCCCGAGGGGGAGCGTGAAGAGGACCACTCCCTGGGCCGCCATGAACCCCGCGGCGAGCACCTGCCCCGCGAGCTTCGTCATCCAGTCGAGGTCCCAGATGTCGTCGGCGATCCCGAGCAGGCAGACGATCGCGGCCGCACCGACGATCCCCCACGCCCGCGAGTCGGCCACGAGGCTGCCCGCGACCTCGCTGACGAACACGCTCTCGAGGAACGGCATCTGCGACGCGAAGACCACCGCCACCACGAGGCCCAGCAGCATGGCGAGCCCGCCGAGCCGGGGGGTCGGGATCGTGTGGACGTCGCGGTCGCGCACCGCGGTGATCGCGCCGGTGCGCAGCGCGACCCAGCGCGCGAAGGGCGTCGCGAGGAACGTCACCACCGCGGCGACGAGCATCACGAGCAGGTAGACCCTCACCCGCCGTTCGCCTCCGGCTCCCCGGCGTCGTCGGTGGCCTGAGCGTCGGTGGGAGCATCGGTGAGCGCGTCGGCGGGCGGGTCGTCCGGGCCCGCGACGTCCGCGACCTCACGGAGCCGGTCGAGCGTGACCGCCCCCTGGCGCACGACACGCAGCGTGTCGGACGTCGCGTCGACGATGGTCGACGCCACCCCGCCGGGCGCCGTGCCGCCGTCGAGGTAGACCGTCACCGCGTCGCCGAGCTGTGCCTGCGCGTCGTCGACGTCGAGGGCCGCGGGACGCCCGGTCGAGTTCGCCGACGACACCGCGAGCGGACCCGTGCGGCGCAGGAGCGCGAGCGCGGCCGGGTGGTCGGGCATGCGCAGCGCGACGGTCCCGTGCGTCTCCCCCAGGTCCCACGCGAGCGAGGGCTGGGCACGCAGGATGATGGTGAAGCCGCCGGGCCAGAAGGCCTCGACGAGGCGGCGCGCGGCGTCGGGCACGTCCGTGGCGAGGCCGTCGAGCGTGCGCGCGTCCGGCACGAGCACGGGCGGCGGCATGTGCCGGCCCCGGCCCTTGGCCGCGAGGAGCGCGGCGACGGCCTCGGCGTCGAAGGCGTCGGCGCCGATGCCGTAGACGGTGTCGGTGGGCAGCACGACGAGGCCACCGCGGGAGATCGCGTTGACCGCCTCGTCGATGCCGGCGCCCCAGGTGTTCGGGTCTGTCACGGGGTGGACGGAGCTCACGGGTCCATCCTTCCACGGTCGCGGGCCCGGACCGGCTCGTCCGGGACGTCGGCGCGCGCGTCGGCGCGCCGGGCGACGACCATGCGGTCGCGCCCTGTGAGGTCGGGCAGGGTCCGCACTCCGGCGAACGCGCCCGAGGCCCGGGCGATCTCGCGCACCGGGGCAGCCTGTACCTCCGCGTGCTCCATGACGAAGAGGCCACCGGGCCGCAGCAGGCGCGCCGCGGCGCGCACCACGGCGCGCGGGACCTCGAGGCCGTCGGCCCCGCGCCCGTAGAGCGCGAGGTCGGGGTCGTGGTCGCGGACCTCGGGGTCGACCGGCACGGCGTCCGGCGGGATGTAGGGCGGGTTGGACACGACGACGTCCACGGTCCCGTCGAGCTCGGCGAGCAGCGCCCGGTCCGCGACGTCGCCGACGAGCGTGCGCTGCGTGCGCGACCCCACGCGGGCGGCGTTCGCCGTCGTCGCGCGCACCGCCTCGGGCGAGAGGTCCACCGCCACGACCCGCGTGCCGGGGACCTCCACGTCGACGCTGATCCCGATGACGCCCGAGCCGCAGCAGAGGTCCACGACGAGCGGCGGCCGGTCGGCGCGGGCAGGGTCCGCGCGCAGGCGCGCGGCCTCGTCGATCGCGACCTGGGCGACGGTCTCGGTCTCGGGCCGGGGCACGAACACGTCGTCGGCTACCTCGACCGTCACGTGCCGGAACACGGTGTGCCCGACGATCCGCTGGAGCGGCTCACGCGTGCGCCGCCGCTCGACGACCTCGGCGTACTCCCCGAGGAAGTCGTCGGTCGACCCGCCGGGCAGCGCCGACGCGAGGTCCGCGTCACCCGCGGGGAGCCGGTACCACTCCAGGCGCGGGAGCCCGAGGCACCAGGCGGCGAGCGCCTCCGCGTCGTGCCGGGCGGACGGCACGCCCGCGTCCGCGAGGATCCCCTCCGCGGCGCGGACGGCGCGGCGCAGGTCGTCGGTCGTGAGGCCGGTACCGGCTTCCGGGGAGGACGAGCCCGTCGAGGCGTCCGCGCGCACGTCGGCCACGTCAGGCCTCGCCCGCGGCCGCGAGGCGCGCTGCCTCGTCGGCCTCGACCGCCGAGCGCACGACCGGGTCGAGATCGCCGTCGAGCACCTGGTCGAGGTTGTACGCCTTGTACCCGGTGCGGTGGTCCGCGATGCGGTTCTCCGGGAAGTTGTAGGTGCGGATGCGCTCGGAGCGGTCGACGGTGCGGACCTGCGAGCGGCGCAGGTCCGCGGCCTCGGCGGCCGCCGCCTCCTGCTGGGCGGCGAGCAGCCGCGCGCGCAGCACGCGCATCGCCTGCTCGCGGTTCTGGAGCTGCGACTTCTCGTTCTGCATCGACACGACGATGCCCGTCGGCAGGTGCGTGATGCGCACGGCCGAGTCGGTCGTGTTGACGGACTGCCCCCCGGGGCCCGACGAGCGGTAGACGTCGATGCGCAGGTCGTTCGGGTCGATCTCGACCTCGCCCGCGTCCTCGACCTCGGGGAACACGAGCACGCCAGCCGCCGAGGTGTGGATCCGTCCCTGCGACTCGGTCACGGGGACGCGCTGGACCCGGTGGACGCCGCCCTCGTACTTGAGGTTCGCCCAGACGCCGTCGGCCGGGTCGGACGGCGTGCTGCGCGCCTTGACCGCCACCTGGACGTCCTTGTAGCCGCCGAGGTCGGAGTCGGTCGACTCGAGGACCTCGGTCTTCCAGCCCCGGCGCTCCGCGTACCGCAGGTACATGCGCAGCAGGTCCCCCGCGAACAGCGCGGACTCCTCGCCGCCCTCGCCGGCCTTGATCTCGAGGATGACGTCGCGGCCGTCGTCGGGGTCGCGCGGCACCAGCACGCGGCGCAGGCGTTCGCGCGCCTCCTCCTCGGCGGCGCGCAGGCCCGGGAGCTCCGCGGCGAACGCGTCCCCGTCCTCTCCACCGAGCGCGGCCAGCTCGGCGGCGGCCTCGGCGTCGTCGCTCGCCTCGCGCCACCCGCGGTACGCGCCCACGACCTGGTTGAGCTCGGCGTAGCGTCGCCCGAGCGTGCGCGCGCGGCCGGCGTCGGCGTGGACGGCCGGGTCGGCGAGCTGGGCCTCGATGTCGGCGTGCTCGGCCAGCAACGGCTCGACGGCGGCGAACGACTCGGTCACGGGCTGCTCCTCGGTGGCGGGCTGGGTCGCGGCCGTCGCACCGGGGCGGTGACCGCGCGAGGATCGGAGGATCGCTCGGGCAAAGCAACAGCGCCGGTGGTCCGAGCTCGCCGACTGCCCCTGGAGAGGTTGTCGGGATCGGACCACCGGCGCTGCGGAGCGGCTACTTGCCGGCGTCCTTCTTGCCGTAGCGCGCCTGGAAGCGGGCCACGCGGCCACCGGTGTCGAGGATCTTCTGCTTGCCCGTGTAGAACGGGTGGCAGGCGCTGCACACGTCGGAGCTGATCTTGCCCGACGCCTCGGTGCTGCGCGTCACGAACGTGTTCCCGCAGGTGCACGTCACCTCGGTGACGACGTACTCGGGGTGGATACCAGACTTCACGGTTTTCTCCTTGGGGTGACGTCTCCGGGTCAGGTGCGGCTTCCGCACCTGTGAACCGGCGACAGGCGGCCTGACGAGCGCAGGCCGACGAACCATTGTGCCAGAACGCGCGGGCGCCCCGAGAACTTCCCGGGGCGGCCCGCCGTCGAGGCCTGACCGACGACCGTCAGATCGTGCGGCCGACGTTGTCGTCGTCCGCAAGACCGCCGGGCGTGGTCTTCTGGACGTGGAGCAGGAACTCGACGTTCGTCTGCGTCTTCTTGAGCTGGCCGAGCAGCAGCTCGATCGCCTGCTGCTGGTCGAGGGCGCCCATGACACGACGGAGCTTGTAGACGATCTTCAGCTCGTCCTGCGACAGGAGGATCTCCTCGCGGCGCGTGCCGGACGCGTTGACGTCCACGGCCGGGAAGATGCGCTTGTCCGCGAGGTTGCGCGACAGGCGGAGCTCCATGTTCCCCGTGCCCTTGAACTCCTCGAAGATGACCTCGTCCATCTTCGAGCCCGTCTCGACGAGCGCCGAGGCCAGGATCGTCAGCGAGCCGCCGTTCTCGATGTTGCGGGCCGCGCCGAAGAACCGCTTGGGCGGGTAGAGCGCGGACGCGTCCACACCACCGGACAGGATGCGGCCCGACGCGGGCGCCGCGAGGTTGTACGCGCGCGACAGGCGGGTGAGCGAGTCGAGGAGCACGACGACGTCCTGGCCGAGCTCGACCAGGCGCTTCGCGCGCTCGATCGCCAGCTCGGCGACGATCGTGTGGTCGGACGCGGGGCGGTCGAACGTCGAGGCGATGACCTCGCCCTTCACCGTCCGCTCCATGTCCGTGACCTCTTCGGGCCGCTCGTCCACGAGCACCACCATGAGGTGGACCTCGGGGTTGTTGGCCGTGATCGCGTTGGCGATCTGCTGCATGATGATCGTCTTGCCGGCCTTGGGCGGGGCGACGATGAGGCCGCGCTGGCCCTTGCCGATCGGCGCGACGATGTCGATCACGCGCGGCGTCAGGCGCGTCGCCTCGGTGTTCTCCAGGCGCAGGCGGTCCTGCGGGTACAGCGGCGTGAGCTTGGTGAACTCGGGGCGCTGGCGCGCCTCGTCGGGCGACATGCCGTTGACGGTGTCCAGGCGCACGAGCGCGTTGAACTTCTGGCGCGCCGTGCTGCCCTGGTTCTCGCCCTCGCGCGGCTGGCGCACGGCGCCCGTGACCGCGTCGCCGCGGCGCAGGCCGGCCTTCTTCACCTGGCCGAGCGAGACGTAGACGTCGTTCTGGCCCGGCAGGTACCCGCTGGTGCGGACGAACGCGTAGTTGTCGAGGATGTCGAGGATGCCCGCGACGGGGAGCAGGACGTCGTCCTCGCTCACCTCGATGTCGTCGAGACCCGCGACGTCCGGTCCCTGGCGGTTGCGGCCGCGCTTGCGGTCGCGCTCGCGGCCGCGGTCACGACCCCGGCGGCGGCGGCCGCCGCGCTCGTCGTCCAGCAGCTGACGGTCGTCCCGCCGGTCCGTCTGGCGCTCGCCGCGGGTCTGCTGGCCGCCGCTCTGCTGCTCGCGCTGCTGACCGCCCTGCTGCTCGCGCTGGCGCTCGCCGCCCTGCTGGTCGCGCTGACGGTCGGCGCGCGTCGCGTCGCCGTCACCCTCGCCGGTCCGGGGGGCGCCGGCGCCGCGGCCCGCGCGGCGCGAGCCCCGCTCGCCCGTGACGAGGCCGACCGCCGCGGCGGCGCGCGCGGCGCGTTCGTCGGCGGACTCGTTCGAGGTGTCGCGCGTGCGCACGCCCTGCTCGCCGAGCGCCTCGGCGACCGCGGCGGCGGCCTCCGAGCGGGAGTCGCGACGGCCGTCGCGACGCTCCCCCCGCTGCTCGGTGCGCTGCTCGTCGGCGCGCACGGGCAGGTCGAGCACGGGAGCGGCGGTGCGCTCCTCGCGGCTCGCGGCCGAGGGCGCGTCCTGACGCGCCGTCGCCGCGGTGTCGGTGGTGCCCGCCGGGCTCGCGGCAGGGCGCTCGGCGCGGCGGCTGCGGCCGCGGCCGGAGGCGGCGGGCGCCTCGCTCGTCTCACGGCCCGCGGCGTTCGCCCCGTCCGTGTCGCGCCGCGACGCGGCGGGGCGCTCGGACGCGCCCTGCTCGCCGGTACGGGCGCGGATGACGTCCACAAGATCGCCCTTGCGCATCTTGGACGTGCCCTTGACCCCGAGCTGCGAGGCGAGCGCCTGCAGCTCCGGGAGGCGCAGCGTGGAGAGCGCGCCGGTCCGGGCGTTCCCGCCGGCAGCGGCCGAACCGGTCGCGCTGCTCGTGGCGGTGTCGATGGTGTCTGTCACGAAGGACCCTTCCCCCTCGTTCGCGCCCGCCGCTCAGAGGGCGGGCCGCGGGTGGTCGACGCCCGACCGTGACGGCCGGTGCGCAGGTGTCGCCACGCGTCAGTGGTACGACGACGTCATCTGACGCGGGGCTGGATTGCCTTCTCTCGGACTGCTCGGTCGCAGCACACCCGGTGGGTGAGAGCGCGCTCCGCGTGCGGATGTACTGGTGCGAGAGCGTGACCGAAGGCTGACAATCATCCTAGCACCGGCGCGCCCGAGGTCAGAGCCGTTCGCCCACGACACCGCGCGTGTCGACGTCGAGGCGGTGCACCGCCCAGTCGACGGCCCCCCCGACGAGGGAGTCCGCGACGCGCGCGACCTCCTCCAGGCCGTCCGGCGTCGACAGCACCAGCACGGTCGGTCCCGCACCCGAGACGGTCGCGGCGAGACCGCGGGCCCGCAGCGCCTGGACGAGCTCGAACGACGACGGCATGACGTCGGCCCGGTACGCCTGGTGCAGGCGGTCGTCCGTCGCGTCGAGCAGCAGGTCGGGCCGTCGGGTGAGCGCCTCGACGAGGAGGGCCGCACGCCCCGCGTTGAAGGCGGCGTCGGCGTGCGGCACGTGCGTCGGGAGCACCCCCCGCGCCCGGCTCGTCGCGAGGCGGGCAGCGGGCACGAGCACCGTGGCCCGGACGTCGGGGTGCACGTCCAGCCGCGCGGCGCGGGGCCCGGCGCCCTGGCCCGCGTCCCACGCGACGGTCGCGCCGCCCAGGAGCGCGGGCGCCGCGTTGTCCGGGTGCCCCTCGATGGCGGTCGCGAGGCCGAGCGCCACGTCGTCGTCGAGGACCGACGGGTCGGCGACGAGCGCCCGCGCCGCCACGATGCCCGCGACGACGGCGGCCGCCGAGGAGCCCAAGCCCCGTCCGTGCGGGACGCGGTTGACGCAGGTCAGGTGCAACCCGGTCTGCGGTGCGCCGGCCACGTCGAGCGCGGCCCGCAGCGCCCGCACCACGAGGTGCGTCTCGTCGCCCGGCACCTCGCCGGCGCCCTCGCCCTCGACGTCGACCACGACCTCGTCGGTCGCGAGCGCGCGCACCTCCAGCACGTCGTGGAGCGCGAGCGCCAGACCCAGCGCGTCGAAACCGGGGCCGAGGTTCGCGCTCGTCGCCGGGACGCGCACCCGCACGTGGTCCGCGCCGAGCTGCATCAGTCGAGCCCGAGGGCGTCGGCGATGGACACGACGTCGGCGCTCACGCGCGTCGGCGTCACCTCGCTGCCGTCGAGCGTGCGCAGCGCCCACTGCGGGTCCTTGAGCCCGTGGCCGGTGACCGTGACGACGATGCGCGCGCCCGCGGGCACGAGCCCGCGCTCGGCGCGCGCCAGGATCCCGGCGACGCCGGCCGCCGAGGCGGGCTCGACGAACACGCCGACCTCGCTCGACAGGACCCGGTGCGCCGCGAGGATCTGCTCGTCCGTGACGGCCTCGATGACGCCGCCCGAGTCGTCGCGCGCCGACTCGGCGAGCTCCCACGACGCGGGGTTGCCGATGCGGATCGCGGTCGCGATCGTCTCCGGCTCGGTGATCGGGTGGCCCGCGACGATCGGTGCGGCGCCCGCGGCCTGGAAGCCCCACATCTGCGGCACGTGCGTCGCGACGGCCGGCAGGCCCTCCCCCGCGTGACCCGGGGCGCCCTGGCCGGCGTACTCCCGGAAGCCCTTCCAGTACGCCGTGATGTTCCCCGCGTTGCCGACGGGCAGCGCGTGGATGTCGGGCGCGTCCCCCAGCGCGTCGACGATCTCGAACGCGCCGGTCTTCTGGCCCTCGATGCGGTCGGGGTTCACGGAGTTGACGAGCTCGACCGGGTAGGAGTCGGCGAGCTTGCGTGCCGCGACGAGGCAGTCGTCGAAGTTCCCGTCGACCTGGAGCAGGCGCGCGCCGTGCGCGATCGCCTGGCTGAGCTTGCCCATCGCGATCTTGCCGTCCGGGACGAGGACCGCGCACGTCATGCCCGCCCGCACCGCGTAGGCCGCGGCCGACGCCGACGTGTTGCCCGTCGACGCGCACACGACCGCCTGCGCGCCGCGCCCCGCGGCGGCGGAGATCGCCGTCGTCATGCCGCGGTCCTTGAACGACCCTGTCGGGTTCATGCCCTCGACCTTGACGAAGACCTGCGCGCCCGTGCGCGCGGAGAGCGCCGGTGCCTCGACGAGCGGCGTGCCGCCCTCGCCGAGCGTGACGATCCGCTCGGCGACGTGCGCCGGCAGACGGTCGCGGTACTCGGAGATGATGCCTCTCCACTGGTGGGCCATCAGGCTCCCTCGACTCTCAGGACGGACGTGATCGTGCGGACGGGCTCGAGCTCGGCGACCGCCGCGACGGTTGCCGACAGCGCCGACTCCGGCGCCGCGTGCGTGGTGATGAGGAGCTCGGCGACCCCGGGCTCGGCGACGTCGGAGTCTCCCGGCGCCGTCGGCTGGCGGACCGCCTCGATGGAGACGCCGTGCTCGGCGAGCGCGTGCGCGACCTGCGCGAGGACGCCCGGGCGGTCGTCGACGTCGAGGCGCACCTGGTAGCGGGTCACGGCCGCGCTCGCGGGGAGGATGGCGAGCTCCGCGTAGGTGGACTCCTGCGGACCCTTGCCGCCGAGCACGCGGTGCCGCGCGGCCGAGACGACGTCGCCCAGGACGGCCGACGCCGTCGGGGCGCCGCCCGCGCCACGCCCGTAGAACATCAGCTCGCCCGCGGACTCCGCCTCGACGAACACCGCGTTGAACGACCCGCGGACGTTCGCGAGGGGGTGCGACGTGGGCACGAGCGCCGGGTGCACGCGCACGGAGACGCCGGCGGGCGCCTCGGCCGCGGAGGTACCTGCCGGGGTGGCGTCGCGCAGCTCCGCGATGGCGAGGAGCTTGATGACGTGGCCGGTCTGCGCGGCCCACGCGACGTCGTCGGCCGTGACGGACATGATGCCCTCGCGCGCGACGTCGTCGAGCGACACGCGCGTGTGGAACGCGAGGCTCGCGAGGATCGCGGCCTTCGCCGCGGCGTCGTACCCCTCGACGTCGGCGGTCGGGTCCGCCTCCGCGTAGCCGAGGTCCTGCGCCTCCTTGACGGCCTCCTCGAGGTCCATGCCCGTGGTGGCCATCTGGTCGAGGACGTAGTTGGTCGTCCCGTTGACGATGCCGAGCACGCGGCGCACGCGGTCGCCCGCGAGCGACTCGCGCACCGGGCGCACGATGGGGATGGCGCCCGCGACGGCGGCCTCGAAGTAGATGTCGACGCCAGCCGCGTCGGCGGCCTTGTAGAGCGTGGGCCCGTCCTCGGCGAGCAGCGCCTTGTTCGCCGTGACGACGGCGGCGCCGGCGTCGATGGCGCGCAGCAGGAGCGACCGCGCGGGCTCGGTGCCGCCCATGACCTCGACGACGACGTCCGCGCGCGCGACGAGGCCCTCGGCGTCGTCGGTGAGCAGCGAGCGGTCGATCGCGGCGTCGCGCGGGGCGGCCGTGTTCCGCACCGCGATCCCGACGAGCTCAAGGCGGGCGCCCACGCGCGAGGCGAGGTCGTCCGCCTGCTCCGTCAGCAGCCGCGCGACCTGGGTGCCGACGACGCCGCACCCCAGCAGGGCGACGCGCAGGGGCGGGTGGGACTCGGCGGCAGGGGGCACGACGGACCTTCCTCGGGGGACGGGCGGGCGAGCTCCCGGGCCCGGGACCGGTCACGGGTGACCGGTGCCGCGCCGTCGCGCGGGGCGACGGGTCGGGTGAGGGAGCGGCAGCGACAGGATACGTGGCCGCTCCTCGCGACGGCGCCGTCCGACCACGTGTCGGACCGCCGCGGGAGTCAGCCCTCCGGTTCGCCGCCGCCGCGCTCCGCGAGCGCCTGCGCGCGGCCCTCGGCGCGGGCGCGTTCCAGGGCCTCCTCGAGCTGGGCGGCGGTGAGCGGGGCCGGGTCCTGCGCGGCGGCACCCGCCTCCGGGGCGGAGCCCGCCGCCGAGCTCTTCGGGACCGCGGCCGAGGTCGCGGAGCCGGCCGCCCGCCCGCCGCCCGAGGCGGCCCGCGCGGCCCGACGACGGAGCGCGGCGAGGAGAGCCGGGCCGCGCAGCGCGGCGAGCAGCACCAGACCGAGGAGTGCGAGAGCGGCCCACGGGACCGCCCAGGCCTGCCCGGCGCCGTCGTCGCTCGCCGTCGCGCCGCCGCCGATCCCGACGGCGGTCGCGGCGACGTCCACGGTCGCGTCGGCGCGGCCGAGGGGTCGGACCCCGGTGACGACCACCTCGCGCTCGAGCGCCGAGCCGGGGAGCAGCTCCGGCAGCTCGCCGTCGCCGGCCGTGGTGGCCGCCCAGCCGAACGGCCCGGTCACGACGACGGACTCGGCCGGCACGACACGCGCGTTGCCCGTGTTGGTCAGGGTGTACCGCACGGTCGCCGACGACGTGCCGAAGGGGTTCACGACGTCGTGGTGGACCACCTCCACCTCGCTCACCTCGACCGCCGGGGCCAGGGCGCCCTCGACGCGCGCGTGCACCCGCAGCGCGAGGCGCCGGTCGAGCGCGACGGTGGACGCCGACGCCTGCTGGACGAGCGAGGTGATGACGCCGGCCGAGTGGTCGCCGGGCAAGGCGTCGGCGGGCACGGCGATCGTGAACGGGACGTCGAGCGACTGGCCGGGGTCGACGGTGACGGTGCCGGACCCGAGCGTGATCCATGCGCCGAGGTCCGTCGAGCCCTCCCCCGCGGGGAGCAGGTCGAGCTGGCCCGACGTCGTCGTGAACGCGTCGGCGGCGTAGGTGCGCAGCTCGAGGCGCTGCGCGGAGTGGTTGGTCACGACGACGGTGTCGGAGATCGTGTCACCGGGTCGCACGGCGTAGGAGAAGTTGGGCCGGTCGGTGCCGTGGTCGTCGTCGGCGGGCAGGAGGCCCCAGCTCAGGTCGTCCGTGGCGTCCCCCGCGAGGGTGGACGCCACGGGCACGGTGGGCGCCGTGGGCACCGACGGCACCACGCCGCCCGCCCGCGCCGTCCCCGCGGGGACGAGCGCGAGCAGGACGGCGAGCACGGCGACGAGCGCCGCCGCGCCCCGAGCGGGGCGGTGCGTACGGACGGGGGCGGCGGCGTCGCGGTCCATCGGTCCGGTCAGCCCACCGCGGTGAGCGTCAGGACGCCGGTGTAGTCCCCGGCCCCCGTGTCGAGCGGCAGGCGCAGGTCGATCGCGGCCTCGGCCTGGACCGAGCCCTTCGGGTGGCCGGCAGGAGCCGAGGCGAGCGTCGACGACGCCTTGAGGCCCTCGCCCTCGCCCGCGACGACGACGCGGCCGTTGCCTGCGCCCACCGTGTTGTCCCCGGCGAGCGCCGGGCCCCAGCCGAGGTACTTGCCGGAGAACGTCTTGCTGCCCGACGCGAAGTCGCTCACCGACCCGTTGATCGTCCAGGCCGGCTGGCCGGCGCGCGTGTCGGTGATCGTCACCTTCGGCAGGACGCCGCTGGCGACGAACGAGCCGTCGCGCACGGTCGCGGTGCCGAGGCTCACGGCGGGGGTGCCGCCCTCGATCGTCCAGACGAACTCGCCCGGCTCCTCGGGCTCCTCGACCTCGGGCACGGTCACGTCGATCGGCACGTCGCCCTCGCCGGGCTCCTCGGGCTCACCCGGACCACCCGGGTCGACGGGGCCCGCGTCGACCGTGTAGGTGACGTCGATCGGCAGGGCCGGCTTGAGGTCCTGCATGCCGCCGCAGCCGGTCGAGTAGAAGTGCGGGCGGACGCTGCCCGGCAGCGTGCTGACGAACTCGGGCGCCCACGAGCCCCACCAGCCCGTGGCGGTGCCCGACGCGACGCAGTTGCGCGTCTGCGGCGAGCTGTCGGCGGGGTCGACCTCGATGCCCTGGAAGTCGGGCGTGATGCGGACCGTGTCGGCGTCGACGACGTCGACCGAGCCCGGGGAGAACGTCACGAGGTCGAGCCGCCCGTAGCTCTGCTCGTCGACGGGGTTGCCGGACATGTCGATGCCCGCGCCGAGGGTGAGCTCGGCGCTGAACGCGCCGGAGCCGTCCGCCTCGACGACGAGCTGCGGGTTCGCGTAGATCTCGTCGGGCGCGCCGAACTGGGCGGGGTAGGCGTTGACCGTGTAGCTGCCGGCCCACGCGAGCGCGAGCTCGTGGGTGTCCGCGTCGTAGGTGCCGGAGCCGTTCGTGAACTTCACGGCGTTGGGCGTCTTGCCCGCGTGCTCGGCCGGGAACGACGTGGCCGGGACGGGGTCGACGACGTACTCCGACTGCGTCCCGCCGGAGACGCTCCCGACGAGCTGGGCGGCGTCTCCCGTGAGGTTCTTGTACGTCCAGGGGCCGAAGATGCCCTTCTGCGCGTAGCCGTTGAGGCCCCACACGAAGGAGGCCCCCTCGACGGTCTGCTCGGCGGCCTGGGCGGGCGCGGCGACCCAGACCGTGCCGAGGCCGATCGCCGCGGCGGCGGCGCCGGCGACCAGCCGGTGCGTGGGTCGCGTCCGGTGTCTGTGCGTGTGCATGATGTCCTCTCGTGCCGGCGGTGCCGGCTCCTGTGCTCCGTGAGTGGTGCTCTCGTGAGTGGTGGGTGCGCGCGCTGCCCGCGTGCGCGATGCCGGACGAGCCGGCGCGACCGCCCTGCCGTCGGGTCCGGGTGCCAGCCCGGGGTCCGACGGCGGGGCGGACCTCTATCCCCGGAACGGCAGGACGAGCCAGCCCTTCCGGAACCCGACGACCGTGCCCGCGGAGGCGAGCAGCAGCCCGGTGGTCATGAGCGCGAGCCGTTGCGACGGGTCGCGCAGGGCGTCCGCGAGCTCGGGCACGAGCCCGGTGCGTGCGGCGCCGATCGTGGCGGCGGGGCTCGCGAGGAACGCGACGGGCGCGGCCGTGTCCGTCGGCGGCCCGAGCGAGGACGGCGCCCGGGGGGCGGACGACCCGCTCCCTGTCCCCGCGCCGGGCCCGGGGCGGACGCCGGGGGGCGTGAGCACGGGGTTGGACACCGTCCCCGCCGGCGGCGTCGCCTCGCCGCCCGGCTCCTGCGGGACGGGCGCGTCGGCGTCGTAGCTCACGTACAGCGGCGCAGCGACCTTCGCCCAGTCGCGCTGGCCGCCCGACGTGTACCAGTAGGCGGCCTGTCCGGTGCGCACCTGGAACTCCACGAAGCTCGTCGGGAAGGCCCCCCAGTGGGCGGCGTTGTCGCTCGTCCGCGCCGCCTGCCGGACGGTGAGACCGGACGCGGCGGTCGTGACGCCGAGGTAGCGCGGCACCGCACGGAAGCCGGCGCGGTCACCCAGCAGGACCTTCTCGAGGTCGGCGAGCACGACCTGCGTCGCGGGCAGCCGCTCCCACCGGGTCATGTCTTCCATGGACGTGCCGAACCCGCCCGCGGTCGCGGTGAGCTCGCCCGTGCCGTCGGCCCGGACGGTGAGCACGGGGTCGCTGGCCCACCAGTAGGTCAGGCCGCCGTAGAAGACGGTCGTGAACGTGCCCTTCCAGCGGATCGTCGCGGTCCCTGCCTCGGGGTCCACGGTCCCGGCGCCGCCGTCGACGACGACCTGCCCGCCGGTGCTGAGGTTGTTCGCGAGCGACACCTGCTGCCCGTCGGGCGCCTGGCACCGCGTCGCGAAGGTCGCGGTGCGCTCCACGCCCGACGCGTCGGTCCGCACGACGCGCACGTCGCCCTCGCTCGCGCGGTAGAAGCCGTGCGCCTCGGTCCAGACCTTGCCGCCGTGGGTGTCGCCGTCGCTCCCGGGCACGCCCGCCATGAGGAAGTTGCAGCCGCCGAAGAACGCGGCGCTGCCCGCCTCGTGGTTGAGGCCCCAGCGGAGCTGGGCGTCGGACACGGTGAACGGGCCGCCGGCCACGTCCAGGGTCGGGACGGTCACCGTCACCGGCAGCCCTGCGGAGTCGGGCCTGCCGTCGTCGTCGACGCCGAGCCCTCCACCGGGGCCCGCCGCAGCCGTCGCCGGGACGACGCCACCCAGGACGGCGACCAGCGCGAGCCCCGCGAGCGCCACGAGCCGGACTCCCCCTCGCCGCGCGCGCGTCCGGGCGCTCATGCGTGCCGCCCCACCGGTTCGCCCTGCGGGACGACCACGGGCGGCAGGCTCTGGGTCGGCGCACCGTCGTGCGGGCCGTCGTACCGGGCCGGGACCGGCGGTGCCGCCGCTTCGCGCTCGGGTCCGACGTCCGCCGTCGCCTCCCGCGCGACCCCGGAACCGCCGGTCGCTCCCGTGTCCGCGCGAGCCGCACGCCGCCGGCGACGCGCGGAGACGAACGACGAGACGAGCACGAGGAGCAGCACGAGCGCAGCCACGCCGACGGCGATCTCGGCCGCCGAGTAGCCCTGCCCGGCGCTCGCGGCCGCCTCGGCCGCGGCCTCCTCCGCGGCCACCGCGGCGGGGTCCCTGCGGACCGTGATCTCGACCTCGGGCGCGAGGCCCGACCCCGCGCCCGTCAGGCGGAGGACGTGCGTCCCGACCCGCAGGTCCGCGGGCAGCTCGAGCAGGCCCGCGACCTCGCCCTGGTTCCCGGCCGTGAGCGGCCCGACGGCGAGCACGCCGTCGTCGAGGACCCCCACCACCTGCTCCCCCGACTGGAAGCCCTGCGCCACGAAGCTCAGCGCACGGCCGGCGACGGCGGTCGCCTGGTCGACACCGATGGTCGCCGTGCCGGCCGCGGCGGCCGGCGTGGGTGCGGTCTCGGCCTGTCCTGCCTGGACGCCGGCCGCCTCGTCCTCGGCGCCGGAGGTAGCGCCCGACGCCGTGCTCGACGTCGTGCCGCCGCCCCCGCCCGCCTGGGCGGCGGTGAACGCGACGGGCGTGAACGTCTCGTTGGTGGCGTTCGGCACGCCGTGCGCCCCGATCGTGATGACCCCGCACTGCACCTCGCGACAGTCGACGGTCACCGCGTTCCCGCCGCGGTCGAGCGCCTGGAAGGTCGGTCCCGGGACCACGAGCCGCGTCGACCACGTGCCGTCGGCGGCGATGACGCCGCCGTTCGCGGCGTACTCCGTGTCCGAGCCCGGGAACGCGACGAACCGCTGGAAGCCCTGGTTGTCGGCCTGCTCCGAGTCGGGCACGTACCGGTAGTCCGCCCCGGTGCTGCCGCCGCGGCTCGGCGCCCAGGCCCCGCCCGCGGGGTCGGACACCCAGCCGAAGAACACGTACACGCCGCCGAAGGCCCCCTGAATCGACTGGAACCCGGAGCCGCTGAGCGTGAGCGTCGTCGAGTAGTTCGGGTCGGCCTCGGCGCGGCCGTGGTCGTTCGTCACGGTCACGCGCGCTGCCGCCTGCGCGGGAGCGGCACCGACGGCCGTCCCCACGACGGTCGCGGACGCGGTCACGAGGAGGGCGAGCAGCGCGACGAGCGCCGTGCGTGCGCCGGAGCGCCGCCGGGCGCGGGCCGGGAGGTGCGTGGTCGGGATCGTCGGGGTGGTCATGGGAGGGACGGCTCCGGGGTCGACAAGGTGGCGGTGCGCGCCGGGAGCACGAGCAGCTCGCCCGTCTCGGGGTGGCGCAGCGTGCGCACGGGGTGGCGGTAGACGCGGGTCAGCAGGTCGTCGGTCAGCACCTCGTCGGGCGTCCCCACGCCGGCGACCCGGCCGCCGTCGAGCACGACGACGCGGTCCGCCCACGCGGCGGCGAGCGAGAGGTCGTGCAGCACGACGACGACGGCGTCGCCCGCCCGCGCGCGCTCCCTGGCCTGGGCGAGCACGTGCTCCTGGTGCCGGATGTCGAGGGCGGCGGTCGGCTCGTCGAGGAGCAGGAGCCGGGGCTCCTGGGCGAGGACGCGCGCGAACGACGCGCGGGCCTTCTCCCCTCCCGACAGGCTCGGGAACCGCCGGGCGGCGAGGTGCAGGACGTCGGCGGTCACGTGGGCGCGCGCCACGGCCTCGTCGTCGTGCTCCTCGCGCGCCGTGCCCCGCCACGGCGCACGGCCCATGCGGACGACGTCGACGACGCGGAACGGGAAGCTGAGGCGCGTCTCCTGGAGGAGCACCGCGCGGCGTCGGGCAAGCTCGGCGACACCGATCGCGGCGAGCGGCTCGCCCTCCCACGCGACGGTCCCGCTCGTCGGTGTCGTGTCGCCCGCGAGGACACCCAGCAGAGTCGACTTCCCCGCGCCGTTGGGCCCCACGAGCACGAGGACCTCACCTGCGTGGGCGTCGAGGTCGACGTCCGCGAGGATCGTCGCGCCGTCGATCCGCACGCCGACGCCGCGTGCGCTCAGCACGGGCCGCTCCGGGTTCGCGGTCATGCCCAGCCTCCCGCCGTGCGGCGCGTGCGGCGCAGGAGCCAGAAGAAGAACGGCCCGCCGACGAGCGCGGTGAGCATGCCCAGCGGCAGGTCCGCGTACGGCACCGCGGTGCGGGCGACCAGGTCGGCGCCGGTGAGCAGCACCGCGCCGCCGAGCGCGCTCGCGGGGACCAGCACGCGGTGCCCCGGCCCGACGACCATGCGCACGAGGTGCGGCACGACGAGCCCGACGAACGCGATGATCCCGCAGAACGCGACCGCCGCCCCCGTGAGCAGCGCGACGGCGACGATGCACACGACCCGCAGCCGCTCGACGTCGACACCGAGGTGGCGCGCGGCGCGCTCGCCGAGCGCGAGCAGGTCGAGCCGACGGGCGAGGACGACGGCCACCCCGATCCCGACGAGCACGAGCGGCAGGACGATCGCGACGTACGGCCACCGGGTGCCGTTGAGGCTGCCGAGCTGCCAGAAGACGATCTGCTCGCGCGCCTGCGTGTCACCGAGGAACGTGAGGAACGCCAGGCCTGCGCCGCACACGGCGTTCACCGCGACGCCCGTGAGCACGAGCGTCACGACCTCGGTGCGGCCCTGCGAGCGCGCGAGCGCGTAGACGAGGAGCGTCGTGAGCAGCCCGCCGACGAACGCCGCGACGGCGATGGTCCACGGGCCCAGCAGCGTGATGCCGAAGACGATGGTCGAGCACGCGGCGACGGCCGCCCCCGCCGAGACCCCCACGACACCCGGCTCGGCGAGCGGGTTGCCGAACACGCCCTGCATGACGGCGCCCGCCGTCGCGAGCGCCGCGCCCACGGTCATCGCCATGACGACGCGCGGGAACCGGATGGTCCACAGCGCCGCGTCGCCGTTGGGGTGCGACGGCAGCGGACCGAGGTCGAGCCCGAGGCGGTGCAGCACCGACCCGAGCACCTCGAGCGGCGCCACGTGGAGCTGCCCGACCCCGGCGGAGACCAGGCCGAGCACGACGAGCAGGACGCCCAGGGCGGCGAAGAGCGCGGTGACGCGCGCGGGCCGGGCCGGCGGCAGCGCGACCGGGCCGTCGAGGTCCCGCAGCGTCGCGACGGCGTCGTCGGTCGTGGCGTCCTCGGTGGTGGCGTCCCCCGGGGCGTGCGTCGTCGTCACGAGGCGTCCCCAGGAGCCGGCGCGTAGATCGCGCGGGCGAGGGCGTCGAGCACCCCTGCGGTGCTCGGGCCGTAGCTGAGGATCTCGGTGTCGGCCATGTCGACGATGCGCCGGTGCTGGCCCGCGGGCGTCTGGGCGATCGCGGGGAGCTGCTCGAGCAGGCCGTCCACGCCGTCGACGGACTCGAGGCCCTTCGTCATCATGAGGAGGAGGTCCGGCTGCATGGCGACGAGACCCTCGTCGTTCACGGGCCGCATCCCGTCCCAGCCGATCTCGGTCGCGACGTCGACCCCGCCCAGGGCGTTGACGAGCGAGTCGGCGCCCGAGCCGGAGCCGAACAGGTAGTACACCCCGGCCTGGCCGCGCACGTAGAGGAACGCGATGCGCAGGCGGTCCGCCGGGTCCTGCGGGACGAGCGCCGCGATCTCCGCGAGCTTCGCGTCGATCTCGGTCTGCGTGCGCTCCGCGAGCGCCGCGCCCTCCTCGGGGACGCCCAGCGCGTCCGCGACCTGCTGGATCAGCGTGCCGACGTTGTCCAGGTTCCGGTGGGAGTCCACGACGACGACGGGGATCCCCGCGTCGCGCATCTGGAGGACCACGTCCCAGGGCCCGAGCGTCGTGTCGGTGATGATCACCGTCGGCGCGAGCTCCAGGATGGCCTCGCCGCTCAGCTCGTGCCCGTTCGTGGTGACGAGCGGCTCGTCAGCGATCTCCTCGAACCCCGACGACAGGTCGCGACCGACGACGTTCTCCCCCAGGCCGAGCTCGAACACGATGCGCGCCGTGGAGCCGTAGAGGTCGACCGCGAGGATGCGGCTCGTGTCGGTGACGGTGACCTCGGTGCCCTGCGTGTCGGTCACCGTGGCGGGCAGGGTCGGCTGCGGGTCGTCCGCGACGGGGTCGACCGCGGAGTCCGCGAGGACCGCGGTCGACTCCCCCACGTACGACCGGGGGTCGTCCAGAGCGTCGAGCTCGGTGAGCGGCGTGGTGTCGACGGCCGCGGCGCCGACCCCGGTGCCGGCGGCGCCGGTCAGGGAGCAGGCGGTCAGGACGGCGAGCAGCGCACCGAGCACGACCACCGGGACAGGGCGGGCGCTGCGACGGGCGGGTCGTGAGGACGGGGCGGTGCGGGGCGGACGGGGAGAGTCCTGAGGCATGGGTGCGGTGCTCCGGTTCGGCACGCACACCAGGTGCGCGCTCGGACGTTGAGGTAAGCCGTGCCTTACCTTATTTAGCAAAGCCTAACCTGACAAGCATCTGACAGAGCGCCAGAACTGTGGCACCCGTCACGCCCGCCCTCCGCGAGTGCTCGGGTCCGCACGCACGACGACGGCCCGTGACCTGGCAGGTCACGGGCCGTCGGAGCAGGGTGCTTGGGTGGGCGGGTCAGCCCTCGTCGAGCGCGAGAAGGTCGTCCACGGTCTCGCGGCGGACGAGCACGCGGCTCGCGCCGTCGCGCACGGCGACCACGGGCGGGCGCGTCAGCAGGTTGTAGTTCGACGCCATCGAGCGGCCGTACGCACCGGTCGCGGGGACCGCGAGGAGGTCCCCCGCGCGCACGTCGCCCGGGAGCCGCACCTCGTGGACGACGATGTCGCCGCTCTCGCAGTGCTTGCCGACGACGCGCGCGAGCACGGGCTGCGCGGTCGACGCCCGGCCGACGACCTCCGCGTGGTACTGCGCCTCGTAGAGCGCCGGGCGGATGTTGTCGCTCATCCCGCCGTCGACGGACACGTACGTGCGCACACGGCCGTCGTCGAGCGTCACCGGCTTGACCGTGCCCACGGTGTAGAGCGTGAGGCCGGCCGGCCCGACGATCGCGCGACCCGGCTCGATCGAGAAACGCGGAAGGGGCGTGCCGAGCTCCGCCGCCACGGCGTCCACCGCGGCGGCGACGTCCTTCGCGACGCGCTCGGGGTCGAGCGCGACCTCCCCGGGGAGGTACGCGATGCCGTACCCGCCGCCGACGTCCACCTCGTCGACGAGCACGCCGGTGCGCGCCGCGAGCTCCGCGCGCAGCTCCAGCACCGCGCGCGCGGCGACCTCGAAGCCCGACGGGTCGAGGATCTGCGACCCGATGTGCGAGTGGATCCCCAGCAGGTGCAGCTCGGGGCGCGCGACCACGTCGAGCAGCGCGGTCATGGCCGGGGAGTCTCCGGACCGGTCACCGTCCGCCGTGCGTGGCGCGGCGATCGACAGGCCGAACTTCTGGTCCTCGTGCGCGGTCGAGATGTACTCGTGCCCGCCGGCGTGGACGCCCGTCGTGACGCGCACCATGACGGGCGCGACGACGCCGCGCTCCCCCGCGAGGCGCGCGACGCGCTCGACCTCGACGAGCGAGTCGACGATGATCCGACCGACGCCCTCGTCGAGCGCCCGGCCGATCTCGGCGTCGGACTTGTTGTTGCCGTGCAGGCCGATCTCGGCGCCCGGGACGCCCGCGCGCAGCGCGACCGCGAGCTCTCCCCCGCTCGCGGTGTCGACCCGCAGGCCCTCCTCGCGCGCCCAGCGCGCCACGGCCACCGTCAGCAGGGCCTTGCCCGCGTAGTAGACGTCCACGTCCGACCTGACGGCGCGGAACGCCGTCTCGAAGGCGGTGCGGTACGCCCGGGCGCGCGTGCGGAAGTCCGCCTCGTCGAGCACGTACGCGGGCGTGCCGTGCTCGGCCGCGAGGTCGTGGACGGCGACGCCCGCGACCTCGACCGCGCCGTCCTCCCGACGGCGCACGCCCCGCGACCACGGCTCGCCGGGGTGCCCCGGCAGACCCGTGCTCACATGCGCTCCGGTGCGGTCACGCCGAGCAGGCCGAGGCCGTTGGCGAGCACCTGGCGCACCGCGTCGTTGAGCCACAGGCGCGTGCGGTGCGTGTCCGTGACCTCCTCGTCCGGGTACGGCAGCACGCGCTGCGACTTCTGCTGGTACCACGTGTGGTAGTCCCCGGCGAGCGCCTCGAGGTAGCGCGCGACGCGGTGCGGCTCGCGCAGCTCCGCCGCCTGGGCCACGATGCGCGGGAACTCCGTGAGGCGCCCGATCAGCGCGGCCTCGCTCGGGTGGTCGAGCAGCGCGGGCTCGAACCCGTCGGCGCGCGCGACCCCGCGGTCGGCCGCGTTGCGGTCCACCGCCGCCGTGCGCGAGTGCGCGTACTGCACGTAGTAGACGGGGTTCTCGTTCGTCGCCCGCGCGAGCAGGTCGAGGTCGAGGTCGATGTTCTGGTCCGCGGACGAGCGCGCGAGCGAGTAGCGCGCGGCGTCGACGCCGACGGCGCCCACCAGGTCCTCGAGCGTCACGACCGTGCCGGCGCGCTTGGACATGCGCACGGGCTGGCCGTCCTTGACGAGGTTGACCATCTGCCCGATGAGGAGCTGGAGGTTCTTCCCCGGGGTGTCGCCGAAGGCCGCGCAGACCGCCATCATGCGGCCCACGTACCCGTGGTGGTCGGCGCCGAGCATGATGATGACCTCGTCGAAGCCGCGCTCGCGCTTGTCGAGGTAGTACGCGATGTCGCCCGCGATGTACGCGGCGTCGCCGTCCGACTTGATGACGACGCGGTCCTTGTCGTCGCCGAAGTCGGTCGTGCGCAGCCACGTCGCGCCGTCCTGCTCGAACATGTGGCCCGACTCGCGCAGGCGCTCGACGGCCCGCTCCACGGCACCCGACTCGTGCAGCGAGTCCTCGTGGAAGTACACGTCGAAGTCGACGCCGAAGTCGTGCAGCGACGCCTTGATCTCGCCGAACATGCGCTCGACGCCCCGCGCCCGGAAGACCTCCTGCGCCTCGGCGTCCGGGAGCGTGCGCGGGTCGGGGTCGCCGGCGGCGACCGCGTCCGCGATGACCGCCTCTGCGATCTCGCTGATGTACTCGCCGCCGTACCCGTCCTCGGGCGCCTCCAGGCCGCGGGCACGCGCGAGGAGCGAGCGCGCGAAGCGGTCGATCTGCGCGCCGTGGTCGTTGAAGTAGTACTCGCGCGTGACGTCGGCGCCGCTCGCCTCGAGCACGCGTGCGAGCGAGTCGCCGACGGCGGCCCAGCGGACGCCGCCGATGTGGATCGGGCCCGTCGGGTTCGCGGACACGAACTCGAGGTTGACCTTCTTGCCCGCCTCGGAGTCGCCGCGCCCGTACGCCGGGCCGGCCTCGACGATCGTGCGCGCGAGCTCGCCCGCGGCGGCCGCGTCGAGCGTGATGTTGAGGAAGCCCGGGCCGGCGACGTCCACGGCCTTGACGCCCGGGGTCGCGGCGAGCCGCGTCGCGAGGTCCTCGGCGAGCGCGCGCGGCGTCGTGCCCGCCTTCTTGGCGAGCTGCAGCGCGACGTTCGTGGCCCAGTCCCCGTGCTCGCGCTGGCGGGGTCGCTCCACGTGGACGCGCTCGGGGACCGCGGCGGGGTCCAGGGCGAGGGTGCCGTCGGCGACGGCGGCGGCCAGGGCAGCGCTCAGCGCTTCGGAGAGCTCGTCGGGGGTCACCGGGCGATTCTACCGAGGCACGAGCGCGCTCCGTCGCCGTGCCTCCGGATCCCGGACGGGGCCGGGGCCGCGGCTCGCGGCCGCACCCGGACGAGGCGAGGGGTTGTGGCGCCCCGGCGGTCGGGCGTCAGATGGAGGCAGGTGCGACGGCGACGAACGGCGTCGTGAGCGGCCGCACCGACCGCCGAGCCGAGGAGCCGTCATGGACGACCGCGTCGCCGAGTTCCACCGCCTGCACGAGGCCGGTTGCTTCGTGATGCCGAACCCGTGGGACGTCGGCAGCGCCCGCGTGCTGGAACAGCTCGGCTTCCCGGCCCTCGCCACGACGAGCGCCGGGTTCGCGTGGACCCGGGGGGCTCCGGACGCCGGGGTCGGGCTCGAGGACGTGCTCGACCACCTCGGCGTCGTCGCCGCAGCCGTCGGCGTACCGGTGAACGCCGACTTCGAGGGCGGCTACGCAACGGACCCGGACGGCGTGGCGGCCCATGTGACCCGGGCCGTGGCGACCGGCGTCGCGGGGCTGTCGATCGAGGACTCCACGGGGGACGCGGACCGGCCGCTGCACGACCTCGGCCTCGCCGCGGAGCGGGTCCGGGCGGCCCGGGAGGCGATCGACGCGAGCGGTACCGGCGTCCTGCTCACGGGGCGCTCGGAAGGGTTCGTCGTCGGGCACCCGGACATCGACGAGACGCTGCGCCGGCTCGTGGCCTACGCCGAAGCCGGTGCCGACTGCCTCTACGCGCCCCGGATCACCTCGCTCGAGCACGCCGCCGCGATCGTCGAGGCCGTAGCGCCCACGCCGGTGAACCTGCTGATCAACGCCCCGTTCACGACGGTCGCGGAGGCGGCCGCGGTCGGCGTCCGACGGGTCAGCGTCGGGGGCACCCTGGCCCGCACGGCCTGGGGCGGCTGGCTCGCCGCGGCCCGGGAGATCGCCGAGGCGGGCACGTTCACGCGGTTCGACGCCCTCCCGGACGTCGACGGGCTGCTCGCGCGGGGGGAGTAGCCCGCGCGCCGCTGGAGAGTCACGCCGGCCCGAGGAGGGTCCGCGCACCCCGGACGTGCTGGTAGTCTCGTGCATCGCGTCGACGGTCACCGTCGGCGCTCGCCCTCGTAGCTCAGTGGATAGAGCGTCTGCCTCCGGAGCAGAAGGTCGTAGGTTCGAATCCTATCGAGGGCACCTCGCTCCGCTCCGACGAGCCCGGCCCGCCTCCGGCGGCCGGGCTCGCGCCGTCTCCGGGCCCGCCCGTCCACCGCCGCACCTCCCGTCGTCCCGCTACGGTGGGGCCATGACCGACGGCGGCTACGGGGACTTCGAGTTCGAGCGCCGGTTCCTCGTGCGCGACCTGCCCGAGGACCTGCGCGACGCACCGGCGCTCATCGTGCAGAGCTACTACCTGGCGGACGAGGGCTACGCGCTGCGGCTGCGTGCCAAGGTGCCGACGGTCGACGCGACGATGGACGCGGAGACGGACCCGGTCCGCCTGCTCGACCGGTTCGCGCCCGCCGTCGACCTGTGCACGCTCACGGTGAAGGGGCCCATGGCGGGCGGGACGCGGTACGAGGCGGAGCGCGAGGTCGACGTCGCGGTGGGCGTGCAGATGATCCGGCGTGGCGGCGCGCGCGTGGTCAAGACGCGGTACTCGGTGTGGGTCGGGGCGGACGGCTGGGTCGTCGACGTGTTCGGCGGCGCGAACCACCCGCTCGTCGTCGCGGAGTGCGAGCGCACCGGCCCCGTCACGGACCTCCAGATCCCCGCGTTCTGCGTCACGGAGCTCACGGACGACCCCCGCTTCTCCAACGACGCCCTGGCCAACCGGCCCTACGGCTCGTGGCGCGAGGAGTTCGAGGCCGAGCTCGCGGCGTCCGGGCCGCGGTTCCTCCAGGACTTCGGGCACAACGAGCGGCTCGCGGGACCGTAGGTCCGGCGCCGTCGACGACCACCGCCCCGGGCGCGGGGTCGTCGTGCGAAGGAGCCGCGCACGGACGCCGTCAGCGCAGCGCGTCGGCCGCGTGGCACACGGCGGCGACGTCGAACCGGACCGTCCGACGGTCGACCGGCACCCACCCGGGCTCGTGCCCGAACAGCACGGCCCACGGGAGCGCGCCGGAGGAGACGTGCTCGCGCGCGTGGTTGTGCGCGCGGGCGTCAGCGACCTCCCGCTCGACGGCGTCCTCCAGCGCCACGAGCTCCGACCGCACGGCCTCGCCCTTCTCCGTGAGGCGGCGCGCCCGCCCGGTCTCGAGGTAGCCGTCGCGGCGCGCGGTCCGCACGACGTCGCGCGAGGCGGAGCGCACCCGGGCGCGGAGGCCCTCGTCCGCGGGGTCGAGCACGACGCGCGTCCCCCGCCCGGCGTCGTCGCCGAACATCGCACGGAGCGCGACGCGGTCGCGCGCGGAGACGGGCTCGGGGTCGAGGAGGACGAGAGCCGGGGGCGACCCGGGCGCCGTCGGCTCCACCCGGACGAGTCCGGAGAGGGCGAGGCTCAGCACCTGCGCGGCGAGCGCGTGCTCGGGACGGCGCAGGACGACCGCGGCGAGGAGCAGGTCGGCCACGGTTCCGACGATACGGCGGCGAGGGCCGTGGCGGAGGACGACCGGCCGCGCGTCAGGAGTTCTGGATCTCCTCGACGCCCTGGACGAACTCGAAGTGCCACGGCTCGTAGGCGCCGCTGCCGCCGCGCTTGGCCCAGGCGGGGTTGGCCCAGCCGTAGGTGGCACCGTTCTGGTTGATCCACGCGTAGACCTCGCGCGAGCCGGTCTCGACCGAGCACAGGTCGATCGCGAGCCCCCACCCGTGCATGGACCAGCCGGGAGGTGCGGCGAACGCGCCGCGGGACGACTTGAGCGAGACCTGCGTCGAGAGCGTCCGGTACGACGAGACGAGGCACAGGTCGCGACCGAACGTCGCGCGGAAGGCCTCGTTCATGGCCGACAGCGAGACGGCCGCGTCGGGCCGCAGGTGCTCACCGGCCTGCCAGAGCTCGCACAGCGCGTGCTCGTCGAGCTTGCCGTTGGTGCCGGCGGGGCGCACGGCGGGATCGCAGCCGGGGAGGGGGTCGCGCGCCGCGGACCGGGAGGCGGCCTCGCGCCGCACCTCGACGCGGGGTGCGGCCGCGACGCTTTGGGAGACCGCGGGCGCCGTCGACCCGGCGGTCGCGAGGTCGAGCGCGCTGGGGCCAAGCGGTCGCGTCTCGGGCTCGAAGGGCGACCCGGTGCCCAGGGCGTCGTCCGCGCCGGCGGAGAGGGGCATCGCGATCGTCGCGGCGGCGAGCGTCCCGAGGACGGCGATGCGCGGCATCCAGCGGTGCTGGCTGGAGACCTGCGCCTGGGGACGACGACGACGGGAGCCCTGCTCCGCCTCGCGCCGTGCCCGTCGGGACTCGAGGGCGGGTGCGTCGGTCTGCTGCGACTCCACCCGCCACCTGCCTCTCACCCTTCGGGGTGGCTCTCGGGCCACCGACGACCGATCAATCACGGAACAGTAACGAAGCACTCCGACGATGCCAAGTCCCCTGCTCAGGACCCGTGCCGGGCGCCGAGAGCGCTCGTCAGTGGCGACGCTGCATGGCGTCGCGCACCTCCCCCACGAGCTCCTCGAGGATGTCCTCGAGGAACACGACGCCGAGGGCGCCGCCGCCCTCGGGCGCGTCGACGCGCGCCAGGTGCGCGCCCGAACGCTGCATCGCCCGGAGCGCGTCCTCGACCTCGTCGCCCGGGGCGGCGGTCGCGAGCGCCCGCACGCGCCAGGACGGGACCGGCACCCCGCGCGTCGTCTCGTCGGCGTAGAGCACGTCCTTGACGTGGAGGTAGCCCACGAGCTCGCCCGAGGCGTCGGCGACCGCGAACCGCGAGAACCCGGTCTTCGCGACGAGCCGCTCGACCTCCTCGGGCGTGCAGCCCTCGGTGACCGTGACGAGGTCGACGACGGGCACCATGACGTCCTGCGCGGTGCGCTCGGAGAACTCGATCGCGCCCGAGAGGAGCCCCTGCTCGTCCCGGAGCACGCCCTCCGCCTGGGAGTGCTCGACGATCGACTGGACCTCCTCGGCGGTGAACGCCGAGGCGACCTCGTCCTTGGGTTCGACCCCCGTCGCCCGGACGGCGTGGTTCGCGAGCCAGTTGAGCGCGACGATGACCGGTCGGAGCACCCGCCCGATCCACACGAGCGGAGGCCCGAACCACATGACCGCCGTCTCGGGACCGGCGACCGCGAGGTTCTTCGGGACCATCTCCCCCAGCACCACGTGGAGGTAGACGACGATCGCGAGCGCGACGACGAAGGCGATGGGGTGGGCGAGCGACGTGCTCACGCCCAGGGCGTGCAGCGGGTCCTCGATGAGGTGCGCGAGCGCGGGCTCCGCGACGACGCCGAGGCCCGTCGAGCAGACCGTCACGCCGAGCTGGGCGCACGCGAGCATGAGGGACACGTTCTCCATCGCCCACAGGACGGTCTGCGCCCGGCGGTTCCCCTGCGCGGCGAGCGGCTCGATCGCCGAGCGGCGCGCGGAGATGACCGCGAACTCCGCACCGACGAAGAACGCGTTCCCCGCGAGCAGCAGGACGGCGACGAGGAGGGCGGTGGTCGAGCTCACGACTCCACCTCCACGGGGGTCGCGCGGACGGAGAGCCGCTCGACGCGCCGCCCTTCCATCGCCTCCACGCGCAGCACGACGCGGTCGCGCGCGTCGCCCGCGACGACCTCGTCACCGGGCTCCGGCACGCGTCCGAGCCGCGCCATCACGAGGCCGCCGAGCGTCTCGTAGGCGCCGTCCTCGGGCACGCGGAGCCCGGTGACCTCGGTGAGCTCGTCGGGCCGCATGACGCCCGGGACCAGCCAGGAGCCGTCCGCGCGCCGCGCCGCGCCCGAGCGGCGGGGGTCGTGCTCGTCCGCGACGTCGCCCACGAGCTCCTCGACGACGTCCTCGAGCGTCACGACGCCCGAGGTGCCGCCGTACTCGTCGACGACGACCGCCATCTGGAGCCCGAACCCGCGCAGCTCGACGAGCAGCGGGCCGAGCCGCACGGTCTCGGGGACCCGCGGCGCCTCGACCATGAGCGCGGCCGCCGGGACCTCGTCGCGGCGCTCGTACGGGACGGCGACCGCGCGACGCAGGTGGACGAGACCGACGACGTCGTCGCGGTCCTCGCCGATGACGGGGAACCGGGAGTGCCCGGTCCGCCGCGCGGCGTCGACGACGTCCGCGGCCGTCGCGTCACGGTCGACCACGACCATCCGCATCCGGTCCGTCATGACGTCGACGGCGCTCAGCTCGTCCAGCTCGATGGAGTTGGTGAGGAGCGTCGCGACGGAGACGTCGAGCGTGCCCTCCTGGGCCGAGCGGCGCACGAGCGCGGCGAGCTCCGACGCCGACCGCGCACCGGACAGCTCCTCGCGCGGCTCGACGCCCACCCGGCGCAGGATCGCGTTGGCGGAGCCGTTGAGGACGGCGATCACCGGCCGGAACAGCTTGGTGAACTGGCGCTGCACGGGAACGACCTGCCGGGCCGTCGCGTAGGGCGCGCTCAGGGCGAAGTTCTTGGGGATGAGCTCGCCGAAGAGCATCGAGACGAAGTTCACGACGAGGAGGGCCAGGACCCCGGCGAGGACGGCGGACGCCGCCTGCCCGAGCGCCGTCGCGCCCAGCCCGGCGCCGAACAGCGAGAGCAGGGCGGGCTGCGCCGTGTAGCCGAGGAGGATCGTCGTCAGCGTGATGCCGACCTGCGCGGACGACAGCTCGGTCGACAGGTGCTTGAGACCGGCCCGGACGCTGCGGTCGCGGCGGTCGGCACGGGCCGTCCGGCCCGACGGCGGGGAGCCGCGTCTGTCGCCCTCCTGGTCGGGGTCGTCGCCCGCGGGGAGGACGGCGGGGTCGAGGGTGACCAGGGAGAACTCGCTGGCCACGAAGACGGCGGTGCCTGCGGTGAGGAGCACCCCGAGCGCGACCATGACCCAGTCGCCTACCACGAGGTGCTCCACCGCAATCGAGAGGTGCTCTTCATCGTGCCGACGATGCTAGCGCCCGCTCCCGCCGGGCCGCCCGGCCGTGCGGCGCCCGGGTGCCGGGCGACGGCGAAATCCGGCCGACCTGGGCCGACGTGTGCCACGCTGTATCCCATGGCAGATCCGAGGGCAGCGAGCGCATCACCGACCGGCGCGGGCGCCGGTCCCGTCCCGGGCCGCGGGCCCGTGCCCACGACGGCACCCCTGGCCGGCGGCACGCCGCAGCAGGCGGCGACGGTCCTCGTCGTCGAGGACGAGCCCGCCATCGCGACCGCGATCGCGCAGCGCCTGAGCGCGGAGGGCTGGCGCGTCGAGGTCGCGCGCGACGGGCTCTCCGGCGTCGACGCCGCGACGCGGCTGCGCCCGGACGTCATCGTGCTCGACGTCATGCTGCCCGGCATCGACGGCCTCGAGGTGACCCGGCGCATCCAGGCCGAGCAGCCCGTGCCGATCCTCATGCTCACCGCGCGCGACGACGAGACCGACATGCTCATCGGGCTCGGCGTCGGCGCCGACGACTACATGACGAAGCCCTTCTCGATGCGCGAGCTCGTCGCGCGCATCAAGGCGCTGCTGCGCCGGGTCGACCGCGCCACGCAGGCCGCGAGCACCGCCCCGACCGACCCGCCCATGACGGTCGGCGACGTGACCATCGACAAAGCCCAGCGCCGCGTCTACCGCGCGGGCGAGGAGGTCCACCTCACGCCCACCGAGTTCGAGCTCCTCGTCATGCTGGCGAGCTCGCCCAAGACCGTGCTCACGCGCGAGCGCCTCCTCGCGGAGGTCTGGGACTGGGCGGACGCGAGCGGCACGCGCACCGTCGACTCGCACATCAAGGCCCTGCGCCGCAAGCTCGGCGCCGACCTCATCCGCACGGTGCACGGCGTCGGCTACGCGTTCGAGCCGCCCGCCGGATGACCTCCCACCCCGCTGACCCTGCCGACCCGGTCGACGGCGCGGGCCGGGGCGCGGGCGGGCCGACGAGCGCGCCGGCACGGAACGGCGTGCACCGGGCGCACACGATCCGCCCGCACCTGCCCGACGTCCGGCCGCTCGACTCGTTCCGCTCGCTGAAGATCAAGCTCGGCGTCCTCGTCGCCGCGACCGTCACGCTCGCGGTCCTCATCACGTGGATCGGGCTCCAGAACCAGCTCGGGCCGTCGCGCACGTTCCCGCTCGCGATCGTCCTGTCGCTGCTGCTCACCCAGCTCCTCGCGCGGGGCATGACGTCGCCGTTGCGCGAGATGACGGCGGCGGCGCGCGCCATGGCCGACGGCGACTACACGCGACGCGTGCGGGCGACGAGCCGCGACGAGGTGGGCCAGCTCGCCGTCGCGTTCAACGTCATGGCGGAGGACCTCGCGACGAGCGACCAGGTGCGCCGCGAGCTCATCGCGAACGTGTCGCACGAGCTGCGGACCCCGATCGCGGCGCTCCAGGCACAGCTCGAGAACGTCGTCGACGGCGTCACGCAGCCGACGCCCGCGACCATGGAGATGGCCCTGGCGCAGACGGAGCGCCTCACGCGCCTCGTCTCCTACCTCCTGGACCTGTCGCGCATCGAGGCCGGCGCGGCGGCCCTCAACGTCACCGAGATCGACGTGGGCGACTTCCTCGAGGAGAACGCCGAGGCCGTGTCGATGGTGGAGGCCGGCAAGCAGCTGCGGTACGTCGTCGACGTCACGCCGCCCGACCTCGTGCTCGAGGCGGACCGCGAGCGCCTGCACCAGGTGGTGACGAACCTCCTGCAGAACGCGATCCGCCACTCGCCGCAGGGGGGCGAGATCCGCCTCGAGGCCTATCCCGTGGACGACGACGTCGTGCTCGAGATCGTGGACGAGGGCCCGGGGATCGCCAAGGAGGACCGCGAGCGCATCTTCGAACGCTTCGCGCGCGCCAGCGCGACCGGTTCCCACACCACGACGGGCGGCTCGACGGGCGGGACGGGCATCGGCCTGGCGATCGTCCGGTGGGCGATCGACCTGCACGGCGGGCGGATCGAGGTCGCGGACTCGCGCAGCGGCGCGACGATGCGCGTCACGCTCCCGGCGCACGGCCACCCCGTCGAGCCCGACCTGCTCGGCGACCCGGGCGCCGAGGACCCGACCGCGCGCTGAGCCCGTCGTCGACAGCGCGGTCACCGGCGAGCGACGCCGAGTGAGATCCGTCACACCGCGCGGCCCGGATACCTCGCGATGGCCTGGAATTCCGCGATCTTGCCGTCCTACGAGGTCCGCGTGGGGTCACGTTTGCCAGGCCCAGACGCGGCGTGAAGAACCCGCGAACAGGCCGCGCGCGAACGTCCCGCGCAGCCCCCTGGGCCGCCGTCGAGGGCCTAGGCTGGAGTGGTCCGGAATCCGGACGAGTCTGTGCCGACGTCGGGCGCCACGCCTCGTGCGTGCCGCCACGTGTCTGCTCGCAGACTGTGACCGACAGCGACCTGTGTGTGAAAGTGGGCGATCCTCGCGTGTCCCCGAAGGCTGAGTCAGAGGCGATCAGCGACGCAAGCTCCGTGTTCGGAGCGAACGAGTGGCTGGTCGACGAGCTGTACGAGCAGTACCTCCTGGACAAGAACGCGGTGGACCCCGCGTGGTGGGACTTCTTCGAGGACTACCGTCCGGCGGAGCGTACCGAGCCGGCCACGACGACGGCCGACGCGCCGTCGACGCCCGTGAACGGGTCCCCGGCGGCCCCCGCGGCGCCGGCGGCCCCCGCCGCGCCGGTCGTCCCCGCCGCCGTGACGGACGGCTCGGCCGCCGCCGAGGCGGCGCAGCGCGTCAAGCCCCCGAAGCTCCCGGCCGACCCGGCGGTCAACGCCGCCGCCGAGGCGGTCCTGGCGACGCGTCCCGTCGCGACCGCCCAGCCCGCGACCGCGCCGTACGCGCAGGTCCCGGCCCGCAAGGTCGCCGGCGCCCCGACGGCCGAGGCGGAGACCGTCGCGGACGACGTGCAGAAGCTCCGCGGTCCCGCGGCGCGCGTCGTGACGAACATGGAGGCCAGTATCCAGGTGCCGACGGCGACGTCGGTGCGCGCGGTGCCGGCCAAGCTCATGGTCGACAACCGGATCGTCATCAACAACCACCTCGCGCGCGGCCGCGGCGGCAAGATCTCGTTCACGCACCTCATCGGGTTCGCGCTCGTCGAGGCGCTGGCGGACATGCCGGTCATGAACGCGAGCTACACGCAGCTCGACGGCAAGCCCGCGGTGAACCAGCCGGCGCACGTCAACTTCGGCCTCGCGATCGACCTCGCCAAGCCGGACGGGTCGCGCCAGCTCCTCGTGCCGAGCATCAAGAAGGCCGAGTCGATGGACTTCGCCCAGTTCTGGGCGGCCTACGAGGACCTCGTGCGCCGCGCGCGCGGCGGCAAGCTCGGCGTCGACGACTTCGCCGGCACGACGATCTCGCTCACCAACCCCGGCGGCATCGGCACGGTGCACTCGGTCCCGCGCCTCATGGCCGGCCAGGGCACGATCATCGGCGTCGGCGCGATGGACTACCCCGCCGAGTTCGCGGGCGCGTCCACCGAGCGCCTCGCGCGCCTGGGGATCTCGAAGGTCCTGACGATCACGTCGACCTACGACCACCGCATCATCCAGGGCGCCCAGTCGGGCGAGTTCCTGCGGATCCTGTCGCAGAAGCTCCTCGGCGAGGACGGCTTCTACGACCGCGTGTTCGCCGCGCTGCGCATCCCCTACGAGCCGGTGCGCTGGGTCCGCGACAACACCACGGACGCCGAGATCGAGGCGGCCAAGCCCGCGAAGATCGCGGAGCTCATCCACTCCTACCGGTCCCGCGGCCACCTCATGGCGGACACCGACCCGCTCGCGTACCGGCAGCGCAAGCACGGCGACCTGGACATCCAGAACCACGGCATGACGCTGTGGGACCTGGACCGCACGTTCCCCACGGGCGGCTTCGGCGGCAGGACGAAGTCCTCGCTGCGCGACATCCTCGGCCTGCTGCGCGACTCCTACTGCCGCACGGTCGGCGTCGAGTACATGCACCTGGCCGACCGCACGCAGCGCAAGTGGCTCCAGGAGCGGCTCGAGTCGGGCTACGCCCGCACGCCGCGCGAGGACCAGCTCCGCATCCTGCGCCGCCTCAACTCGGCCGAGGCCTTCGAGACGTTCCTCCAGACCAAGTTCGTCGGGCAGAAGCGCTTCTCGCTCGAGGGCGGGGAGTCGGTCATCCCGCTCCTGGACGCGATCCTGTCGAAGGCGGCGGAGAACGGCCTCGACGAGGTCGGCATCGGCATGGCCCACCGCGGTCGCCTCAACGTGCTCGCCAACATCGCGGGCAAGAGCTACGCGCAGATCTTCGCGGAGTTCGAGGGCAACCTCGACCCGAAGAGCGTGCAGGGCTCGGGCGACGTGAAGTACCACCTCGGCACCGAGGGCGTCTTCACGGCGGAGAGCGGGGCGACGACGAAGGTCTACCTCGCGGCCAACCCGTCCCACCTCGAGGCTGTCGACCCGGTGCTCGAGGGCATCGTGCGCGCCAAGCAGGACCGCATCGACCTGGGCGGCGACGGGTTCTCCGTCCTGCCGATCCTCATCCACGGCGACGCGGCCTTCGCGGGCCAGGGCGTCGTGCCCGAGGTGCTCAACCTCGCGCAGCTGCGCGGGTACCGCACGGGCGGCACGGTGCACGTCATCATCAACAACCAGGTCGGCTTCACGACCGGCCCGTCGTCGTCGCGCTCGACCACGTACGCGACGGACGTCGCCAAGGGCTACCAGGTCCCGATCTTCCACGTGAACGGCGACGACCCCGAGGCGTGCGTGCGCGTCGCAGAGCTGGCGTTCGCGTTCCGCGAGCAGTTCGACCGCGACGTGATCATCGACCTGATCTGCTACCGCCGCCGCGGGCACAACGAGGGCGACGACCCCTCGATGACGCAGCCGCTCATGTACAACCTCATCGAGGCCAAGCGCTCGGTGCGCAAGCTGTACACCGAGAACCTCGTCGCGCGCGGCGACATCACGCTCGAGGAGGCCGAGCACGTCCTCCAGGACTACCAGGCCCAGCTCGAGCGCGTCTTCACCGAGACCAAGGAGGGCGGCTTCACGCCCGCAGCGGACCGCGAGCCGGTCGCCGGCCTCGAGCGCCCGGAGTCCCAGCTCGAGGACGCGGGCACGATGGTCGGCTGGAAGACGGCGATCGACCGCTCGGTCCTCGAGCGCGTCGGCCAGGTGCACGTCGCGCCGCCGGAGGGCTTCACCGTCCACCCCAAGCTCGCGCAGCTCCTCGAGAAGCGCCGGCAGATGTCCGTCGAGGGCGGCATCGACTGGGGCTTCGGCGAGCTCGCCGCGTTCGGCTCGCTCCTCGCGGAGGGCACGCCCGTGCGCCTCGCCGGGCAGGACTCGCGCCGCGGCACGTTCGTGCAGCGCCACGCCGTCCTGCACGACCGCGAGACGGGCGCCGAGTGGACGCCGCTGCTGTACCTGTCGGCGGACCAGGCCAAGTTCTGGGTCTACGACTCGTCGCTGTCGGAGTACGCCGCGCTCGGGTTCGAGTACGGCTACTCGGTCGAGCGTCCTGACGCGCTCGTGCTGTGGGAGGCGCAGTTCGGCGACTTCGTCAACGGCGCCCAGACGGTGATCGACGAGTTCATCTCGTCCGCCGAGCAGAAGTGGGGCCAGTACTCCTCGGTCGTCATGCTCCTCCCCCACGGCTACGAGGGCCAGGGGCCGGACCACTCGTCCGCGCGCATCGAGCGGTTCCTGCAGCTCGCCGCCGAGGACAACATGACGGTCGCGCAGCCGTCGACGCCCGCGTCGTACTTCCACCTGCTGCGTCAGCAGGCGTACGCCCGCCCGCGTCGTCCGCTCATCGTGTTCACGCCGAAGCAGCTCCTGCGCCTCAAGGCCGCCGCGTCGAGCGTCGAGGACTTCACGACCGGCACGTTCCAGCCCGTCATCGCGGACGCGACGGTCGACCCGGCGAAGGTCGACCGCGTGCTCCTCAGCACGGGCCGGGTGTACTACGACCTCCTCGCCGAGCGCACCAAGCGCGGCGACGAGGGCGTCGCGCTCGTCCGCCTCGAGCAGCTCTACCCGCTCGACGTCGACGGCATCCGGGCCGAGCTCGCGAAGTACCCGGGCGCCGAGGTCGTGTGGGTCCAGGACGAGCCGGAGAACCAGGGCGCCTGGTCGTTCGTGCACATCAACCTGCCGGAGGACCTGCCGCGCGTGAGCGTCGTCTCTCGCCCGGCGTCGGCGTCGACCGCCGCCGGCACGGCCAAGAAGCACCAGGCCCAGCAGGCCGTGCTCCTCGAGCAGGCGTTCGCCCGCTGACGCCGCCGGGCTCCGGCCCCGGACGCGACGAAGGCCCCCTCCGCACGGAGGGGGCCTTCGTCGTCGGTGCGTGCGGCACGGTCGCGCCCGCCCGGGGGGCGTCACCGCCATCCGTCGCCAGATCGACCCGAGCGTCCGAGATCGACCCTCAGGGGGTCGATCTGGCGACGTGGGGGTCGATCTCGCGGGTCACCAGCGGTCGTGGATCGCCGCACGCAGGTGCTCGTCGTAGATCTCGCGGACGCCCGAGGTGAAGAGCGGGCCGAGGACGTCCGCGTCACCCGCCGCAGCGTTCGAGCGCGCCTGCTCGACGTTGCGCGCGCCGGGGATGACGGTCGACACGCCGGGCTGCTGCCAGACCCACGCGATCGCGACCTGGGCGGGCGTGAGGTCCTGCCCGACGACGTCCTGCACGAGCGTGGTGAACTCGCCCGCCGCCTGGACGCCGGTCTCGAAGTCGACGCCCGAGAACGTCTCGCCGACGTCGAACGCGCTCCCGTCGCGGTTGTAGGTGCGGTGGTCGTCGGCCGCGAAGGTCGTGTCCTTCGTGTACTTCCCCGACAGCAGGCCGGACGCGAGCGGCACGCGCGCGATGACGCCGACCCCGGCGGCGGACGCCGCGGGCAGGACGGCGTCCAGGGGCTTGAGCCGGAACGCGTTGAGGATGATCTGCACGGTCGCGACACCGGGGCGCGCGATGGCGGTGAGCGCCTCGTCGACCGTCTCGACGCTCACGCCGTAGCTCGCGATCGCGCCCTCGGCGACGAGGGTGTCGAGGCCGTCGTACACCTCGTCGCGCGAGTAGACCGCCGTCGGGGGGCAGTGGAGCTGGACGAGGTCGAGGCGGTCCGTCCGGAGGTTGCGACGCGAGCGGTCGGTCCACTCGCGGAACTTCGCGAGCGTGAAGTTGTCCGCGTCCTGGGCCTCGCGGCGCCCCATCTTCGTCGCGACGGTGATCGCGTGGCCCGGGTTGTCGGCGAGGTAGCCGCCGATGATCTGCTCGCTGCGCCCGTCGCCGTAGACGTCCGCGGTGTCGAAGAACGTCACGCCGGCCTTGGCGGAGGCGTCGAGCACGGCGCGCGCGTCGTCCTCGCTCACGTCGCCCCAGTCGGCGCCCAGCTGCCAGGTTCCCAGTCCGACGACCGAGACGAGCCGTCCCGTGCGTCCGAGCACCTGTCGTTCCATCGTTCCTCCTCGTGCTGCGTCGGGTACGCCGGGAGACACACCCGGGCACCGAGTCTGACTGCCGAGAGCGCATCGCGCACGCTCGCACGCCGAGTACCGTATGTGAGCGTGAACACCCATGCCCCCTCGGGGACCCAGGTCCGCATCGCCCACGGCGAGCACGCAGCGACGATCACCGAGGTGGGAGCGGCCGTGCGCGAGTACGCGGTCGGCGGCCGGCCCGTCTTCACGCCCTTCGCGGAGGACGAGGTCGCGCCCGCGTTCAACGGCGCCGTCCTGCTCCCCTGGCCCAACCGGCTGCGCGACGGCGCGTACGAGGTGGACGGCACGACGTACCAGGTGCCCGTGTCGGAGCCCGACCGCGGCACCGCGCTGCACGGGCTCGCGTGCTGGCAGCGCTGGGTCGTCGTCGCGCACGACGCGACGAGCGCGACGCTCGAGCTGCACCTGCCGCCGTCGCCCGGCTACCCGTTCGACCTCGTCACGCGCGTGACCTACTCGCTCGACGACGCGGGGCTGCGCGTCCACGTGCGGACCACGAACGTCGGCGCCGTGACGGCGCCATACGGCATCGGCTTCCACCCCTGGCTCTCGGCGGACGGCGCGAACCTCGACGAGTGCACGCTGCGCCTCGACGCCGCGACGCGCGTCACCACCGACGAGCGGCTCCTGCCCACCGGCACCGAGCCCGCCGCGGGGAGCTACGACCTGCGCGAGCCGCGCCTGCTCGCGGGCGTCGACCTGGACGACGCCTACGTCGACGTGCTGCGCGACGCCGACGGCCTGTCCTGGATGCGCCTCTCCGCTCCCGACGGCCGCACGTCCGCCGTCTGGATGGACGGCTCGATGGACACGTGGCAGGTCTGCACGGGCGACCACGTCGGGGACGTCGCGTTCCGCCGGTCCGGCGTCGCGGCCGAGCCGATGAGCTGCATCGCGGACGCGTTCCGCACCGGCGAGCGCCTCGTGCGGCTCGAGCCGGGCGCCTCGCACGAGGTCACCTGGGGCGCGACGCTGCTCTGACCCGGCGGGCTGTGGGCGGTCCGTCCGATATGCCCGGCTGGACACGCCGTCCCCACGAGCCGGTTTCGACCCGCGCCGCCCGCGTCGGGGAGAATGGCGCCCGTGGAAGACGCCGTGAGTCGTGAGGTTCGGATCTGCGTCGTCGGCGACGAGCTGAGCGCCGGCGTCGGCGACGCGAAGGCCCTGGGGTGGGCGGGGCGCGTCGTCGCGCGCACGCGCTTCCCCCAGCCGGCGTACGTGTTCCCCCTCGCCATCCCCGGCGAGACGACGACGGCGCTCAGCCAGCGCTGGGAGGCGGAGACGGCGCGGCGGTTCGCCCCGGAGCCGGACGTGGACAACCGCCTCGTCATCGGCCTCGGTCGCCACGACCTCGACGCAGGGCTGTCGGTCGCACGCTCGCGCCTCAACCTCGCGAACGTGCTCGACGTCGCGGAGTCGCACCGGCTGCCGACGTTCGTCGTGGGCCCCCCGCCGGGACACGCACAGGACGCCGAGCGGCTCGCCGAGCTCTCGCACGCCTTCTCGGACGTCGCGAACCGGCGCCGGGTGCCGTACGTCGACACGTTCAGCCCGCTCGTCACGCACGAGCAGTGGCTCGCCGACCTCGCGCAGAGCGGCAACGGCTTCCCCGGCCAGGCGGGCTACGGGCTCATGGCCTGGCTCGTCCTGCACACGGGCTGGCACGCCTGGCTGGGTCTGCCGGACGACACGGTCTGACGCACGCGCGCACGACGACGGCCCGCCACCCCGGGAGACCCCGGGGCGACGGGCCGTCGGTGCGCGGACGTCAGCCGCGCGAGACCGTGAGGTCGCCCGACACGGTGTTCGCCGAGACGTACGCGCCGCGGGCGCCGGGCTGGTCGACGTGGTCGACCGACGTCGTGCGCTGCGCGGCGGAGTCCAGGCGGACGCCGTCGAGCACGGCCTTGCCCGTGACGCTGCGGGCCTTGAGGTTGACCGGCGAGCCGGCGCCGAGGCGCACGGCCACGTCGCCCGAGACCGTGCGCGCATCGACGAGCGGCGTGCTCTCGCGCGCGACGACCTCGACGCCGCTCGTCACGGTGTTCACGGACACGCGGCCGAGCGTCCCGCCGAGCGTGACCGCGCCGGACGCGGTGCTCACGTGGACGTCGCCGACGTGCTCGCCGACGTCCACCGCGCCGGTCGCCGTCTTGATCGACGCCGTGCCGGACACGCCCTGGACGCGGACGGCACCCGTCGCCGTGGTGACCGACAGGTCCGCCTGCGTGCCGAGGACGCTCGCGGCGGCGCGCGCGGTCGTCACCTTGACCGGTACGTGCGGGGGGACGGTGAGCCGCACGACGGCGCGGTCCTTGTCGCGCAGGCCCTTCGCCCGCTCGACGAGGCCCTCGACGCCGGCGAAGTCGTAGCCGACGCGCAGCTCGCCGTCGTGCACGCTCACCTGCAGCGGGCGCTCGGACACCTCGCTGACGTAGAGGTGCGCCCCGGCCTCGCGCGCGGGGTCGGCGACGACGTCGACCGCGCCGTCGGTGAGCTGGACGACGACGCGCCGGACGTCGGCGACGTCGACGGTCTGGGGGGCGTTGATGACCCAGGACTCGGTGCTCATGCGCTTCTCCTCGTTCGGTTGTCTGGTTGGGGTTGCGATGTTCGTCGAGGGGTTCTCGTGATCCTCGGTCAGGGCAGGGTCGCTCGCACGGCCTTGCGCGCGCTGTCGAGCACGGTGCGCAGGGTGTCGACCGTGAGCTCGGAGACCACGCTCGCCGCGTCGGCGCGGCGCAGGTCGGCGCGCACGTCCTCACGGAAGCGCTGCAGCAGCGCCTCGGCCTCCATGCGCCACGCGTACGACTCGCGGCGACGCGGGTCGGGCTCGCCGTCGCGCGGGCGGGCGCGCGCCGTCTGCGCGGCGGCCGCGAGCTCGGCCCGCAGGCCCTTCAGCGAGCCCTGCACGTCGGCACGCAACGCCTCGGCGCGCTGGCGCACCGTCTCGGCGATGCCGTGCTCCAGCGCGGCGACGTCCTCGCGGCGCGCCTCGATCTCCGCGCGACCCGCGGGTGTCAGCTCGTACGTCGTCTTGCGACCGTCGGCGCTGCGGTGCACGAGTCCCTCGTCCTCGAGCCGCGCCAGGCGGGGGTAGATCGTCCCGGCGCTCGGTCGGTACGTGCCGCCGAAGCGCTCGGAGAGCTCGGTGATGAGCTCGTAGCCGTGCTTGGGCCCGGTGTCGAGGAGCGTCAGCAGGTACAGCCGGAGCTCGCCGTGCGCGAAGACCGTGGCCATCAGCGGTCCACCGGCCCGCCCGACGACGCGGTGCCCCCGGCCCGCGGGCTCCCCCACGCGGGGGCGTCGGCGTCCACCGGGGCGTCCTCCACCGGACTCCCGTCCCACGGGGTCTCGTCCGGAGCCCCCCGCAGGACGGTCACGTCGCCGGAGACGGCGGAGACCCGGACCGGCGAGCCCGCCCCGGACCGCGCAGGCTGGTGGAACGAGCGCGCGGACCCGCGCTGCTCCGCGCCGTCCACGAGCAGGCGCCCGCTCACGCAGCGGATCGCGTAGTCCATCGCGTCGGGGTCCGGCAGCCGGACCAGCACGTCGGCGGAGACGGCGCTCACGACGATCTCGGCGGGCGTCGTGCGGGTGTCGACGGTGACGGACCCGGAGACCGAGTCGAGCCGCAGCGAGCGGAGCGCCCCCGTGGCCGTGAGCCCGCCGGACACCGAGTCCATGCGGACCGCGCCGTCGTGCTCGCTCGCCGAGACCTCGCCCGAAACCGTGTCGACGCGGAGCTCGCCGTGCGTGCGGCTCGTCATCACGGAGCCGGAGACGGTCGCCAACCGGGCGCCGTCGCGCACGCCCGCGACGAGGGCCTCGCCCTGCACGGTCGCGACCTTGACCTGCGTCGTCGCCGGCACGGCGACGTGCACGTCCGCCGCGTCCTTGCCGGTGTACGTGCGGAAGCGCTCGAGGAAGCCCTTCCAGCCCGCGACGAACGGGCCGTAGCCCACCCGGAGCGTGGTGCCCTCGAGACGCACCTCCAGGGGGCGGCCGACCACCGAGTGGACCTCGACGCGCGTGTCGGTGCGCGTCGGGTCGTCGTGCGCGACGACGTCGATGCGCCCGCCGATGACGGTCGCGTCGAGCGTCCGCACGCGCGCCAGGTCGATGGCCTGCGGACCCGTGACGGTCCAGCTCTCCTGCGTCATCCGTGGCTCCGTCCGTGGTCGCGCCCCGTGCGGCCGCGACGGCGACACCCGGGACACTCGCGATATATCTCGTTCTGGCAGACACGATATATCGCGTGCTCGACCCTGGCAAGGGGTCGCGTGTGGGACGATGGGAGGCGGACTTGACCCGCCGGGACCGGCGGGGCACCCCCGATCGTCAGGAGAACACCATGAGCAAGCGCGGACGCAAGCGTCGCAGCCGCAAGGGCAACGCCGCGAACCACGGCAAGCGGCCCAACGCCTGAGACGGCGCGCCCCCACGGGGGGACGACGAGAGGGCCCGGACCGACGACGTCGGTCCGGGCCCTCTCTCGTTGTCGGCCCGCGGCGGCGCACGCCCCGCGGGCGGTGCTCAGCGGGTCTCGACGATCGTCGTCGTCGTGACCATGACCGTGAGCTGCGTGTGGATGCGCTCCCGCAGCCCCGCGGGCGCCTTCTCGTGGCACGAGCGGCGCACGAGCTGCTTGACGAGCTCCTCGACGCTCAGCTCGGCGAGGCAGGGCGAGCAGTGCGCGACGTGCGCGCGCATGCGCAGCTCGTCGTCCGGCGTCATCTCCGAGTCGAGGTACTCGTACAGGTGCGTGAGCGCGTGCTCGCACTCCGACTCGCCCGCCGTCGAGTGCGGGATGGGCGTCACCGACTCCTCGACCGGGCCGTGCCCGGGGATCCGGCTCTCTGACGTGCTCACGACTCACCTCCGGGGGTCTTGGCCCCCACCAGTCCTCGCCTCACGGCGTAGTCGGCCAGCAGCTCGCGCAGCTGGCGCCTGCCTCGGTGCAGGCGGGACATGACCGTGCCGATCGGTGTCCCCATGATCTCCGCGATCTCCTTGTACGGGAAGCCCTCGACGTCCGCGTAGTACACGACCATGCGTCGGTCCTCGGGCAGCTCCTGGAGCGCGCGCTTCACGTCCGAGTCCGGCAGGCGGTCGAGCGCCTCCGCCTCGGCCGACCGCAGCCCCTGCGACGTGTGCGACGCCGCGCGCGCGATCTGCCAGTCCTCGACGTCGTCCGTCTGCGCCTGCTGCGGCTCGCGCTGCTTCTTGCGGTACGTGTTGATGAACGTGTTCGTGAGGATGCGGTACAGCCACGCCTTGAGGTTGGTACCCGGCCGGTACTGGTGGAACGCCGCGAACGCCTTCGCGAACGTCTCCTGCACCAGGTCCTCGGCGTCCGACGGGTTGCGCGTCATGCGCAGCGCCGCGGAGTACAGCTGGTCGAGGTACTGGAGCGCGTCCTGCTCGAACCGTGCGGCGCGCGCGGCGTCGCTCTCGGTCTGCGGCGCGCGGTTCGTGTCCTCGGCGTCCGTCGCGTCTGCGGGCAGCGTCGTACCCTCGACCGGCGTCGTTCCCGACGTCGTCGCGGGGCTGCCGGAGACGTCGCTGCCGGAGATTCGCTCTGTCATCAACAACGAGCCTAGTCCCCTGTTCGTCTGGGTGTCCGGTGACGTGACCGGCGCCGACCACGCAGCGGCGAACGCGGAGTCCGCCGTCGGCGCACCCGGGGTCGACGACGCGGCCCGGGCAGCGGGTGCGGGGGTCTCGAGCAGGACGGTCACGAGTGGTGCAACCCGCGCTCGCCCTCGCGCATTCCCGCGGCCCGGGGACGCCGCGCAGCGTGGCGCGCGCGACGCACGCGGCCTCGCTAGCGTGGCGCCATGACGACCTCGCAGACCCCGTCCCGCTTCCTCACCCTGCTGCGCGAGCAGGTCGGGCACGAGCTCGACGCGCACCAGCAGTACATCGCGATCGCCGTGTGGTTCGACGCGCACGACCTGCCGCAGCTCGCCGCCCACTTCTACCGGCAGTCGGTGGAGGAGCGCAACCACGCGATGATGATCGTGCAGTACCACCTCGACCGGGACCTGCCCGTCGAGATCCCGGGCTCCGGACCGGTCCGCAACGACTTCGCGGACGTCGTCGAGCCCCTGCGTCTCGCGCTCGACCAGGAGAAGCAGGTCACGGCGCAGATCGAGGCGATCTTCCGCGCCGCGCGCGAGGAGGGCGACGCCCTCGGCGAGCAGTTCCTCCTGTGGTTCCTCAAGGAGCAGGTGGAGGAGGTCGCGTCGGCGACGACCCTGCTCACCGTCGCGCAGCGCGCGGGCGACAACCTGTTCGACCTCGAGAACTTCGTCGCGCGGGAGACGATCGGCGACTCGGGCGAGTCGGCCGACGCCCCGGAGGCCGCGGGCGGCGCGCTCTGACGCTCCCACGTGAGACGTGCCTCACGGGCCGCGGGTGGCGCCGTCCCGGTGGTCGCGGCAGGCTGGGACCGACTGGCGGACGCCCGAGGCGGACGCCGGCGAGTCACCGGCGATGAGGAGAGAACCGATGCTGCTGCGTCACCTCGCGAGGCCCATGCTGGCCTCGTGGTTCGTCTACGACGGGCTCCAGGCCGCGCTCAAGCCCGCCGAGCACGTGCGAGCCGCGCGCTCGGGCGTCGAGCTCGTCGAGAAGAGCGCCGGCATCGAGGCCCCGCTCAGCGAGAAGCAGGTCGCGGCGCTCGTGCGCGCGCACGGTGCCGCGACGGCCGTCGCCGGGCTGTTCCTCGCCGTCGGCAAGGCTCCCCGCACGGCCGCCCTGACCCTCGCCGCGCTCACGGTGCCGCTCGCGGTCGTCAACCAGCCCTTCACCTCGGGCGAGGCGACGCGCGCCGAGCGCACGCGCAAGTTCGTCGCGAACGTCGGCGCGATCGGCGCGGCGCTCATCGCGGGCGCGGACTACGAGGGCCGCCCGGGCGTGCAGTGGCGGCTCGAGAAGGCGCGGCACGACCTCGCGCTCGCCAAGCAGGCGAAGCAGGAGGCCGTGGTCGCGGGCGCGAAGGGTGCTGTGAAGGAGGTCTCGGCCTCGGCCCGGGGCGCGGCGAAGGAGGCGGGACGCTCCACGAGGAACGCCGCGAAGCACGCGGCCCACGAGGCGGAGCGCTCGGCGCGACGCGCCACGAAGGCCGCCCAGGAGGCGGCGGAGCACGCCGCGACCCTCGCCGCGGGGGCCCTGCACGACGCCGAGGCCGCGGTCCGCGCGAAGGTCGCCTGACGCGGTCGTGACGCGTCCGCGCGGCGGGACCCTCCGCCGTCGGGCGCGGTCCCTCCACTAGCCTGGAGGCCATGACGACCTCGCCCTCCGCCGCGCCCGTGCCCCCCGCCGTCGACGAGGGCTGGGCCGCGCCCACGGCGGGCGGGCCGCTCGACGCGACGGTCGAGGTCCCGGGGTCGAAGTCGCTGACGAACCGGTTGCTCGTGCTGGCCGCGCTCGCCGACGGGCCCGGGACGCTGCGCGGCGCCCTGCGCAGCCGCGACGCGGACCTCATGATCGCCGCCCTGCGCACGCTCGGCGTCGGCGTCGAGGAGGGCGCGTCGCCGAGCGAGCTGCGCGTGACCCCCGGTCCGCTGCGCGGACCCGTCGAGGTGGACTGCGGCCTGGCCGGCACCGTCATGCGCTTCCTCCCGCCGCTCGCGGCGCTCGCCGACGGCACGGTCCGGTTCGACGGCGACGAGGGCGCGCGCGTGCGCCCCATGGGCCCGGTCCTCGCCGCGCTCAGCGCGCTGGACGTGCCCGTGGAGGGCGACGGCGACGGGCTGCCGACGACGCTCCCCTTCACGATCCGCGGCCGCGGCCGCGTGCGCGGCGGGGCGGTCGACGTGGACGCGTCGGCGTCGAGCCAGTTCGTCTCCGGGCTCCTCCTCGCCGCCGCGCGCTACGACCAGGGCCTCACGGTGCGGCACATCGGCCACACGCTGCCGAGCATGCCCCACATCGAGATGACCGTGGAGGTCCTGCGGGAGGTCGGCGTCGTCGTCGATGACTCGCGGCCCGCGATCTGGCGCGTCGAGCCGGGGCCGATCGCGGCGCGCGACGTGCAGGTCGAGCCCGACCTCTCGAACGCCGCGCCGTTCCTCGCGGCCGCGCTCGTCGCGGGCGGCACCGTGCGCGTCACGGGCTGGCCGACGCAGACGACCCAGCCGGGCGCGATGGTCCCCGAGCTGCTCGAGTCCATGGGCGCCACCGCATCGCTCGACGGCGACGTGCTGTCCGTGACGGGCACGGGCGACGTGCGCGGTGTCGACGTAGACCTGCACGCCGCCGGCGAGCTCGCGCCAACGATCGCCGCGCTGGCCGCCCTCGCCGACTCCCCCAGCCGCCTGCGCGGCATCGCCCACCTGCGTGGGCACGAGACCGACCGGCTCGCCGCGCTCGCGACGGAGATCACGCGCCTCGGCGGGCAGGCGGAGGAGACGCGCGACGGCCTCGTCATCACGCCGCGCCCCCTGCACGGCGCGCTGTTCCGCACGTACCACGACCACCGCATGGCGACGTCCGCCGCCGTCATCGGCCTGCGCGTCCCGGGGGTCGGCGTCGAGAACGTCGAGACGACGGCCAAGACGCTGCCCGGGTTCGCGGGGATGTGGGAGCGCATGCTCGGGGGCGGGACCGGTTCCGGCACGGGAGCGGCGGCCCGCTGATGGCGCGCCGCGTCCCGGACGAGTCCGACTTCCGCGCGCGCCCCGGCAAGCACGGCAGCCGCCCCCGCTCCAAGCAGCGGCCCGAGCACGCGGACGCGGTGACGGGGTTCGTCACGGGCGTGGACCGGGGCCGGTACACGCTGCTCGTCGGGAGCCACGGCGGTGACGGTGAGCGGACCGTCGACGGACCGGACGACGGGACCGCCGGTGACGAGCGCACGGTCCTCGCGATGAAGGCGCGCGAGCTCGGCCGCACGCGCATCGTGTGCGGGGACCGCGTCGACCTCGTCGGGGACGTGTCGGGAGACGACGGGTCGCTCGCGCGGATCGTGCGCATCCAGGACCGGTCGTCGGTGCTGCGCCGCACGGCCGACGACACCGACCCCTACGAGCGGGTCATCGTCGCGAACGCCGACCAGCTCGTCGTCGTCACGGCGCTCGCCGAGCCCGACCCGCGCACGCGCATGATCGACCGGTGCGTGGTCGCCGCGTACGACGCCGGCATGGACGTCCTCCTGTGCCTCACCAAGGCCGACCTCGCCGACCCCGGTCCCCTGCGCGCGCTGTACGAGCCGCTCGGGGTGTCCGTCGTCGTGACGCGCCGCGCGCCCGACGGGCTCGCGCCCGACGGCTGGGCGATCGAGCCGCTCGACGCGGTCCGCGAGGCGCTGGCCGGGCGCACCTCGGTGTTCGTCGGGCACTCGGGCGTCGGCAAGTCGACGCTCGTCAACGCGCTCGTCCCCGACGCGCAGCGCGCGACGGGCCACGTCAACGACGTCACGGGTCGCGGCCGGCACACGTCCACGTCCGCCGTCGCGCTGCGCCTGCCCGGCGGCGGCTGGGTCATCGACACCCCCGGCGTGCGGTCGTTCGGGCTCGCGCACGTGCAGGTCGACCACCTGCTGCACGCGTTCGAGGACCTCGACGCCGTCGCCGCGGGCTGCCCGCGCGGGTGCACCCACCTCGACGACGCCCCGGACTGCGCGCTCGACGAGTGGGTCGAGGCGTCGCCCGACGACGAGACGCGGGTCGCGCGCGCCGCCCGCCTCGAGTCGTTCCGTCGCGTGCTCGCGTCGCGCACCGGCGCGGCCTGAGCCCTGGCCCGCGCGGCGCCTCCCCCACCCAGGCGGGCACCGCTACGGTGTGAGCCATGACGCCCCCCTCGACGCGCGGCTACGACGACGACCTGCGCCTCGCCCACGTGATCGCCGACCAGGTCGACGCGCACACGATGTCCCGCTTCAAGGCGCTCGACCTGCACGTCGAGTCCAAGCCGGACTCGACGCCCGTGAGCGACGCCGACCGCACCGCCGAGGAGATCATCCGCGGTCAGCTCGGCCGGGCGCGCGGTCGTGACGCGATCGTCGGCGAGGAGTTCGGCGAGACGGGTCACGGCGCCCGGCGCTGGATCGTCGACCCGATCGACGGGACCAAGAACTTCGTGCGCGGCGTGCCCGTGTGGGCGACGCTCATCGCGCTCGCCGACGGCGACGAGGTCGTCGTCGGGCTCGTCTCCGCGCCCGCGCTGGGCCGGCGCTGGTGGGCCGCGAAGGGCACCGGCGCGTGGACGGGCAAGTCGCTCGCCGCCGCGTCGCGGCTCCAGGTGTCGGGCGTCTCGTCGTGGTCCGACGCGTCGTTCGCCTACGCGTCGCTCGACGGCTGGGAGGAGCGCGGGAAGCTCGAGCCGTTCCTCGACCTCCTGCGCGGCGCGTGGCGCACGCGCGGCTACGGCGACTTCTGGTCGTACATGCTCGTCGCCGAGGGCGCCGCCGACGCGGCCGCCGAGCCCGAGCTCGAGCTCTACGACATGGCCGCGCTCGTGCCCATCGTCACCGAGGCCGGCGGCCGGTTCACCTCGCTGGACGGCGCCGACGGCCCGTGGGGCGGCAACGCCGTCGCGACGAACGGGCTGCTGCACGACGAGGTGCTCGGCCGCCTGGGCTGACGCGGACCGCCGTCGGGCACCGCCTGGCTCCCGACCGGCCGCTCCGCACCGCGGCGTCGTCAGCCGCGCGGCACGTCCTTGAGCTCCGACCAGTCGTACCAGAGCAGGTCGCGCTCGTTGACGCGATCGATCGCGGCGTCGAGCGCCGCGTCGGCACCGGGGCCGTCGGCGTCGGCCGCGGCGAGCACCCCCTCGACGTCCTCGACCGCCTCGGGCTCGTCGACGTGCACGCACACGATCGCGACGTCGGGCACGGTCCGCAGGACCTCGACCGCGCTGGGCGCGGGCGCGTCCTCGTCGTCGGAGTCGTCGGCGCCCACGACCTGCACCGCACCGTCGGGCACCTCGAGCGTCACGACGAGCCGCTGGCGCGGCGCGTCCGGGCGCGACGCGACCAGCGCGAGCGAGTCGTCCGCCGCCTCGAGCGCGGCCGCGTACTCCAGGCCCTCCTCGTCCTCGTCGGGCAGCGCGCGCGTCAACGCGGCGGTCACGGCGTGGGCGCCGCGCGGGGCGACGCTCCAGCGGGCGGCGTCGGCGGTCACGGTGACGGCGTCGAGCTCGTCGAGCGTCGCGGGGAGGTAGATGCGCATGGGTTCAGTGTGCCGCCTCCAGCGCGAGTCCGTGCGTCGCACCACGCCCGGGCGACGCCGCCTCCCGCACGTGCGCGGCGAGCCGTGCGAGGGCGCGACGGGCAGGGCTCGCGGGCGCCGACTCCGGGAGCGTCCGGCCCTCACGGAGACCGAGGTCGACCGCGGCGTCCTCGGGGACGACGTGGAGGTCGTCGACGCTCGCGTAGCGGGCCATCGCGTCGCGCACCGCTCGCTCGGGCCGGGGCCCCACGACGCTCGCGCGCACCCGATTCACCACCACGACGCGCGCCGCGCCGACGCACGCGCCCGTCTCGGCGAGCTCGTCGAGCGCGCGGACCAGACGCTGGAGCCCGACGGGGTCGCCTGCGCCGACGACGACCACGACGTCCGCGGCCGCGAGCGCGCTCCACGTCGCGTCGTTGCGCTGCGGGGCGCGGGTGTCGTACGTCAGGAGCTCGTCCCGCTCGATCCCGAAGCCGCAGTCGACGACCGTCCAGTCCGCGACGGACCGCGCGACCTCCCACACGGCGTCGAGCGACGCCCCGGGCAGCTCCGGCCACCGGGCCGCCCGGGTCAGGCCCGTCAGCACCCGGACCCGTGGCAGGACCGTCGGCGCCAGCGCGACCAGCCCCGCCCCGTCGAGCGCGCCCTGGCCCGCGCTGCGGGCGGCGGCTGCCAGCCCCGGTGACTCGTCGAGCAGGCCGAGACGTTGGGCGACGCTCCCGCCGTACGTGTCCGCGTCGACGAGCAGGACCTCGGCGTCGGGTGCCGGCGGGACGGCGGCAGGGACGTCCACGTCCGAGGAACGCCGTTCCCGGCGCGGCGGCCGAGCACGCCGCGCGGGTGCCTGCCCCGCGAGCTCGGCGGCGAGGTTCGTCGCCACCGTCGTGCGACCGGGTGCGCCGGTCGGCCCCCACACGGCGACGGTCCGTCCGCGGCGGGGCTCGCACCCCGGATCCGTGGCCCCGGCACCGACGACCTGCCGGGGGACGCCGGGTGCTCCTGCGGCCGCCCCGTGCGGCGGCAGGACGGCGCGGACGACGTCGCAGAGCGCGTCCGGCGCCGAGTCCAGGTCGAACACCGCGTCGACCCCGTAGGCCCGCACCCGCCCCTCCTCCCACGTCCCGGCCGGGGCGAGCGCGACGATCCGCACGTCGTGGGCGTGCAGGTCGACGACCGCCTGCCGGTCCAGCGCGGGCAGGTCGCACGACACGACGGCGACCCGGCCCGCACCCGCCGCGGCCGCCGCGAGCAGCTCGACGACGTCCGCGCACCGCCGCGTGACCTGGAGCCCCGGAGCGGCGAGCGTCGTGACCACCTCGGCCTCGCGCGCACCCCGGACCGCGCACAGGACGGTCGCGACCGTGGTCGCGCCGCTCATCCCGCACCCCCGACCGGGACGAGCGCGATCGTCCCGTCCCCGGCCACGGCCGCGAGCACGGCCGGGAGGTCGTCGACGCCGACCAGGAGGTGGACCGTCGTCGGTCCGCCCACGACGAGCGTGCCCTCGCCCTCGTCGACCTGTGCAACGGTGACGCCCCCGACGAGCATCGCGGGCTGCGGCGGCTCGTCCCCCGCTGCGGTGCTGCCCGGCTCGGCACCGGTCGTCGGGGCGGGAGGCTCGGGGACGTACCAGACGTCGACCGCAGCCCCGGCGACGATCCGCTCCGAGAGACCGGTCGTCACAGGGACCGCGACGGCGCGCACCGCGAGGTCGGCAGCCGCGCCGAGCGACGACGCGGGGACCAGCTCGCCCGCGGCGACGGTCCGCAGGACGACGGCCTCGTCCGGGAGCCCGTCGGCCACGAGGAGGTAGCGGTCCACCTGCGTCCCGAGCCGCACCTCGACCGCCCGCAGGTCCGCCGCGGTCACGGGCGTCCCGGGGGTCAGCGCCGCCCCGGCCGCATAGACGGTGACGGTCCGGCTCGCGGTGCTCACGGCCCACGACCCGAGGGCCACGGACAGCGCGACCACCACGATCCCCACGAGGAGCCGCGGGTCCTTCCAGCCAGGCCGCCTCAGGCGCACGGCGGGCCGTTGTTCCGGCTCGACCCGCACGGGTCGTTCCGTGGTCGTCGTCATCGATCTCCCCCTTGGTCGTCCGGCACGTCAGCCGTGCCGCGGCTTCATGATCCCCGGTCTGCGCCGCCCGTGGCGGTGCCTGTGGACGAGCGCCGAGGTGCGGCGCGCGCGTGCCAGACTGACGCCATGGCCCAGCGGTTCCTCACCCTCGCCGACGTCACGGACGAGCTCAACATCTCCGCGGCGCAGGCGTACGCGCTCGTCCGCTCCGGCGAGCTCCCCGCGATCCAGGTGGGCGGCCGGGGGCAGTGGCGCGTCGAGGTCAGCGAGCTCGAGGCGTACATCCAGCGGATGTACGCGCAGACGCGCCAGCGCATCGAGGCCGGCGACTTCGACGGCTGAGCGACCGCCGCGTCCCCGACCGCGGACCCGGCGGGGCTGCGGGGCCGCCGTGAGACCCGCGTGCTCCCCCTGCACGCTCCTCACCGCGGGACGAACCCCGTCTCCGACTCGCTGACGCACAGGACGGCGGACCAGGGCACGACCCGCGAGCCGTGCCCGCCGCCCGGGACGACCTCAAGGTCGACGTGGTCCTTGCCGACCCGCGCGACCCACCCGGGAAAGATCCCGGCGGGGGTCCGCACCTGGACGGGCCGACGGTCGCGCATGAGCGCGCGCAGGGCGTGGCCGAGGCCCAGCCGCGCCGACCTCCCCGAGGGCGCGGGCTGGGCATGGCGGCCGAGTCCCTGCACGGCGGCGATCGCGCCGGTAGGGACGAGGTGCTGACGCCGGGCCTCGCCCACGAGCACCCACTCCTCCGCCGCCTCGCGCAGCTCTCCGGTGACGGCCGAGCCGTCGCGCAGCTCGAGCGTGACCGTGCCGGGCGTGCCGCGCAGCCGCTCGACGAGCGTGATCGTCGCGTGCTCCGCACGGGTGAGGTCGGCGACGGCGGCGGCCCGGTCCTGCGACTCCGCGGCGGCGAGCTGCGCCGCGAGGTCGTCGAAGAGGGCGTCCCATCGCACCGGGACACCGTAGCGGTCCGCCGCGCCACCGGCCCGCACCCTGTCCACATCACGAGAAGCCCTCTGGACAGGAGCGAACGGTCGCGCTTAGATCGACCTGTCGTGATCAAACGACATCAAACGACATCAAGGGCCGTCCTTCGCGGACGGCACCGCAGGGGGCACCGATGGACCGTCGTACCGCCGTACCCGCACGAGTCGGAGGCGTCGCCATCCTCCTCGCGCTCCTCGTCGTCATGGGCGGTGCCGTGACGGCGCTCGCGCTGCGTGCCGCGCACCTCGTCGGCGCCCTCCCCGCTGCCCGCCCCGAGCCCTACGTCGAGCTGCTCGCCGTCGCGCTCGGGGCGCTGGCGGCCGGGTGGGTGACCGCCAGCGCCCTCCTCGGCCTGGGCTGCGTCGGCGCGCGCGCCGTGGGCCGCTCGTGGGGTGCCGGGGAACGACTCCTCCTGCGCGCGGCGCCCGCCGTCGTCCGCCGGGCCGTGCAGACCGGCGTGGGGCTGACCGTGGGCGCGGGCCTCGTCCTCGCCGGCGGGACCGCGCAGGCCGCCACGACTCCGGACGCCGACCCCGGCGTCGTGGCGGTCGACCTGGGATGGCAGACCTCGACGCCCGCTCCCGCGCCGGCCGGGCCGGCGCAGCCCGCTCCCCTCCCGACGGACGTACCGTCAACCGCGCCGTCGCACGCTCCCGCGGCCTCGGCGACGACCTCCGACCGGCCGGCGCCGGCGGTATCCGCCCCTACCCCGGGGCCGACCGACCCCGCGCCCTCCGCACCGTCCGCACCGTCGATGCCGCCGGGCACCGCGGACGCTCCGGGCACGGCCCCGAGCACGCCGTCGGCCCCGGCTCCGGCACAGGCACAGGCACAGGCACAGGCACAAGCGACGGCACCCGGAACCGCGACGACGACGGGTCCGTCGGCTCCCGGACGTGCGCCCGGAGCCCAGAGCGCCGCTGCCGAGCAGCGCGACGCCGCGCTCACGGTGGTGCGGGACGTCGCCACGGACGGGCCGCGCGAGGTCGTCGTCGTGCGCGGTGACTCGCTCTGGTCGATCGCCGCACGCCACCTGCCGGACGGCGCGCCGGACGCGCAGGTGGCCGACGCGGTGCAGCGCTGGTACGCCGCGAACGTCGCGGTCGTCGGCGACGACCCCGACCTCGTCCGCCCGGGCCAGGTGCTCGTCGCACCGACCTCCTGACGACCGCCTGCGCGAAGGATCTCCACCATGACCGCTCCCCTGCCGACCACCTCAGACGCCCTGGCCACGACCGGCGTCGCCGCGCCGCCACGGCGTCGGACCGTACCCACCGCGCCGCCCGACCGGCCCGCGCACCCCGCCCGCTCCACGAGCGTGCCCGCCGACCTGCCCTCTCGCCTGCTGCGCTGCGCCGGCGAGCGTCCCGTCCCGACGATGGACCTGACCGACGTCACGGCCGCGCGGGCACCGCAGCACGTCGTGCGGGGACGCCCCCTCGCACCTCCGACGGCACCGCTCCCGCTGCCGGACCCGACGGCACTGTGCTGCGCCGTCGTGCGGGCTGCCGTCGAGGTCCTTCGTGGCGAGCGCACCGTGGGCCAGCTCGCCCGGTGGGTGTCACCCGAGATCTACGAGGCGCTCGCCCGCCGGTCGCGGCTCGTCGCCGACGCCCCGCGCCCGACGACGACCCGCCCCGTCACCGTGCGCCGCGCCCGCGTGCTGCGGATCGGCGACGGCGTCGCGGAGGGCACGGTCGTGGTCGAGGACGGTGCCCGCGTGCGGGCCGCCGCGGCACGGCTCGAGGCGCGGCGCGGCACGTGGCGCGTCGTCGCGCTCGAGATCGGGTGACCGGTCTCGACCCCACCGACGACGGCGGGGCGCGCCACCCGCTGGTGGCC
>NZ_JBHVMH010000012.1:0-141905 GCF_042797035.1 Cellulosimicrobium sp. NPDC057862
TGGCCACCCCCCGTCCGGGCGTCCGGACGGGCCACGACCGCATGCTCGGCGGGTCGGTGGGTCAGCAGGTCAGCAGGTGCGCGGCTCCACCGTGATGTCGCGGGTCGTCGAGCGGCCGTCGTCGAGCGCGGCCGTGACCGTGGCCGTGGTGGCCGGGACCGACGTCGCGCGGGCCGCGAACGACTGGTACGCGTTCGCGCCCGGCGCCACCGCCGTGAACGTCCGCGTCCCGTACGGGGTCGTGAGCGTGACGTCGACGGGCACGTCCTCGCGGTTCGTCGCCCGGACCGCGACGTAGGCCTTGCCCGCGAGGCAGCGTGCGGACGCCTCGACGTCGAGCGCGACCTCGGGCGCGGTGCCCGCGCCGACGAGCCGCGCGACGCCCCAGCGGGCCGTCGACTGGTAGCCCGCCCCGGAGGGGTCCGCCCAGTTGCGGATCGCCGTGCGGGTGCCGTCCGACGCGTCGTTGACCTGGAGGTCGAGCCCGTGGAACGTGCCCTCGCCGCCCTGGTCGGCGAGGTCGACCGCGAGCTCGACGACGTACCCGTCGGCCGTGCGCGTCGTCGCGCTCGTGACGCGCGCCCGCTGCGCCGCCTCGTCGCCCGTGCCGAACGACACGGCGTTCTCGGCGCTCACGCGGACCTGGGTGTCCAGGTCCCGGTAGGCGCCGTTCTTGGCGTTGCCCGCGTCGACGTAGACCTCGACGGAGTCCTGCACCCACGGGTCGGAGCCGCTGACGTCCACCACCGGGTCGGCGACCTCGGCGAGCACGTAGAGCGTCCGGTCGCGCCACAGGGTGCGAACGGTCGCGACCGCGCCGCCGCTCCCCTGGACCTCCTTCGCGGTCGTCACGGGCGCGTTCGCCTCGGCCCACACGGCGTCGACGTCGCCGTCGACCGCGGGCGCGGCCGACGCGTGCGCGACCTCGAGGTACGACAGCTCCTCGAGCAGGCGCAGCGTGCCCGTCGCGCCGGGCGTGTTCCACGCGGACGTCGCACCGCCGTCGGTCCCCCCGTCCGTGACGCGTACGTCGAGCTCGAGCGTGTCGCCCGCGGCGGCGGCGTCGAGCGGGAGGTGCGCGACGACGTCGTACCCGCCCGCGCGCTCGGTCACCTCCGCGGAGGCCCCCGTGCTCGTCGTCCCGTCGCGGCCGACGACGTGCTCCGCGCCGTCGAGCGCGAACGTCACGGCATCGGCGGCGTCGGCGGTCGCGTCGTCGACGCTCGCGAACGCCGTGAGGTGGTCCGGGGCCCAGCGGAGCTGGAAGCCCACGTCTCCCGCCGAGGCGCCGCCGGGCGCGGCGAACGTGTGCAGCGGGAGCCGCTGCCAGTCCGGGGAGGCCGCGGCGTCGCCGTCGAGCGGGACGTCCCCGGCGAACACGTCGACCGTCCGCAGGAGGGACGGCAGCTCGCCGTCGACCACGCCGTGGTACGCGGGCTTGGCCTTCAGCGCGTCGTCGAAGACGAGCGGGGCGCCGTTGTCGACGCGCCAGCTCCGGCCGTCGGTGAGGCCCCACACGGTGACGGAGTACAGGTCGTCGGCGTGCGCGCGGAACACGCGGAACGCGTCGCGGTAGTAGTACCCCTGCTCGACGAGCGACGCCTGGGTGACCGGGGTCCCGGTCGTGACGTCGAGCTCGGTGACGGCCTGGGTCACGGGCAGGTCGGCGAACCGCTCGATCGCGCCCTCCAGCGCGGAGACCGGCATCGCGAGGCTCACGTGGAACTGGTGCCCCACGCCGTCCACCGGCACCCCGCGCGCGAGGAGCCGCTCGACGAGCGCGTGGTACCGGTCCTGCTTGCCGCCCTGCTCGGTGTTGTAGTCGTTGATGAACAGCGCGACCGGGCGCTCTCCGCGTTCCTTCGCCGCCGGGTCCGCGTAGACGTCGTTGAACGCCTCGTCGGCGTACGCGAACGCGAGGTCGAGGTACTCCTCGCCGAGGACCCGGAACCACTCCGAGCGGCGCAGGCCGTCGGGGTTCTCCCCGCCGTCCGACACGACCTCGTTCACCACGTCGAACGCCGTGAGCGGGTTGCCGCCGCCGAACGGGCCGTACGTGTCCGCGAGCGCCTGCGCGACGGAGAAGACGTGCGTCCGCAGGCGGTCGCGCAGGACCTGCCGGTCCGCCTCCGACGTCGTCAGGGGCGCGCCGTCGGCGCCCTCGAAGAACCACGCCGGCGTCTGCGAGTGCCACACGAGCACGTGGCCGTAGACGCGCAGGTCGTTCGCGGCCGCGTAGTCCATCAGCGCGGTGGCCTCGGGGTGCGTCCGGAAGGTGCGGTCCTCGTCGTACCAGGCCTCGGGCTTCATGTGGTTCTCGGCCGTGATCTGGTCGAAGTGGCGCAGCAGCAGCTCGGACGCCGCGCCGGACGTCTCCCGGCTGTCGACGGCCACCCCGACCGGGACGTCGACGGTCTCCTTGATCCCCGCGAGGTCCTCGACGGCGGGCGGCGGCGGGACGCGCAGCACGACGTCGTCGACGAGCAGGTCGCTCGTGTTGCCCCCGTTGTACGCGGTCTCCAGGTACAGCAGCGCGTCGTCCGCGTTCGCGCCCTGGAAGGTCGCGGAGACCCGGGTCCAGCCGTCGTTCGTCACGCCCGAGAGCTGGGCCAGCGTCGAGTACGTCGTCGCTCCGTCGACCGTGCGCGCGACGCTCAGCCACACGTCGTCCACGGGCTGCCCGTCCGCGAACCGCACCCAGGCCGAGAGCTCGTAGGTGGTGCCGGCGGTGAGGAGTCCCGTCACGTCGTGCCCGATCCCGTCGCCCGAGGTGTCGCGGCCCGAGACCAGCGCGGCCTGCGTGCCGCCGTGCGCCACGTCCGTGAGGTCGAGCGACGGCGTCGTCGCGTTCCCGGCGCGCGGGCCCCAGCCGCCCAGGCCGTCCTCGAAGCCGGTCTCCAGCAGGATCTCACCGCCGCGAGGAGGGGTCCCGACCGGGAACGTGAACTGCCAGCCCGCCGCGAGCCGCTCGGCGACGACCGTCTCGACCGCCACGAGCGTGCCCGCGCGGTCGCCGCCGCCGTCGTGCGCGAGCACGACCTCGCCGGGCTTCATCGCGGTGCGCAGGTTCGCGGCGAGGGTCTCGACGTCCTGGGTCTCCCAGTCGGAGATCGTGTTGACGACCGCGAGCGGCTGCATGCCGAGCGCGACGGCGACCTCGGGGGTGGCGCCCCACGAGCCGTTCGGCGCGCGGAAGAACGGGACCGGGTACGCCGGGTCGCCGAGCGCGTCGCGCAGGATGCCGAGGTTCTCGACGAGGTCGGCGCGCACCTGGTCCACCGACCACGCGCCCATGTCCGCGTAGCCCGTCGAGTGGTTGCACAGCACGTGGCCCTCGTCGACGATCCGGCGCAGGAGCTCGGCGCCGCCCGGCGCCTCGACGTTCTGGCCGATGACGCAGAACACCGCGTGCAGGTCGTGCTCGGCGAGGAAGTCGAGGAGCGCGGGCGTCGTCCCGGGGTTCGGCCCGTCGTCGAACGTCAGTGCCGCGACGTCGCCGGTCCCCTCCGCGAGACGCACGGGCGTCGGGACGGGGTTCACCGCTCCCCCGGGCACGACGTCACCGGGGTCGGTCGCGACGGTCGTCACGCGGACGTCGTCGAGCAGGAACGACGGGTGCGCGCCCGCGACGGGCGCGGCCTCGACGTAGAGCGACGCCGACGTGAGGCCGGCGGGCAGCGTGTACGTCCCGCCGATCTCCACCCAGCCGTCGGCCGTCGTCGCGACGGCCCCGCCGACCCACGTGTACGCCGTCCCCGACGCGCCCGTCTCCTGCACCGTGAAGTGGACCCCGGACGACCCGGTCGTGCCGGCGGGGAGCTTGACCCACGCCTCGACGTCGTACGCGACGCCGGGCTCGAGCAGCGCGAGCGCGTCGGTCCCGACGCCGTGCCACTCGGCCGTCCGACCCCTCACCGCGAGGCTCGACTCCCCACCGTGCGCCTCCGCGTCGGTCAGCGCGAGGGTGACCGGACCGCGCGCCGCCCACGGCGCCGTCCCCGTCGACTCGAAATCGTTCTCCAGAACGATATCGATATCGTTATCGACACCGGCAGGCGTCTGCGCTCCCATCGCATCCATCCCCACGGCCGCGCTCGCTCCCCCTCCCGCCACGAGGGTGGCGAGCACCCCCGCCACGGCGGTCCTCCACGTGCGTCTCATCGTCGTCGCTCCCTTGCGATCGGCTGCGCGGGGCACGTCGCCCCCGGGCGCACCGGCGCGCCCGGCCACACCCTAGGGGCACCCACCAGGTTCAGACAACGGTTGAACTATTTCTCGCCGCCCTCCGCCCACACCGGAGGTGACTCCGGCACGTCGCAGCTCCATCTCGGTCGACCAGAGTTCTCCCTCGGCCAGCCAGAGTTCTCCCTCGGCCGACCACGGTTCTCCCTCGGCGGTTGGCGAGAGGGCTGCGAGCGGTGGGGCCTGGTGTCCGACCATCACAGCGGGAAGCCCCGCCCCGGTCTGGGTGAGACCGGGGCGGGGCCGCGAGGTCACGACCTCCAGGTGTCCGACAGCGTCACCGAGCCGTCCGGGCCGACCGTCGCGGTGCGGTTGCCGCCGCTCTCCCAGACGACGTTCCCCCCGCCGTCGCGCTTGACGTACTTGTACTGGAACGTCGTCCCGGCCGGCAGGTCGAGGGTCGCGGTCCAGACGGGGTAGCTCGCGGCCGAGAGCGCGACGCCGTTCGCGGGCGCCCAGGATCCCAGAGCCGGGATGCTGCCGACGAGGAACACTCCCTGCCCCCAGGTCGTCGTCGCCGTCACGGCGAACGACGCGTCTCCCTGGCCCTCGACGGGACCGGGTCCCTCGCCCTCGTCCGCGCACGGGTCGCCGGCCGTGACGGCCCCACCCGAGACGGCGACCGCGGCACCGGTCAGGGAGTAGTCCTTGCCGCCGTTGTTGTCCCAGGAGCCCGAGCCGTTGGTGAACGCCGCCGTGACGGTCGCGGCGGCGCCGGTCGCGCCGGTCGGCAGGACGATCTCCTTCGAGACCCAGCCGGTGCAGGCCGCGGTCATCGCGGCGCCGGGCACCGCGGTCCAGGCACCCGTGCCGACTCGGTAGTGGACGTTGTACGCGTTCCACCCCTTGTCGGTCGCGTAGTAGACGGTCGTCGCGCCGCTCGGGTCGACGGGACCGGGGCCGCCGGTGCCGCCGTCGTCCACGGCGCCGACGTGCAGCGCGAGCGCCCCGTACGCCGGGACCGTCGCGGTGAAGGTGCCGGAGCCGGAGACGGTGACCGTCTTCGCGCAGTCCTTCGACGCCACGACGTCGCAGTACGTCCCGGCGGGGAGCGACGTCTGGTAGGTACGCGTGACGGCGCTCGCGGCGTTGTTGATCGTCACGTAGCCCTTGCTGCCGCGGCCGTACGCGATGTGGTTGCTCCCGTCGTCCCACCAGCTCGTCACCGCGGTCCCGGCGACGGCGTTGTGGAAGCCGACCATGCCCGCGACCTCGGTCCAGCGCTGCGTGCAGACCCATGCGCTGCTCGAGCAGCTCGCGTCGGGGACCGACGTCGCGGAGGCGCCCGGGGCGCCCGCGTCCTTGTCGGTCCACGTGTAGCCCGAGTAGACGCTCGGCGCGCCGTACGGCCACGAGAGCATGAAGGTGTTCGCGAGCGTGTACTTGGCGCCCCACTTGTAGTTCATGGTCTCGCCGTTGCGCTCGGTGTCGTGGTTGTCGACGAACACGCCCGCGCGGTCCGAGGGGAGCTTGTTGTCGCCGATGGTCCGCAGGTCCTTGATCTGGCCGTCGAACCGGGACTTGAGCTCGCGCGCGTAGAAGAACTCGTGCGAGTCGCCGGAGCCGAGGTACTCGGAGGGCTGGATCGGCTCGCCGCTCGCGCCGATGACCTCGTGCACCCAGAAGACGTTCGGGTTCGTGAGCCGCGCCTTGATCGCTGCGAGGTCCGCGGCCGGGATGTGCTTCGCGGCGTCGATGCGGAACCCGGCGACGCCGAGGGAGAGGAGGTCGTTGAGGTAGCCCGCGATCTTGCCGCGCACGGAGTCGGAGCCCGTCCGCAGGTCCTGGAGCGAGACGAGGCGGCAGTTCTGGACGTTGTACCGGTCGCCGTAGTTGCTGATGTTCGACCGGCAGTCGTTGAAGTCGTTCGGGCCGTACGGGACGCCGGGGAAGCTGTCCACGGAGTAGCTCGTCCCGCCCGTGCCCGTGCCCGACCCCGTGTCGGCACCGGCCGTGTGGTTGACGACGGCGTCGACGACCACGCCCACGCCTGCCGCCTTGCACGTGCTCACCATGTGCTGGAACTCGGCGCGGGTGCCGAGCTTGGACTCGAGCTTGTAGCTGACGGGCTGGTAGGACGTCCACCACGCCGAGCCCTGGATGTGCTCCTGCGGCGGCGAGACCTGGACGTAGCCGAACCCGGCCGGGCCGATCGTGCTGGTGCACTCGGCGGCCACGGAGTCCCACGTCCACTGGAAGAGGTTGAGGATCACGTCGCCCCGGCCGTTCGGGGAGTCGACGACGGGCGTGGGCACGGGCGGCGCCGCCGCGGCGGGCGCGGCGACCGGCACCGTGGCGGCGAGCGCCGCCCCGAGCGCGAGGGCGGCCGACGCCGCGGCCGCGACGAAACGCCGCAGGCGGCCGTCCCCGCGGCTCGTGCGCCTGGACGTTCGCCGGGCACGGCGACCGGCGACGGACGTCGGGGTGGGTGCCGGCGGACCGGCGGGGTCGGTGGTGCGCGTCATTGCTGCTCCTTCGAGGTGCTGCGGCCGACGGCACGCTCGGCATCGAGCGCGGAGGGCCACGCGGTGCTGACTGCGCCCCGGGGTGTCGGGCGCGTCCGGACTCGGCGGCTTTGCAGAGAGTTTCCGGATCTTGCTGCAACCTTACAGAGCAACCCCCACGCTGTCACGACCTCCTCCGTGGCGGCCGGTCGACCCGCCCGCGCCGAGCGATGCGCTCGGGGTCGGGTGACGCACGTCCGGGTGCTTCACCCGGCCGGGAGCGCAGCTCTCGCCGGCGGCACCTCGTGGCTGACCCGCGGGCCGTGCACCGTAGGCCCCGACGGCATAACGTCGAGCGGTACGCACCACGGGAGGAGACGACGACATGGGGACCAAGCGCCGCTGGAAGGACCTGACCAAGGGTCAGAAGATCGCCGTCGGGGTCGTGGGCGCGGCACAGGTCACGCTCACCGCCGCGGCGTACCGCGACCTGCTGCGCCGCCCGGCGGAGCAGGTGAACGGCACCAAGCTCGCGTGGGGCCTCGCGCTGCTCGTCAACTGGGTCGGCCCCATCGCCTACTTCCTCGACGGCCGCAAGAGCTGACCCCGGTCAGCGGGCGGCCGGCGACGTCCCGACCGTCGCCGCCGCGCTCACCTCGCCGAGGACCACGGCGTCGATGAGCTGGCGCGCCCACGTGAGCACCTCGGCACCGCGCAGCGGCCGGCCGCCGATGCGCGCCGTCGTCGGGTACGGCACGAGGAACGCGCGGATCGCGGGCTTGAGGAGCGTGCCCGGGTACAGGCGCTTGAGCCGGAGCTGCGCCGACTCCGCGAGGTCCACGGGCGCGAACCGGATGAACTTGCCCTGCGCGGTGACGTCCGTGAGCCCCGCGCGGCGCGCGTGGTTGCGGAAGTCCGCGACGTCGAACAGCGCGGACGCGACGTCGGGCAGCGCGCCGTAGCGGTCGACGAGCTCGGCCCGCACCTCCGCGAGCTCCGGGGCGTCAGTGGCTGCGGCGATCTTCTTGTACGCCTCGAGCCGCAGCCGCTCGGTCGCGATGTACGACTCGGGCAGGTGCGCGTCGACCGGCAGCTCGATGGAGATCTCGGGCTGCTCCTCGGGCCCGTCGCCCCGGTAGTTCGCGACGGCCTCCCCCACCATCCGCACGTAGAGGTCGAACCCGACCCCCGCGATGTGCCCGGACTGCTCGCCCCCGAGCAGGTTGCCCGCGCCGCGGATCTCGAGGTCCTTCATCGCGACCTGCATGCCCGCGCCGAGGTCGGTGTGGGCCGCGATCGTCGCGAGGCGGTCGTGCGCCGTCTCGGTGAGGGGCCGCTCGGGCGGGTAGAGGAAGTACGCGTACGCACGCTCGCGGCCACGGCCCACACGGCCCCGGAGCTGGTGGAGCTGGGACAGGCCGAGCATGTCCGCGCGCTCGAGGATGAGCGTGTTCGCGTTGGAGATGTCGAGGCCCGTCTCGATGATCGTCGTGCAGACGAGGACGTCGAGCTCCTTCTCCCAGAACGCCCGGATCACCTGGTCGAGCTGGTGCTCGTTCATCTTGCCGTGGGCCACGCCCACGCGGGCCTCGGGCACGAGCTCGCGCAGCCGCGACGCGGTGCGGTCGATCGTCTCGACCTTGTTGTGCACGTAGAACACCTGGCCCTCGCGCAGCAGCTCGCGGCGCAGCGCGGCGGCGATCTGCTTCTCCTCGTACGCGCCCACGTACGTGAGGACGGGGTGGCGCTCCTCCGGCGGCGTCGCGAGCGTCGACATCTCGCGGATGCCCGTGACCGCCATCTCGAGCGTGCGCGGGATCGGGGTCGCGGACATGGCGAGCACGTCCACGTTGGTGCGCAGCTGCTTGAGCGTCTCCTTGTGCTCGACGCCGAACCGCTGCTCCTCGTCGATGATGACGAGCCCGAGGTCCTTGAACCGGATGCTGCCCGTGATGAGCCGGTGCGTGCCGATGACGACGTCGACCTTGCCCAGGCGCAGGCCCTCGATCGTCTCCTCGGACTCCTTGGCCGTCTGGAAGCGCGAGAGCGCCTTCACCGTGACGGGGAAGCCCGCGTACCGCTCGGAGAACGTCTCGAGGTGCTGCTGGACCAGGAGCGTCGTCGGCACGAGCACGGCGACCTGCTTGCCGTCCTGGACCGCCTTGAACGCCGCGCGGATCGCGATCTCCGTCTTGCCGTAGCCGACGTCGCCGCACACGAGCCGGTCCATGGGGACCGTCTTCTCCATGTCCGCCTTGACCTCGTCGATCGTCGCGAGCTGGTCGGGAGTCTCGACGTACGCGAACGCGTCCTCGAGCTCGCGCTGCCACGGCGTGTCGGCGCCGAACGCGTGCCCCTGCGTCGCCATGCGCGCCGAGTACAGGCGGATGAGCTCGCCCGCGATCTCCTTGACGTGCTTGCGCGCGCGGGTCTTCGTCTTCGCCCAGTCGGCCCCGCCCATCTTGTTGAGGCTCGGGGACTCGCCGCCCGTGTACTTGGTGACCTGGTCGAGCTGGTCCATCGGCACGAACAGCCGGTCGCCCGGCTGGCCCCGCTTCGACGACGCGTACTCGATGACCAGGTACTCGCGCGTCGCCGCGTTGCCGCCGGTGCCGAGCGTGCGCTGCACGAGCTCGACGAACCGCCCCACGCCGTGCTGCTCGTGCACGACGAAGTCGCCCGCCTTGAGCTGGAGCGGGTCGACGACGTTGCGGCGCCGGCTCGGCATCTTGCGCATGTCGCGCGTGCTCGTGCCCGCGCGGCCCGTGAGGTCGGCCTCGGAGAAGACGGCGAGGCGGAGCTCCGGCGCGACGAAGCCCTTGCCGACCATGGCCGGGGTGACGAGGACGATGCCGCCCTCGGGCTCGTCGTCGAGCCGCGGCACGAGGCGCGCAGGCGTGTCGACGGCGCCGAGCTGCTCGACCATGCGCTTGGCGGGCCCGTGGCCCTCGGTCGTGAGCACGAGGCGCCAGCCCGCGTGCTGGAGCCCGCGCACGTCGTCCAGCGCGCGCGAGACGTCGCCGCGGTACGACTCGACGTCGCGCGCGCCGAGCGTGAAGGTCGGGACGCCGTCCGCGCTCTCGCCCACGTGCGCGGCCGTCGTGCCCGACGGCGCGCCCGCACCGGCTGCGGCCGGCGCACCGGCGTCGGGGGCCGCCTCGGTCGGCACGTCGAGGTCCGGGTTGTCGAGCGCGAACGAGGACAGCGTCCACCAGCCGAGGCCGCGGCGCTGAGCGACCGCGCGCACCTCCGCGAACGTCTCGAACGACGCCGCGGACAGGTCGAGCGGCGACGTCCCGCCCGCGACCGCCCCCGTCCAGGCGGCGGCGAGGAACTCCTCCGTGGTCGCGACGAGGTCGTGCGCGCGCCGGCGCACGCGCTCGGCGTCGTCGAGGACGAGCAGCGCGTCGTCGGGCACGAGCTCGAGCACCGGGACCATGCGGTCGACGAGGACGGGGGCCAGCGACTCCATGCCCTCCACCGCGACGCCCGCGGCGAGCTTGTCGAGCATCTCGACCGCGCCCGGCAGCTGCTCGACGAGCGCCGCCGCGCGCGCCCGCACGGACTCGGTGAGCAGGATCTCGCGGCACGGCGGCGCCCACAGCCCGTGCTCCGCGATCTCGAGGCTGCGCTGGTCCGCGACCGCGAACCAACGGATCTCCGACACCTCGTCGCCCCAGAACTCGACGCGCAGCGGGTGGTCCTCGGTGGGCGGGAACACGTCGAGGATGCCCCCGCGCACGGCGAACTCGCCGCGCCGCTCGACCATGTCCACGCGCGTGTACGCGGCCGCGACGAGCCGCTCCGCGACGTCGGTCAGGTCCGCCGTCGACCCGGCGTGCAGCTCGACCGGCTCGAGCTCGCCCAGCCCGTCCACGACCGGCTGGAGGAGCGCGCGGACGGGCATGACGAGCACGCGCACGGGGCCCGACGGCCCGATCTCCGGGTCCGGGTGCGCGAGGCGCCGGAACACGGCGATGCGCTTGGCGACGGTGTCCGCGCGCGGGCTCAGCCGCTCGTGCGGCAGCGTCTCCCAGCTCGGCAGCACCGCGACCACGTCCGCCAGCTCGTCCGGCAGGTAGGCGCGCACGCTCGCGGCGAGCTCGTCCGCGTCGCGCCCGGTCGCCGTCACGACCACGAGGGAGCGCGAGCCCGTGGCCCACGCGGTGCCCCCCGCCGTGCCGTCGGACGCCGCCCCGTCGACCGGGCCCGTTGCCCGTGCCCCGGCCATCGCGGCGAGCAGCGGCGGGCGCGCGCCGGCCGGGCCGACCACGTCCGCCTCGCCGCGGGCGCGCACGTGCTCGACCGCCGCCGTGGCGGCGGGGTCGGCGAGCAGCGCGGGCAGGATGCCGGTGAGGTTCATGCGGTGGGGTCCCTCCGAGGACGGTGGTCGGGAGCGTCGGCGGCCGCGCACGGGGCGGGCCCGGGTCGAGGACGGTACCGGGGCAGGCTGAGGACACGACGGGGCAGCACGAACGGCCCGGACCGAGGCTCACCGAGGGCGAGCGGGTCCGGGCTGACGTCGTGCGAGACGACGGATCCCAGCGTACGCCCCGGCGCCCACACGTCGACCGGCGGCCGCTCGAGGGGGACACGACATTTTCACCCGGCGTCTCCCGCTCGCGACCGGTGACACGGTCCCCGCTGCTCCGTCATGCTCGGGACGTGTCCACGTCTGCGGTGCCGGCCTCCGTGTCGGCCCGGCCCCGCTCCTCCGCGCTCCTGGTGGTGCTCGTGCTGCTCGTCGCGGCCTTCGTCGCGCTCTGGGCCGCCTCGCACCTCACCGTCGCGGGCCAGCGTGCCGACGCGGGGGCGTTCCGGACGCTCGCTCCCCTGCACGACGCGGGCCGCGACCTCGCGGGGGCGCTGCGCCGGGGTCTCCCGGTGGCGTGCGCGGCGGTCGTCGCCGTCCTGGGCGTGGTCGCGCTCGTGCGCCGCGCGTGGCGCGACCTCCTCGCCGCCGTCGTCGTCGTGCTCGGGACGGTCGGGATCGCGCTCGGGCTCCGCGAGGTCCTCGTGCGGCCGGACCTCGGGGGGTACGGCTACGCCCACCAGACCTTCCCGAGCGGGCACGTCGCGGTGGTCGGCGGCCTGTGCGTCGCGATCTGGCTGCTGTGGCCGTGGCGGTCGTCGCGCGCGGCCGCGGGCTGGGCCGCGATCGGGGTGACGGCGGTCGCCGCCCTCGCCTCCGTCGTGACGTACGCGCACCGGCCGAGCGACGTCGTCGGCTCGCTGCTCGTCGCGGCGGCCGTCACGGTCGCCGTCGTGTGGCTGCTCGACGTCCCGCGGGGGGCTCACGCGGCAGGGGCGCCCCCGGCCGCGGCTCCCGCCGTCACCGACGGGACGCCCCAGCCTCCCCGGGTCGGCGACCCCTCGGCCTGACCTCGGCGAGCCCCGCGTAGAGGTCCTCGTACCGGTCGACGACGCGCTCCCACGTGAAGTCCTCGACCCGCCGGCGGCCGGCGGCCCCGATCCGCCCCGCGCGCTCCGGGTCGTCGAGCAGGCCGAGCACGGCGGCCGCCAGCGCCTGGGTGTCCTGGGGGTCCACGAGCACGCCGTCGACGCCGTCGGTGACGATCTCCGGGGGCCCGCCCCGCACCGTCGCCACGAGCGGCCGGCCCGACCGCCACGCCTCGAGCACGACGAGCGGGGCGGCGTCGGCACGGCTCGGCACGACGACGACGTCCGCGTCCGCGAGCCGGGCCGCTACTTCGGACGGGTCCAGCCGCCCGGGCAGCTCGACGCGGTCCGTCAGCCCCGCCGACGCGACCCGGCGGCGCAGCGCGCCCGCCTCGCTCCCGTCGCCGACGACGACGAGCCGCGCCCGGTCGCGCAACGGCGACGACGCGAACGCGTCCACGAGCAGGTCGAAACCCTTGACGTGCTCGATCCGCCCCACCGCGACGACCACGGGCTCGCGCGCCGCGCCCGGTCGCGCGGGCTCCCCCGCCGCCGCGGCGTCCCGCGGACGGCGCTCGACCAGGTCGTGCCCGGCCACGTCGTGACCGGCCGCGTCGTGCCCGGCCAGGTCGACGCCGTTCGGGACGACCACGGCGTCCGGCGCCCCGAAGCGGACCAGGTCGTCCGCGACGACGCGCGAGCACCCCGTGACCGCGCCCGCGACGCCGATCGAGCGCTCGAGCGCCGCGCGCAGCAGCCGCGAGTGCTCGAACACGGCATAGTCGTCCGCGAACGTCTCCCCGTGGGAGCTGACCACGAGCGGCGTCCGCGTGAGCGTGCGCAGGCCGAGGGCGTACGCGCCGTTGGGGCCGAAGCACTGCACGTGCAGCACGTCCGGCCCGAACGCCCGGAACGCCCGGCCCCAGGCGAGCGCGGCCCCCGGTGCGGCGAGGGCGAACCGGGCGACGTCGCCGGGCCGGCTCGACGGCTGCGGGGTCGGCAGGTAGCGCACGAGGACGCCGTCCACGCGGCGCGTGCCGAGCCGCTCGCCGCGGTCGACGGTCCAGACCTCCACCGCGGTCCCCCGTGCCGCCAGCACCCGAGCGACGTGCCGCACGTGCGACTCGACGCCCCCGGTGTGCGGGTCGAACGAGCTCGCGACCAGTGCCACACGACGTCCCGCCATGCGCCCCTCACCCTCTCGCGGGACTGCCCGCGCCCGGTCCACGATCACCCGCTCATCACCCGCTCCCGCAGGTCCGGCGGGGCGTCCGCGCCACTAGAGTGGGCCACTCTACCGACCGCTCCGGTCGTCCCGACCGTGCCGCGCCCGCCGCGCACCACGCCCCGAGGGGGACCCTCCCGATGCCGCAGCTCGTCGTCGCGACCGTCGCGGTCGAGGTCCCGATGGGGGCCCAGGTGTACCAGGAGGAGGTCGCCTCGCGCGCGGCGGGAGCGCTCGCGGACGGTTCCGCCGACGCGACCGGCAGCTGGTCCGTCGACCGCGCCGTCTTCCGCTCGCTCCGCTCCCCGCTCGCCGGGACCCACCGGCTCCCGCTCGGACGCCTCGGCTCCGCGAGCCCCGCGGTGCGCCGGGCCGTCGGCCGCGCGGTCTACCCGCGCGGCGCGGTCGTGCACCGCGTGGGGCTCGACCTGCCGCCGCACCCGACGCGCGACGTCGTCGCCGTGCAGGACGTCGTGTCGTGGCGCTACGACGACGAGTCCGCGCCGGTGCGCGCCGCCGCCGAGGAGGTCCGCCGCGCGGCGGCGGTCGTGTGCGTGTCGGAGTTCAGCGCGGACGAGGCGGCCGACGTCCTCGGGCTCGCCGAGCGACCGTCCGTGGCCTACAACGGCGTCGACCCGGTCTACTTCTCCGCCGAGCCGCTCCCCCGCGAGCGTCTCGCGGCGCTCGGGGTCGACGGCCCCTACGTGCTGCACGCGGGCGGTGCGTCGCGGCGCAAGAACCTCGAGGAGCTCGCGGTCGCGTGGACCGCCGTCCGCTCCGCGCGCCCCGACCTCACGCTCGTCATGAGCGGGCCGCCGCACCCCCGGCGCACCGCGCTGTTCGCGGACCTGCCCGGCACGCGGCTCGTCGGTCGGCTGCCGGGCGAGCTCATGCCAGGGCTCGTCGCGGGCGCCGCGGCCGTCGTCGTGCCGTCGCGCTACGAGGGGTTCGGGCTGCCCGCCCTCGAGGCCATGGCGGCCGGGGTCCCCGTGGTCGCGGCGCGCACCAGCTCGCTGCCCGAGGTCGTAGGCGACGGCGGCGTGCTCGCCGAGCCGGACGGCGCGAGCCTCGCGGAGGCGCTGCTGTGGGTGACGACGCGCGACGCCGAGGTCGAGGCGCTCGTCGGGCGCGGCCGCGAGCGCGCGGCCACGTTCACGTGGGAGCGCAGCGCCGCGCAGCACGCGGCGATCTGGCGAGCGGTCGCCACGCGCGGCTGACCGCGCCCGCACCCGGGCGACGGTGCTCACCCCGCCGGCTCCCACGCCCGGACCGCGCTGATCGTCGCGATCCACTCGCTCTCCGTCGCGAGCGGGATGAAGTCGGGGTGCAGCCCGCCGACGATCCCCGTGTAGTTCGCCGCGAGCACGGGCACGTCGCGCTCGGTCGTCATCGGGAGCGCCACGCGCACCGCCGTGACCTCGACGGGCTCGAATGTGAAGAGCGCGACGCGGTCGAGGAACTGGTCGGTCTGCTGCGCGACGTCGTGCCAGTCGCCGTCGGGCGTCCGCACGGAGACGGTGTAGTCGCGCAGTCCTGACGTGCAGCACCGGATGCCGGCCGTCGCGACGGCGACGCGGTCGATCGTGCGCGGGCCGTCGGTGGTGACCTCGACACCGGGGGCCTCGTCGACCGACCCGTCGGCCAGGCGGCCCGACCGCCAGGGCTCGCGCACGGCGAAGGTGCCGGACGTGACGACGTCGGGACCGCTCGCGTCCTCGTGGGTCGACGTCGCGGTCACCGGTCGGCCCTCGAGGACGTCGTCCCCGAACGCCTCGGCGGGAGCGACCCCGAGCGCCGTGCCCGCGGGCGCGACGAGCAGGACGGGAGCGCCGTCCACCGGGACGTCGACCCCCTCGGAGGGAACCTCCAGGCCGCGCTCGGCGCCGTACGGGTCGCGCGCGGTCACGGTGACCGCGCCGCCCGGCGCCGTGAGCCGCACGGTGGTGGACAGGTCCTCGCTCCACAGCGCGAGCAGCTCCGCACCCTCGACCCCTCCGGTCCCGGGCGCGCGCACGGCGTGGACCCCGGGGATGCCGGTGTCGACCTCCTCGGGCGGCCCGAACCCGTCGAGGAACGGCGCGCTCGCCGCGAAGGCGGCGCCGGCGGGCTTCACGTACTGCCCGTACTGGAGCAGCGACCACGAGTTCCCCGCCTCGCCGAACCCGCCCTCGGAGAAGAAGTACGTCCACTCGCCGACGCCCTCGAGCCCGTACCAGAGGAGCTTGCGCACGACGTCGGACCCGCCCGCCCAGAAGTTCGCGACGCCGTCGGACCACCACCCGGTCTCGGTGTCCCACACGGGAACCTCGCCGCACGGACCGATCGCCTCGCGCAGCCGGTCCAGCTCGGCGCCGTCCGCGGAGAACCCCTCCTCCTCCCACGACCGGTTGAACCCGGTGTAGGGGTGGATCCCGACGACGTCGAGCGAGTCGCAGCCACCCGCCGCGACCAGGTCGGCCCACCACGCGGGCTCGATCCCGAGCGTGTTGCCGCCGACCACGACGACGTCGGCCGACGCGTCGCGAGCGCCCGCCGCGAACGGCGCGCCGACCTCCTCCTCGTACGCGGCCGCGTCCTCGTAGCCCGTGTTGTTGGGCTCGTTCCAGGGCTGCCAGTAGCGGATCTGCGGCGCGTGCTCGTGGACGGCGGCGACGATCTCGCGCGCCCAGCCCTCCCAGGTGCCGGCCTCCACCGCGGCCTGCTCCGCCTCGCCCCCCGAGCCGAGCTGGAGCGTGAGGACCACGCCTGTCTCCCCGGCGAGCTCGGCGGCGGCCGCGAGCTCGGTGAACGGGTCGACGTCGGCGGGCTCCTCGCCCTCCTCCACGTCGGGCTCGAACGCCGCGTTCGGCAGCGAGTCCCAGACGAGCGCGGCGGCGTCCGGCTCGGCGGTCGGGTCGGGCACGATCGCCCCGAAGTCGAGCTGCGTGCGATGGCTGCCCACGCCGAGCTGGTCGGCGAGCTGCACGCCGCGCAGCGGCCCCGCGCCGCCCCAGTCCGCGCCGTCCGCGAGCGCCGCCGGGTCGAGTCCGCTGCCCGCGGCGGCGACGGTGTAGCGCAGGCACGTCCCCGAGACCGCCTCGCCCGTCGCGGCGTCGACGAGCGCGGCGTCGACCTCGTACACACCCGGTCGGGTCGGCGGCAGGTCGAGCGGGAGCTCGCCGCCCTCGGCCGGGAGGTCCACCACGGTCTCCGCGCCGACCACCGGGTCCCACACGCGCGGGTCGCCGCGCACCTGGTACCGCAGGCGGTACGTCCCGGCGGAGGCTCCCCACGCGTCGTCGAACGCGGCGACCACGCGCGGTGCGGACCCGTCGGGGAAGACGCCGTAGGGCGCGTCCACGAGCAGCCCGGCGCCGAGACCGAGCCCGCCGAACAGCTCCTCGTTCGCCGCGTTGTACTTCACCGGCGCGCCGAGCTGGTACGCCATGCGGTCGGCCGTGATCTCGGTGATCGCGAACCCGCCGTCCTCGCCGTGCGTGAGCACGTAGTAGGGCGTGTCCCCCGCGGTGCCGTCGCGCAGCACCGGCGTGCTCTCCCACAGCGCGAACGGCTGCTCGAGGTCCTTGTGCGTGTCGGGCCACACGCCCCGGAACACGCCGTCGCTCCCCCACCACCGGAACCCGAGGTTCTCGTCGGCGACGACGAGGCCGTCGCCCTCCGACCCCGACGACGGCCCGGTGGTCGCACCCGTCGTGTCGTCGAGCCACGGCACGCGCGGGACGCCGAACGGTCGCCCGCGCACCCACGAGGCGCCGAGGTGGAGGTCCGGTTCGTCGCCGCCCGGCCCGACGGCGCGCAGGTCGAGCGTACGGCGCTCGTCGTCGCGCACGTCGGTCTGGACGAGGGCCGTGCCGTCCGGGAGCTGGGCGAGGACCGCGCCCTCGAACGGGGTGTCGGCGAGGAGCTCTCCGTCACCCGACACCTCGTGCAGGACCTCGCCCGCCTCCTGGACGCCGACGACGGTCCGGCCGTCGTCCGTCCAGCGCACCGTCCCGTACAGGTCGAGCAGGTCGCCCGCGGTGTGCTCCCCCGCGGGGATCGTCGTCGCCCACGTCGTGGTGCCGTCCGGCGCGACCTTGAGCAGGTCTCGCCGGTGCATGAGCGTGTCGAGCAGGTAGACGCTCCCGTCGGGGTCGGCCTCGAAGGAGTCCGTCCGGAACGTCTCGCTCGCGCCGTCCCATTCGAGCTCGACCGGCGTCGTCGCCTCCACGTCCCCGGTCGCGAGGTCGTAGCGCGTCACGGTGTACGTCGCCTCGCGGTCCCACTCGAGCACGTACGCCGCGCCGTCGAGCACGCGGAACGTGACGAGCTCGCCGTCGTCGAGCGTCACGACGTCGTCGACCACCGTGCGGATCCCGTCCAGCGCTTCGGTGTCGACCCCGTCGTCGGTCACCTGCTCGAGGCGAGGGAAGCCGCACAGGGGCAGCGCGCCCGTCTGCGTGACGGGTGCCGCCGCGGGGACCGGCGACGCGGTGAACGGCTGCGCGTCCGACGTGCTCGCCGTCCCCGTGCCACCGATCGCGACGGCGGCGACCAGCCCGAGGACTGCGGCGACGACGCCGCCGACCACCGTGGGGTCCGCGCCGCCCGGCGACCCCTTGCCGTCTTCGTCCGAAGCCATCTCGTCGCCCTGCCGTCGTCGGGCCCGGCACTGGTGCCGCTCCCGCGATCGTAGGACCGCGCCCCGCCGTCGCAGAGCGCCCGAGAGCACTTTCACCCGCGTTCGTCCGGTTCCGGGCCCGATTCACCCGTTCGACCCGGCCGCCGGCAGGGGCAGGACGACTATCTTTCATCTGTGCAGGCGACCACGGAACCCGCGATCCGCGTCGCCGGGCTGGGCAAGACCTACCGGCTCGGCGCGTTCGGCGAGCGACCCTCGACGGCGGCGTCCGCCGCGATCCAGTGGATCCGATCGACCGGCAAGCAGAAGTACACGCTGTTCGACGCCCTCGACGACGTCTCCTTCGAGGTCCCGCAGGGCGAGGCGCTCGGGATCGTCGGGCGCAACGGCGCGGGCAAGTCGACGCTGCTCAAGATCCTCACGCGCGTCACCGCGCCCACGCGCGGGCGCATCGAGCTCACCGGGCGCGTCGGGTCGCTCCTCGAGGTCGGCACGGGGTTCCACCCCGAGCTCACGGGCAAGGAGAACATCTTCCTCAACGGCGCGATCCTCGGCATGACGCGCAAGGAGATCACCAAGCGCTACGACGAGATCGTCGCGTTCTCCGGCATCGAGAAGTTCCTCGCGACCCCGGTCAAGCGCTACTCGTCCGGCATGTACGTGCGGCTCGCGTTCTCCGTCGCGGCCCACCTCGACACCGAGATCCTCGCGATCGACGAGGTGCTCGCCGTCGGCGACGCCGAGTTCCAGCGCCGCTCGATCCAGAAGATGCGCGAGGCCGCGCAGGGCGGGCGCACCGTGCTCTACGTGAGCCACCAGCTCCAGACGGTCCAGGCGCTGTGCACGTCCGCGGTCCTCCTCGACCGCGGGACCCTGACGTACTCCGGGACGGTCGAGGGCACGCTCCAGGCGTACCGCGACAGCTTCGAGAGCTTCGCGGCCGCACAGTCCGACCCCGCGAAGCGCCCCGGGAACGGCAACCTCCGCCTGTCCTCGGTCCGTATGGAGGACGAGTTCGTCAAGTCGTCGCAGGACATCGTGGTGGACTTCGAGGCGCCTGCCAGCAAGGACCTGATCGGGACGTACTTCGTCTCGATGCACATCAACAACGACCAGGGCACCGTCATCGCACAGTGCGACTCGCGGCTCGTCGGGAAGTGGTTCGACCCGGAGCGACCCCAGAGGGGCCGCCTCGTGGTCCGCGACCTGTGGCTCAAGCCCGGCCAGTACACGGTCGACGTCTACGCGTGCCAGGCCGGTGTGCTCGACGCCTGGGAGGGAGCGTGGCGCTTCGAGGTGCTGCCCGACCTCCCGTACCCCGAGTTCACGGAGTCGTCGGGCACCGAGAAGGGCATGGTCTTCGTGAACTTCGACTACGAGGGGGCCTGAGGTGGAGCAGACCGTCCAGCGCACCGTCATCACGCCGCCCGGCCGCCTCAACCTGCCGTCGTGGCGCGAGCTGTGGAACGCCCGCGAGGTCGCCGTCCGTCTCGCGCTGCGCGACATCATCGTGCGGTACCGCCAGACGATCTTCGGCATCACGTGGGTCATCGCCCAGCCGCTCGTCAGCGCGGGGATCTTCACCGTCGTGTTCGGTCAGATCGCGGACCTGTCGACCGGCGACGAGAACATCCCCTACTTCCTCTTCACGCTCGCCGGCATGCTGGCGTGGAACCTCTTCAACGGGTCGCTCGGCCGCGCGTCGAGCTCGATGGTCGGGAACCAGTCATTGGTCCAGAAGGTGTTCTTCCCGCGCCTCCTGGTCCCCATCTCCAGCCTCGCGTCGGTCGTCGTGGACTTCCTCGTCGCGCTCGCCCTCGCGATCGTCCTCCTGTTCGTCTACGGCGTGAACCCCGGCTGGGCTGTGCTCCTCCTGCCCGTGTGGATCGTCCTCATCCTCATGATCGGCACGGGGATCGGCCTCGCCGCGGCGGCGTACATGGTCAAGTACCGCGACGTCGGCTACGTGCTCCCCTGGCTCGTGCAGATCCTGCTCTACGCGAGCCCGGTCGCCTACGCGCTGTCGGCGGTGCCCGCGAACCTGCGATGGCTGTTCGACATCAACCCGGTGACCTGGTTCCTCGAGGGCTTCCGCTGGTCCCTGCTGGGTACGGAGGCGCCGGTGACCTGGCAGATCGTGGCACTCGTCGTCGCGGCGCCCCTCATCCTGCTCGGTGGAACGCTCGTCTTCCAGAAGAACGAGCGCGAGTTCGCGGACTTCATCTGATGCGCCGCACCGCGTACGTGCTCGTCGCCGACCCGAGCTTCCTCGGGGCGAGCCTGCGGTCGTACTACGACCACGTCGACAAGATCGTGCTGTCCTACGACGAGACGTCGACGTCGTGGACCGGGACGCCGCTGCCGGTCGAGGAGTGCCTCGCCGTGATCGACGAGCTCGACGTCGACGGCAAGTGCGTCCGGGCGCCCGGTCGCTACGCACGCCCGGGGGAGCCGCCGCTCGACAGCGAGACGCTGCAGCGCCAGGCCGCGCTCGACCAGGCGTCCGAGGGGGCCGACTGGGTCCTCCAGCTCGACACCGACGAGGTCGTGCTCGACCCCGCGACGTTCGTCGGTGCCGTGGGTCGCGCCGACGCCGCCGGCGCGTCGGGCCTCGACTACCCCTCGCGCTGGCTCTACTCGCGCGTCGCGCCGGGACGCTACCTGGAGGCGAGCACCCGGCTCGGGCGGCCTGCCGCGTCGTACCCGGGCCCGCTCGCAGTCCGGGCCGGCACGGCGCTCACGCACGCCCGGCAGGCCGACGTGCCGCTCTACCGCGTGGACCTCGGACCCTGGAACACCGACCCGGCCCGGCGCCGCGACACGATCGTCCACGAGGTCGTCGACCCGGACTCCGCGGTGCTGCACTTCTCGTGGGTGCGCCGCCCCGAGACGATGCGGCAGAAGTTCGGGTGGTCCGGGCACACCGCCCACTACTCGCGCCCGGGCGTCTACGAGTCGTGGGTCGAGCGCACGCGGCGCCCGCGGCGCGCGGCCCTCACCTCACCCCTGCGCCGCCGCGACTGGTTCCGCCTCGTGACCCTCCCCGAGCCGCCCGGAGGCGAGCCGTGAAGCCCACCGTGAGCGTCGTGGTCGTGACGTACGGACGCCCCGACAGCGTGCGCGAGTGCCTCGAGCACCTGCAGAAGCTGGACACCGCGCCGCTCGAGGTGGTCGTCGTCGACTCCACGCCCGCGGACACGACGCGGCGGCTCGTGCGCGAGAGCTTCCCCGACGTCCGCCTCCTGCACAGCACGCTCGGCCGCGGCACGACCCCCGAGTCCCGACAGATGGGCTACGCCGTGACGAGCGGTGACGTCGTGGCGTTCGTCGACGACGACGCGTACGTCGCTCCCGACTGGCTCGACGAGCTCGTCGCCCCCTACGCCGACCCGGACGTCGTCGCCGTCGGGGGGCGCGCCGACAACGGTATCCCGGGCGAGGAGCACGACGGGCTCGACCGTGTCGGCCGGCTCCTGCCGGACGGCCGGCTGACCGGCTACTTCGCCGCCGACACGGGCCGCGTCATCGAGGTCGACCACCTGCTCGGGGCGAACATGTCGTTCCGCCGCAGCGCGCTGGAAGCGATCGGCGGGATCCGCGGCAACTACCCCGGGACATGCCTGTGCGAGGAGTCCGACATCTCGCTGCGCCTGCGGGCGACCGGCGGGCGGCTGCTCTACACGCCGACCGCCGTCGTGCGGCACATGGCAGCGCCGTACGGGATCGGCGGCAAGCGGTTCGACCGCCGCTACCTCTACTACGCGCGGCGCAACCACGTCGTCATGCTCGTGCGGAACTTCGGCTGGCGCGACCCGATGGTGCGCCGGTACGCCCGCACGACGTGGCGTGCCCAGTCCAGCTACCTGTGGGCCGTGCGCAGCCGTCTCGGCCCGACGATGGCCGACGGCTCGCCGCGCTCGCTCCTACGGCGCGTCACCGCCCCTGTCGTGCTCTCGAGGGCGGCCGCGGAGCTGTGGGGCCTTGTCGCGGGTGTTCCGGCGGCGCTCGTCGCGACACGACGCGACCGGGCAGACGGGGTCGCGACCCCATGAGCCGCACCGGGCAGACCACGTCGGCGAGGGGTGGCGGGCAGCCTCGCGGCCTCGTGCACGTCATCACGCCCGGCGACCACTTCTCCCCGCGCACCGGGAGCGCCGTCCCGACGATCGTCGACGGTCTGAGCCGCCACGCCAGACCGGACGGGCCTCGTCCGGCAGTCGTCGTGGCGGAGGGCACCTACCCCGATCGCTACGAGAGCGCCGAGATCCGTGAGTACGTCCCTGCCCCACCCCGCCGAGCCGACCGCTGGCTCGACGCGGCCGCGGGCAGGCTCGGCCTGGACCGCCCGGGCGCGCGGCGGGTGCTGGGTGCGACGGTCGCTGCCCAGGACAGGTGGGACCCGGGCGTCGTCCTCGCCCACAACGCGCCTGCTCTCGTCCCGCTCGTCCACGCGACCCGGCACGTGCCCGTCCTCTATGCCCACAACCAGGTGCTCGGTGCGTGGTCGCAGCGGGACGCCGGCCGTGCGCTCGACCCCGCCGGTGCGATCCTCTGCGTGAGCGACCACCTCGCGGAGGCGGTCGCGAGCAGGCTCCCGGTCCGTCTGCGCGACCGCGTGAGCACGGTCCACAACGGTGTCGACTGCGCCGCGTTCGCCGTTCCCCGCCGTCCGCGCGCCGATGGGCTCCGCGTCGTCTACGTGGGCCGCGTCATCCCCGACAAGGGGGTCCACGTCCTCCTGGACGCGGTCGTCGCGCTCGGTCGTCCGACCATCGAGCTCACCGTCCTCGGCCGTCCGGGCTTCGCGGCGGACGCGCCGCTGTCCCCCTACGAGCAGGACCTGCGCAGGAGGGCGCAGCGCGCCGGCGAGCGGGTCCGCTTCGGCTCCTTCGTCCCACGCCCCGCGCTCCCGTCGCGGCTCGCCGAGGCCGATGTCGTGGTCGTGCCCTCCATCTGGCCCGAGCCGTTCGCGCTCACCGCGCTCGAGGGGATGGCAGCGGGCGCGGCGGTGGTGGCGTCCGACGTCGGCGGCGTCCCCGAGGCGGTCGGTGACGCCGGGATCCTCGTCCCGCCCGGTGACGTGGCGGCCCTCGCCGGCGCGCTGGAAGCGCTCGCCGACGACCGGCAGGCGCTGGACGCGGCGGCACGTGCCGCGGTCGAGCACGCCCGGCGGCACGACTGGCGCGTGTCCGCCGCACGGCTCGACGACGTGCTCGCTCCCTTCGCCGTGTCGAGCGAGCGCACCGGGACCGCACGATGACTTCGCTGCGGACGCGGACCGTCGCGCTCGAGGACCTCACCGCAGCCGACCACGACCGATGGGCGGACCTCGTCGACCGAGCCCTCGAACCGAACCCGTTCCTCTCGCCCGCCTATCTCGCGACCGCGGTGCGGCACCTGCCGAGCGCGAGGGGCATCGTCGCCGTCGTCGTCGAGGACGACGAGGCCATGCACGCGTTCCTGCCCCTGAGCAGGGCGCGCCGCTTCGCGCGCACTCCCCTGCCCTACGCGACGACCGCCGGCCCGTTCCTCGGGTCGGAGTCGCCGCTGTGCGTCCCGCTGGTGGACGAGGACAGGCCGGCCGAGACGATGGGGGCGCTGCTCGCCCACCTCGCGACCCGTGCCTCACGCCTGCCCGGTCTCGTGGAGCTCACCCTGGTCCCCGTCGGCGGACGGTTCGACGAGGCGCTCGAGGCCGCGTGCCGCGCGCACGACGTGCCGCTCGTGGAGAGGTACCGCTTCGAGCGGGCCGCTCTCGTCCCTGCCACCGGTGCGCCCACGCCGCGCGAGGCGCTCAGCACGTCCCGGCGCAAGCAGGTGGAACGGCTGCGGCGCCGCCTGGAGCGCGACGTCGGCCCCCTCGTCATGACCGACGCGGGCCTCGACCCGCAGGCGTTCGACGCGTTCGTCCGTCTGGAGGCCGCCGGCTGGAAGGGAACGACGGAGGAGGGCGGGGCCCTTCAGGTGGTCCCCGGGGCGCTCGACTGGTTCACCGACGTCGCCGACGACCTGCGGGCGCGGGGCCGGCTCCACCTGTTCGTCCTCACCGCCGGCGACGAGGTGGTCTTCATCTCCGTCGTCCTGCGGGCCGGCGACCGCCTCTACTCGCTGATGGACACGTACGACGAACGGTTCGCCAAGTTCAGCCCCGGTTCGATCGGGCGGGTCGTCGAGCAGGAGCACGTCCTCGAGCACACCGACGCGACCCTGTTCGACCCGTGCCTCCATCCCCGGTACGCGGTGCCCTCCGGCCTCTACCGCGACCGCCGGACGCTGCGGGGCGTCGTCATCGCGCCGCGCGGGCGCGTCGCCCGCGCGCTGCTCCGCCGCTCCGCGCGCCTGCGCGCCCTGGCGACGCGCGCCGGCGACGCCACCACCCGGGTCCGCGACGCCTTCTCCCGGGTGCGCGGCCTCGCTTCCCGGTCGGGCGCGACTGCCCGTCCGGCAGCGGCCACGGACGCGCGTCCGGGGCCGGCGACCCACGATCAGCAGGAGTCGTCATGACCACGACGCACCCGACCCGCGCCGCCGGCCCGGGCACCGTCTCCCGGACCGTCGCGGTGCGCGGCATCTCGGACGCCGACCTCGCAGCGTGGCGGTCGCTCGCCCACCGCGCGGCCGAGCCCAACGTGTTCTTCGAGCCCGAGTTCCTCCTGCCCACGGTCGCGCACTTCGACCCCGACGGTGGCGTGCGCCTCCTCGTCGTCGAGCGCGCCGGAGAGTGGGCCGCCGTCATGCCCTACGAGATGGTGCCGGGCGACCGGCACTGGCCCTGGCGGCACGCCTCGAACGACGGGCCCGTGCTCAACCAGGTGACGTCGCTCGGCTCCCCCCTGCTCGACGCGACCGACCCCGACGCGGCGGCGGCCGCGCTGGTCGCCGCGCTGCGCGCTCACGGGCGCGAGCTCGGTCGAGCCTTCGCGTTCGCGTACGTCGCCGACGACGGCGCGGCGGGTGGGGCGCTGCACCGGGCGCTCGACTCCTCGCACGTCACCCTCCACGTGTGGGGTGGCGACGACCGTGCGGCCGTGCGCTTCGCCGAGCTTCCCGAGGGCGACGACCCGCTGGCGCACGTCCCGCGGTCGCGCGCCAAGGCCGTGCGCCGCCGCGTGCGCCGGCTGGGCGACGAGCTCGGCCAGCCCGTCGCTCTCTCGGCCGCGACGCTCGTCCCGGTCGCCGACCCGGGCGAGTTCCTCGCGTTCGAGCACGAGACGTGGAAGGCCGACCCCGAGCGCAACGGCCCCGGCTTCTCCCGCGTCGAGGGCGGAGAAGCGTGGTTCAGCGAGGTCTTCTCCTCCTACGCCGCTTCGGGGAACGCCTCGATCGTCGCGCTGGCCGTCGCCGGCGTGACCCTCTACATGGCCGGGTTCCTGCGCTCGGGATCGCACGTCTTCGCGTGGTACGACGAGTACGCCGACCGGTTCTCACGCTTCGCGCCCGGCGTCGTGGGCAGGCTCCTGACCGTGCGCATGTTCGCGGCCGACCCGAGCGTCACCTTCCTCGACTCGTGCATGCACCCGTCGATGTACCCCGACCAGAACGAGCTCTACCCGTCGCGCCTGCGCACCGCCTCGTACACGGCGGCGCTCGGTCCGCGCCCGGTGGGCTGGGTCCTGAGGGCCATCCCGGCCCTAGGTCGTCTCCGCCGCCGTCTGGCCCGGCACCCTGAGCCGGCGCCCTCCCCGACCGTGAGCGCGGTCGCCGGGACGGCCGACGTCGCCGAGCGACCTTTCGACGTGTCCTGACAGCCGCCGGCGACCGGGGCGGGGCCGTGCTGTCACGCCAGGCGGTCAGCCGGGGAAGCCCCCCGCCGCGAGGGCGGCGACCTCCGCCGGGCTCAGCGCCCGGTCGAGGATCAGCACGTCGTCGACGGCGCCCCGGAGCGGGTACCCACCGCCCGGCTGGTCACCCAGGAGAAGGGGCCGGTCGTTGGTCCCGATCGCGGCAGGGCCAGCGACCGACCCCTGCTCGACGCCGTCGACGTACAGGCGCACGCGTGTCCCGTCGAACACCCCCACGAGGTGGGTCCACGTCTGCCCGTCGACCGGGTAGGACGACGTCGCGTTGGCGCGGAAGGTGTCGCCCGACGTCGCCTGGTTCACCCGGAAGAACGCCTTGCCCGCGGCGGACAGGCCGATCTCGTACCCGTCGTGCGTCGCGAGGACCGCCTTCTTGGCCACGTACTGCGTCGCGACGCGCTCTGGCCGCACCCACGCCGCGACCGTCATCGGGCCTGACAGGTCGAGCGGGGCGGCGTCCGGGACGCTCACGCGACCCGAGGAGCCGTCGAACCGGACAGCACTCCCGGACACGCCACCCACGCGCGTCACGCCGCTCGACGCGAGCACACCGTCCGTGCCCCACCCCGAGCCGTCCGCGGCGCTCGTGCCCGTCTCGTCGAAGCGCCACGCACCGCGCGCGCCCGTCGCGAGGAGCACCCGGACGGAGACCGTCGCGGGCTCCGACCACGCCCCGTCGACGCCGGCGCGGACGGTGAACGAGGTCGTCCCGACGAAGCCGGGCGCGGGCGTGAAGCGGACCGCACCCGCCGCCGCGTCGGTGACCTCGGCCGTACCGGACGCCGGCTGGCTCACGACCTCGACCGTCGCACCCGCGGCACCGGAGACGGCGACGGTCCCCGCGACCGCGGTCCCGGCGACCGTCGACAGCGCGAGGTCGTCCACCACGGGCGGCTCGACGGGCTCGGTCGGGTCGGTGCCCGGGTCCGTCGGATCCGTGCCCGGGTCCGTCGGGTCGGTACCGGGGTCCGTCGGGTCGGTGCCCGGGTCCGTCGGATCCGTGCCGGGGTCCGTCGGGTCGGTGCCCGGGTCCGTCGGATCCGTGCCGGGGTCCGTCGGGTCGGTGCCGGGAACGGTGCCCGGTCCGGTCGCGCCCGCGGGGCCGGCGTAGAGGGCGGCGACCTCGGACGCGCTCAGCGCACGGTCGTACAACCGCACACCGTCCACCGCACCCTTGAACGGATACCCCCCACCCGACTGGTCACCGATCACCAACGGCAACGCATTCGTCCCCACCGCCGCCGGACCCGCCACCGAACCCTGCTCCACACCGTTCACGAACAACCGCAACCGCGAACCGTCGAACGTCCCCACCACGTGCGTCCACGTCGAACCGTCCGCCACCGGCACCGACGACGCGTTGACCCGGAACGCATCACCCGACGACGCCTGGTTCACCCGGAAGAACGGCCGACCCGTGCTCGCCACGCTCAGCTCGTACCCGTCCACCTCGTACGACTGCGCCTTCTTCACCACGTGCTGCGTCGCCACCCGCTCCGGCCGCAACCACGCCGCCACCGTCATCGTCCCCGCCAGGTCCAGCGAGGCCCGGTCGGTGACCGTGACCTTCCCGTTCGTGCCGTCGAACCGGACCGCGTTGCCCGAGACGCCGGCGACGCGCGTCGTCCCGCCGGACAGCGTCCCGGTCTGCGCCCAGCCCGACCCGTCCGCGGCGGTCGTCCCCGACGCCTCGTCGAGGTCCCAGATCCCACGCGTCCCGGTCTCGGCGAGCACGCGCGCGTCGATCGTGGCCGGGGCCGACCACACGCCCCCGGCACGGACGCGGAACGTGAACGGGTCCGCCCCGACGAACCCGGCCGTAGGCGTGTACGTGAACGCCCCCGTCGCCGCGTTCGTCACCACGGCGGTCCCGTGGGCGGGAGCCTGCACGACCTCGAACGTCGGCGTCCCCGTCGCCTGTGCCGCGAGCACACCCTGCGCCGCGGTCCCGGTGACCGTCGTCAGCGACCCCGGCGTCGCGACGGGCGCGACCGGTCCCGGGGGCGACCCGGCGTACAGGGCAGCGACCTCGGACGCGCTCAGCGCACGGTCGTACAACCGCACACCGTCCACCGCACCCTTGAACGGATACCCCCCACCCGACTGGTCACCGATCACCAACGGCAACGCATTCGTCCCCACCGCCGCCGGACCCGCCACCGAACCCTGCTCCACACCGTTCACGAACAACCGCAACCGCGAACCGTCGAACGTCCCCACCACGTGCGTCCACGTCGAACCGTCCGCCACCGGCACCGACGACGCGTTGACCCGGAACGCATCACCCGACGACGCCTGGTTCACCCGGAAGAACGGCCGACCCGTGCTCGCCACGCTCAGCTCGTACCCGTCCACCTCGTACGACTGCGCCTTCTTCACCACGTGCTGCGTCGCCACCCGCTCCGGCCGCAACCACGCCGCCACCGTCATCGTCCCCGCCAGGTCGAGGCCTGCGGAGTCCGGGACGGTCACCTTGCCGGACGACCCGTCGAAGCGCAGCGCCGTGCCGCTGCGGCCGGTGACCCACGTCGTGCCGCCCGAGATCGCGCCCGCGTTGCCCCATCCCGACGTGTCGGCGGCGACGAGCCCCGTTCCCTCGTCGAGGTCCCAGCGCCCGCGGGCGCCCGCCTCCGAGGTCACCGCGAGACTCATGCGCGCGACGTTCGACCACAGGTCACCGGCGCGCACGCGGAACGTGAAGGCGTCGGAACCGACGAACCCGGCGTTCGGCACGTACGTGAACGCCCCGGTCGCGGCGTTCGTCACCGTGGCCGCCCCCCGCGCGGGGGCCTGCACGATCTCGAAGTGCAGCGGCGCGTCGGCGGACGACGATCCTTGCAGCACGCCCGTCGCGACGCCGCCCGCGACCGTCGATGCGGCGCCGTCGGTCGCCGTGGGTGCCCCCAGCGCCGTCCAGGCGAGACGAGCCGTGCCGGTGGTCGCGCTCGACGCGGCGAGGACGAGCGCCTCGCCGGAGACGTTCGCCTTGGAGCTGGTGACGTTGTTGTAGGACCCGTCGAGCACCAGGTCGGGCGCGCCCGAGAAGTCGATGTCGTCGAGCGGCGTGACCTTCTCGAGGATGTCGTCGAGCTGCTCGCTCGCGGTGTAGACGACCCGCAACGACCCGGTCTGCTCGTCCACCAGCACGATGGGCCGGGTACCGCGACGGTCGACCTCGTAGACCGGGTCCCACGTGCCGTTCGGACGCCGGACGAGGAGACCGAGCGTCGTCGCGGACCCCGTGTCGTAGGACGTCTTGATCGCCGCGTACACCGTCCCGTCGGAGGTCACGGCCACGTTCAGGTGGTCGTCGGCGAACCCGTCGCCGATCGGCAGCGCAGAAGACTGCGCGGGCTTCTCGTCCGCCGCCCACGTCGACGGCGACGCACCGTCGACGTGCGTGCGGAACCCGAAGCGCTCGGTGGCCTGGTTCGACCACAGGACGCCGACCTTCCCCCCAGGCATCGCGGTCACGAGCGCGATGTCGTCCTCGGTGATCCCCGACGCGAGCGTGATCGCGGACGAGAACGAGCCGTAGGGCGCGTCGGCGTAGCGCACCTGCACCGCCGAGGCCGTGTCGGAGGCGACCCACATCCTTCCCGCGGTGTCGACGTCGAGCGTCGCGGTCTCGCTCCCGGGGAGCGAGAGGGCGGTCGCCACCGGCCGCGAGGTCCACGGCACGTAGGAGTGGGTCGCCGACGCGTACTGCAGCGAGACGAGCGAGCTCGACGGGCCGTGGAGGAGCACGTGCACGACGTCGCCCACCTCCTTGACGTCCGCCCGAACGTCGGTGCGCGTGGACACCGACGTCACGTTGGTCCACGCGGCGCCGTCGTACCGCCACACCCACGTACCCGCAGGGCTCGTGCTCGCCGAGGCGAGGACGGCCCACCACGAGCCGTGCGCGAACCACACCTTCGACTGCGGCTTCTCCCCCGTGTTCCCCGTGAGCGGGATGCCCGCGGCGGTGACGGTGGCCGAGACGTCCGGTGCGGGGCCAGGCGCAGCAGGTTCGTCGGACGAGGGCGCGGCAGGCTGCCACGACAGACCCACCAGGCCGTCACCGGCGGGGACCTCGACCTCGACGAGGTACGTCTTGCCTGCCGTGGCGTCCACCGTGGCGGCCGACGTCGAGACGTCGCCGTCGTCGTCGTTCGTCGCGACGACCGGACCTCGGCCGGACCCCTCGCGCACGCGCAGGACGGTGTCCAGCTCGCTGCCCGCCGTCGAGAACGTGACGGGTCCGCTCTCCTGCGCCGTCCAGGACCACCACAGCGAGCGGGCGACGGTGCTCGGAGCCCCCGGACCTCGGTGGGACGCCGGGAAGTTCGGGGCGACGTCCTGCCCGACAGCGCCCCCGACGACGCGCGCCTCCGAGGCGACGTCGCCGACGACGTCGTCCACCGCTGCGGCGGCCGGGGCCATGCCCCACTCGCCGTGCTCGGACGCCGTGACGAGGACGCCCACGCCCAGGGTGACGGCGACCAGAGCGGCGACGGCGCGGACGGGACGGCGGCGTCGCCGGGCTGAAACGGACATGATGACCTGCCAGTCGTGTGTGCTCGGACTCTCGGCGAGGGAAACAGCGCTCGCCCCCCGGGCGCACGTACCACCTCTGATCGAACCATGTGGGGCCCCGGAGCGGGAGGGCGCTCCGGCAAGTTCACCCGCGCGAGGGGTACTGGCCGTCGGCCGGTGGTCGTACGTTACTGTCTGCTGGTCGGTCGCCGGCACACACGTGTACCGGAGACACAGGGGAGGTCCCAGATGCCCGAGCCCCGGACGCTCGACGTCGGCACCAGCGGCGTCGGCACCACGGACGGCGCTTCCGCCGCGACCCGTCGTGGGACGACACCGGTCGGCGAGTTCTCCCCGTCAGATCTTGCCTATGCGCAGGACGTGGCGCGTGGGACGTTCGTCCACCAGTACGACCGGGACCTCCAGCTCGTGGTGATCTGGTCGGCCGCGCGCGAGCACGAGGCCGAGGTCCTCGGGATCCTGCGCCGCGAGCTGCGCGTCCTCGCCGAGATCGAGGTCCGTTGGTCCCCGGACGAGGTCGTCACGAACTTCGAGCGGCTGTACGGCCAGGAGCTGTGGGGCACGTCGCCCAAGCCTCTCGAGGTCGGCGCCGGCCCGTTCCTCCTCGTCGTCGTCGAGGATCTCGACCCGCGCTACGGCTACGGGCAGAACGTGACCGGGTACGTCGAGCTGACGAACCTCGCGGTGGCCCGCGCCAAGGCTGCCGCGCGGTCGCTCGCCGGCGGATACCGGATCCACTCGAGCAACAACATCCGCGAGTTCTTCCACGACGCGACGCTCGTCCTCGGCGAGGAGCGGCTGCGCGCGGTCCTCGCGCACACGGCGGACGAGCCGTACCGCGAGGTCGTGACCGAGGACGTGGTCGGCAGCGGCGGCTGGCGCGACCTCACCGAGCTGTTCGACGTCCTGCGGCTCACGAGCGAGTACGTCGTCCTGCGCAACGCCGACGACCTGCCGACCGGTCTGGAGGACGACCGCGAGATCGACGTCCTCGCACGCGACCGCACCGACCTCGCCGCGGTCGCCGGCGCCCGGCCGCTGGACCCGGGGGGCGACGGAGTCCAGCACGCCTGTCTCGTGGCAGGCGAGCAGGTCGTCCTGGACGTGCGCGAGGTCGGGGACGGCTACCTCGACCGTCGTTGGCAGGACGAGCTGCTGCGACGGCGTACGTGGCACGCGGGTCGCGTCGCGGTCCCCCGGACCGACGACCACTTCTTCTCGCTGCTCTACCACGCGAAGGTCCAGAAGCCCCGGGTGAAGCCTGTCTACGCACCGAGGCTGCAGGGGCTGGCGCGCACGGTCGGTCTGCCGGAGGACGTCGCGGCGCGCATCACCGACGACGACGTCGCGGCGTCCGTCCTCGACGGCTTCCTCTCCGCGCACGGCTACGGCCTGCCGCGCAGCGAGGACGCGGGGGTGCACCGCAACGACGCGTTCGTCGAGCGGTTCCGGCTCACCACGGTGGAACCGACCGCGCTCGCGCTCGCCCGTACCGAGCTCTGGGAGGCCGCGCGGCGCTCGCGCGTCGCAGAGGTGGCCGCCCGTTCGTCGGCACTGCGCCGCGTGTTCCGGGGTTTCCGGTCGCTCGTCCGGCGCGTGACCGGCCGGGGGGCCGGCGATGGCTGACGCCCGGTCCGACGGCCCCGCAGGGCGAGCTCCCGTCGGGGCCGGTGCACCGATCGGGCGGGACGTACGGCCCGAGCCCGGCGTGCGCCGCACGCTCGTGAGCCGCGTCCTGGGACGCATCAAGCTCGTCTACCTCTTCGGGTGCCCGGTCGGGGCGACGTTCGTCAAGAGCACCGACTACGCGGTCACCGTGTACACGGCGACCCGTGGTCGCCCGACGGTCGGGAAGTTCTTCGCACGTGGCGCGCTCGGGCGCGAGGGTTTCGCCGCGGAGCGGCTCGCCGCGGACGTCCTGGAAGACCGCACCTGGCGCATGCCCGTCGTCCGGTGGCATCGGCGGGGGTTCACCGTGCCGAGACTGGCGGACGACGCGCGGCTCGACCTCGCGTGCCGAGGCATGGACCGCGCACAACGGGTCGAGGCGGGGGCATGGGCGCTCGACGTGCTGCTCGAGATCTACCTGGAGGGGTACCTGCACGGGGACCTGCAGCCGCACAACGTGTGGCTGCTCGACGGCCGGCTCGTCGCGACGGACTTCGAGACGTTCTCGCGCCGGACTCCCGGTATCCCGTTCCTCGACTCGGGCGACGTCACGGGCAACGACCCCGCTCCCCGCTCACGACCGCTCGACCCCGCCTTCGACCCGGACGACGACTGGTCGTTCCACCACGTCCTCGACGTCACGCTCGACGATGCCGTGGACGCGCTGAGAGCGCGCCTGGCCGCTGCCGACGACGACGTGTCCCGCCGCAAGCTCGACGTGCTCGACGGGCGGACACCATGACCCCCGCCACGACCGGCAGGACGAGAGGAGGACCGGTGCTCGACCTCGTCGTCCGCCGCCGCGACATCGAGCGCGAGGACCCACCGGCCGGCGCGTTCCGTGAGGTCGCCTATGCCCGAGGACTCGTCCCGGCCTTTCTCACGCGGTCCCTCGGGACGTTCTGCGTGGACACCCCGGACCGCGTGTACTCCCTGACGTACGACGACGGTCCGGACCCCAGGACCACGCCCGGCGTGCTCGACGCGCTCGCCCGGCACGGGGCCACCGCGACGTTCTTCGTGCTCTCCGAGCCTGCGCGGCGCCATCCGGAGATCGTCCGCCGGATCGTCGCGGAGGGGCACGAGCTCGCCCTCCACGGCAAGGACCACACGTCCTTGCTCACGATGGACGACGACGTGGCCGTCGCGACGATCCGTGAGGCCCGGGACGTGGTCGAGGAGGTCGCGGGCACTGCCGTGCGGCTCTACCGCCCCCCGTACGGGGAGCACACGTGGGGCCAGGCTCGCGGCGTCCGCCGCCTCGGTCTCGAGCTCACGATCTGGTCCGGCGACGCGTTCGACTGGGTCCATGACGACGAGGAGGCTGTCGCGGCGCGGGCCCTCTCGTCGGTGTTCCCGGGTGCGATCCTCCTGCTGCACGACACGCGCGCCGATCCCGAGACGCTGGGCCCCGGTGAGCGTCTCCCGGAGTTCGACCGGGCCGACGTCCTCGACCGCATCCTCACCGCGACCCGGGCGCAGGGGTACGCGGAGGCCACGACGGGAGCGCTGACGACGCGCTACCGGCGTGTGCGCAGCCTCGCGCGCGAGCGGATGGCCCGACGATGAGCGACCTCCCCAGGCCGGTGCCGGAGCTCTCGGTCGTGATCCCGGCGTACGACGCGGTCGAGACCTTGCCGACGCAGCTCGAGGCGCTTCTCGCCCAGCGGCCTGACTGGCCGTGGGAGGTGCTGGTGGCGGACAACGGGTCGAACGACGCGACCACGGGGCTGGTGCGGTCGTGGGCGTCGACCCGGATGCCCGAGCTCCGGCTGGTCGACGCCTCGGCACGGCGCGGGCCGAGCGCCGCGCGCAACCTCGGCGTGGCGGCTGCCCGCGGTCCACGCATCGCGTTCTGCGACGCCGACGACCGTGTCGGCGACGGCTGGGTCGAGGCCATGCGGCGGGCGCTCGACGAGCACGAGTTCGTCGCCGGCCCGTTCGAGGGAGCCCTGCTGAACGCGGGGTCCCGCTCGGCCGTGAGCTGGACGGCGCAGGCGCACGGACTGACCGTCAAGCCGTTCCTGCCGCAGTTCGTCACCGCCGGCTCGGGGAACATGGGTGTGCTGACGGCGGTCTTCGAGGAGGTCGGCGGGTTCGACGAGGGTGCCCGTACGGCGGAGGACGACGACTTCTGCCTGCGGGTCCAGCTCCACGGGCACGCGCTCGAGTTCGATCCGGCCATCGTTCTGCACGTGCGACGCCGCGACGGTCTGTGGGACGTGTGCAAGCAGGCGTACTCGTACGGGGGCGGCGAGCGACGTCTCCTCCATCGCTACGCCGAGTTCGTCGCCGAGGCGCAGACCTCCTCGGCGGAGACAGGCGAGACCCCGTCGACGGGTGCTGCGGCAGCGAGGGACCGGTCGGGCGCCGGACAGGGGCCGAGCAGGGTCGGACGTGTCGCGGCGAAGGCCGCCGCTCTCCTCCGTCGAGGCGGGCGCGTCGCGGGTCGCGCCGTCCGCAAGGCGGCGACCGTGCGTCACCCGGGCGACCTCTCCGACGTCGCGTGGCGCGTGTGCTGGTCGCTCGGCTGGAGCCTCACTCGGGTCGATCCCGCGACACCGCAGGTGAGCCGGTCGCGCCCGCGCTCCCTGCAGGGTGACCTGCGGCGATGACGGCCGCCGCCCGGGCACGCGCAGCGCTCGCCCGCTGGAACGCCGTGGGCGCGAGGCGCCGCGCCACGCGCACGGGCGCGCTGGGGCACGCCGACCTGCTCGCTCGCGGCGTCTTCGTGAGCACGTCGGAAGGGGTGTGGCACCGGTTCGGCACACCCCTGCCGCACCACCTGCGCCGGTCGCGCCGTCACCTCGACGTCGTCGGCGCGGAACCGTCCCGGCATCCCCTCCGGGACGCGCTGCTCCTGGCCGCACGACGCCTCCCCCCGCCCTGGGCCTTCCTCAGCCACGGACCGTCCGGTCCGTACACCGTGGTCACCACGACGTTCGAGGGCGGGATGCTCTTCCTCGAGCCCGGACGCTCCGTGGCCAGGACCGTCGAGGGAGGCGGCGCGAACGAACGCTACGCGACGTTGCGACGGAGGTTCTCGGAGCACGTGCGATGCCCCTCGTACCGCTTCGTCGACGACCTGCTGGTCGAGGAGTTCGTCACCGGTCGGCACCCGCTCGAGCTCGACGACGACGCACTGGTCGCCCTGGTGCGGACGCTGGTGCTCGACTACGCGCACCTCGCGCGGGCGGAGTGGGAGGTCGACTCACGACGCATCGTCGAGAGCGCCCTCGACCTCGTCCGCGGTGCCGCCCTCCCGGACGGCTTCCCGTCGCCGAGCGAGCTCGCCGCCTTCGTGGCCCGGACGCCGGAGTGGGGCACGGTGCCGTCCGGCGCGGACCCCCAGGTGAACAACCTCGTCGTGGCACCCGACGGCACACCCGTACCCATCGACCTCGGCGTCATGGTCCTCGCGCCGTTCTTCGTGTTCCCCGTCGGGATGATCGCGTCGGCACACGGGGCGGTGCTCGCCGCGTACCTGGACGGGGGCCTCGACGAGGCTGTCGGTCAGCTGTTCACGTCAGCTCGCGCGGCCTTCGACGCGACGCGGCGCGACCGCGTTCTCGTGCTGGCCCTCTGGGCGGCCGTGACGTGCTGGTACGAGGCGAGGCGGCTCACCGTGGTCGACGACCTCGCTCGCGTCGGTGCTCTGCTCGCCGAGCAGTGGGACGACCTCGGGCTAGGCGCGCCGGGCACGGCCCCGTAGTCGTTCGGTCGCGACGCGCACCGGTGTCGTGGGCGCGAACAGGACGGCCCACGACGCCTCACCGAGCGCCGCACGCACACGCATCCGGGCCAGCGCGGCGCGCGTCGCGCGTCCCGCGCTCCACCACGCGAACCGGTCGTTCGCCCGCAGCCGGTCGTCGAACGCGTCGACGAGGTCACGCCGTCCGGCCGCGCCCGCGGCGGCACGGTGGCGACGGAGGATCACCCGGATGGCGGCCGCCAGGGCGCGGTAGGACCTCGTGGTGTTCGACGCGTGGTGGCGGTAGTCCACGAGGACGTCGTCGACGAACGCGAAGGGTCCGTGCGCCGACGCCTTGAGGACGAGGTCGAGGTCCTCGCCCTGCTGGTACTCCGGATCGAAGCCACCGACGGCGTCGAAGACGTCACGGCGGATCACGAGGTTCGGGAGCATGACGCCCGGTCCGCGGATCACGGCGCGCTGGTCGTCGGCGGCACGCTGGTCCGCGGCCACGAGCTCCGTGCCGTCGGCGTCGATCGTCCGCATGCCGCAGTAGCTCACCACGACGTCCAACCGCTCGGCCATGACCTCCGCGTGGCGCCGCAACCGGTCGGGGTGCCAGCGGTCGTCGTCGTCGAGGAACGCGACCAGCTCGCCGGACGTCTGCGCGACCCCGGCGTTGCGTGCCGCGGACACGCCCGCGGGCGCCTGACGCACCACGCGGGGACGAGGGGACGTGCCTCCCTGCGCCACGTCCTCGACGATCTGCAGCAGCGCCTGCGGGTCGGGCGAGCCGTCGTCGACGACGACGAGCTCAGCGGCGGGGTACGACTGGGCCAGGACCGAGGCGAGCGCCTCCGCGAGGAACGGGCCGCCGCGGTTGGTCGCGACGACGACGCTCACGCGCAGGGGGACGGGGCCGCCCTCGCCCGCCTGTCGGACCTCTCCCACGACTCTTCTCCTCCGGTTCCCCGTCCTGCTCGGCCACACGCCACCGGCTCCCGGACGGATGGGGTGAAATCGGCGGATTCCTGCGGGATCCGTGGCCTGCTGGGGGACAATCTCCCACATGAGGGTCCTCCGCGTCTCGCACAGCGCCGTGGTCGACGCCTGGCGTGAGCGCGAGCGAGAGCTGCGCGCGCGGGGGGTCGACGTCCGGCTCCTCTCGGCGCGCGCGTGGGACGAGGGCGGCGCGACCGTCCGCCTCGTGCCCCGCCGCGGCGAGCCGGTGCGGGGCGTGCGGACGCTCGGGTCGCACCCGGCGCTCTTCCTCTACGACCCGCTCCCCCTGTGGCGCGCGCTCGGGCAGGAGTGGGACGTCCTGGACGTGCACGAGGAGCCGTTCGCGCTCGCGACGGCGGAGGTCCTCCTGCTGCGCCGGCTGCGCGCGCTCGTGTCGCGTCGCCCCGCGCCGCCGTACCTCCTCTACTCGGCGCAGAACCTCGACAAGCGCTACCCCTGGCCGTTCCGGTGGTTCGAGGCGCGCGCGCTGCGCGGCGCCGCGGCGGTGTCGGTCTGCAACGACGAGGCGGGCAGGATCGTGCGCGCCAAGGGCGCCCTGGGGCGCGTCGAGACGGTCCCGCTGGGCGTCGACCCGGCGGTCTTCGCGCCCGCGCCCGGCCATCCGTCCGACGACCCGTCGGACGAAGCGTCCGACGACGCGCGCCCGGGACCCGGCACGGCTCGCCTCCGCGTGGGGTACGCGGGGCGGCTCGCGCACCACAAGGGCGTCGACGTGCTCCTCGCGGCGGTCGCGGGCGACGACCGGCTCGACCTCGTCGTCGCGGGCGACGGCCCGGACCGCGCGGCGCTCGAGGAGGCGGCGCGCCCGCTCGGCGGCCGGGTCCGGTTCGTCGGCGCGCTCGGGGGCGACGACCTCGTCGCGTTCTACCGCTCCCTCGACGCCCTCGCCGTCCCGTCGCGCGAGACGCCTGGGTGGGTCGAGCAGTTCGGGCGGGTCGCGGTGGAGGCCATGGCGTGCGGCGTCCCCGTCGTGGCGAGCCGCACGGGCGCCCTGCCCGACGTCGTCGGCGGCGCGGGCCTGCTCGTGGACCCCGAGGACTCCGCTGCCCTGCGCGCCGCGCTCGCGCGCGTCCGCGACGAGGACGGCCTGGCAGACCGCCTGCGCGCCGCGGGCACCGCGCGCGCGGCGTCGTGCTCGTGGACCGAGGTCGCCCGCCGCTACGAAGAGCTCTACCGCACGGCGGTCGACGACGGTCCGGGCCCGGCGCGTGCGCGAGGGACGGGCGGCGCGTCCGTGGCCGTGCCGCCCGAGGTCGTCGTCGTCGCCTACGGCTCTCCCGCGATGGTGCGCGACGCGATCGCCCCGCTCGCCGGGAAGTACCCGATCACGGTCGTCGACAACTCGTCCCTCCCCGAGATCCGGGAGATCACCGAGCTCGCGGGCGGGCGCTACCTCGACCCGGGCCGCAACGGCGGGTTCGCCGCGGGGGTCAACCACGCGCTCGCCCACCGCCAGGCGCCCGGCGCCGACGTGCTGCTGCTCAACCCCGACGCCGTCGTGACGCCCGAGGACGTCCAGACCCTCCACCGCGCGCTGCACGCCGCCCCGGGGATCGCGAGCGTCGGGCCGGAGCAGGTCGACGACGACGGCGTCCGGGCGCGCGTGGTCTGGCCGTTCCCGTCCCCGGCGGCCACCTGGGTCGAGGCCGTCGGGCTCGGGCGGCTGCGCCGGGCCCCGGCGGACCGCTCGTTCGTCATCGGCTCGGTGCTGCTGCTCAACGCCGCGGCGGTGGAGGACGTGGGGGGCTTCGACGAGCGCTTCTTCCTCTACGCGGAGGAGACCGACTGGGCGTACCGCGCCGTGCGGTCCGGGTGGCGGCACGCCGTCGTGCCCGAGGCGCACGCCCTGCACCTCGGCGGCGCGACCAGCAGCGACCCGACCCGTCGGGAGACGCACTTCCACGCGTCGCAGGAGCGCTACCTGCGCAAGCACCACGGCCGCGCCGGCTGGGCGCTCGCGCGCGCCGGCGCCGTGGTCGGGGCGGCGGCCCGCTCCGTCGCGCTGCGGGGGGACGCGCGCGAGTCGGCGCGTCGGCGCCTCCGGCTCTACCTCGCGGGTCCCGTCCGCGCGGAGTCGGCGCTGTGACCCAGCGCGCGCCGCTCCTGCGCCGCCGGCCCGTGCTCTACCGCGCGCCGCGCGTCCCCGGCGCGATCGTCGCGCGCGGCCGGACCGTCGCCGCCTGGCTCATGGGCGGGACCGTCGTCGTCGCGCTCCTCGCACTGCTCGGCTTCGTCGTCCCCGAGCTCCAGATGGCCGCCGTCGGCGGCGCGCTCGTGGTGCTCGTCGTCGGGCTCACGGCGTACGAGCCGGTGGCCCTGCCGATCCTCGCCATGCCCGCGCTCGTGATCGTCCAGCGCGTCGGCGGCGGCGGGGTCGACCTCTCGCTGAGCGACTTCGCGCTCTTCGGCGCGTTCTGGTTCGCGCTCTTCTTCTCGCCACGACCGTTCTCCCGGCCGATGCGGGCCATGCTGTGGCTGTCGCTCGTGTACCAGGTCGCGACGCTCTTCACCGTGATCGTCAACCCGTTCAGCGCGAACGTCGTGGAGTGGTTCCACGCGTGGCACTCGGTGGCCGGGGCGCTCGTGCTCGGCTGGGCCGTCGGACGCTCCGGGCGCGCGCGGCTCGGGCTGACCCTCTTCCTCGTGCCCTGCCTCGCGATCGCCGCGCAGACGTGCGTCGTCGCGCTGCAGCAGCTCGCCGCGGGCATCACGGGCCCGGTCTACATCGACTCGCCGATCGCGATGCACAAGAACTTCATCGGGTGCGTGCTCGCGTTCGCGGCGCTCACCGCGTACGCGCGTCCGTGGTGGGTCGGCTGGCCGCGATGGTTCTCGCTCGGCGCGTTCTGGCTGTGCTCGCTCGGGGTGCTCGCGGCGCAGGCCCGCCAGGCCCTCATCGGGCTCGCGATCGGCATCATGCTCATCACGCTGCGGGGCGACCCCGACCGCAAGCGGTCCAAGCTCATCCTGCTCGCGGCCGTCCCGGCCATCTACTTCGTCGTGCTCGCCGTGCAGGAGCAGCTCGAGTCCGGCAACGAGTTCAACTCCGCCAACCAGCGCCTCACCTGGTACGCGGACTCGATCGACGTCTGGCAGCGCAGCCCGTGGGTCGGGATGGGGCTGCGCTGGTGGACGGCGGGCGTCACGGAGTTCGTCTTCCAGCCGCCCAACGTCGAGCTCGAGGTGCTGACGTCCGCCGGGATCGTCGGGCTCGTCGGCTTCCTCGTGCTGTTCCTCGGGGGCATGGTCGTGCTCTGGCGCATCAACCCGCGCTTCGGCACGCTCGCGTTCTCGATGCTCATGATGCGCTTCGTCCAGGGCCAGTTCGACCTGTTCTGGGTCTCCGTCCAGGTGACCGTCCCGTTCGTCATCGTCGGCGTGTGCCTCGGCGCGGAGGCGTACGCCGAGTCCCGGCAGAACCTGCGGGACGAGACCGGTCGAGAGCTCCCTCTCGACGAGCTGCGATCCGTCCGGGAGATGGCCGAACGATGACAGACCTGCGGATCCTGCAGATCGCGCCGGAGATCGCGCCCGGCAGCGGCGTGGGCGGTGTCGCGCACCACCTCGAGGAGGCGTTCGAGCGGGCGGGCGTCGAGACCGCGCGCTTCACGCTCGCCGACGCACGAGGGGCGTGGCTCCCCGAGCCGGGACCGGGCGTCCGGGGGCGGCTCGTGCTCCTCGCGCGGGTCGTGTGGTTCTCCACCGTGGGGACGGCCCTCGCGCGACGCCGCGTCGCCGGCGAGCGCCGGGCGCCCCGGGGCGCGGGCGACGCCGTCGTCTCGATCTGCCACAACGACGTCCTCGCGGGCGACGTGTACGTCAACCACGGCATCCTGCGGGTCGCGATGCGGGCGCGCGGCGGGTACGCGTGGCGCATGGCCCGCAACCCGCTGCACCTCTTCACGGCGGCCCGCGACGCGCTCCGGTACCGCGGCCGCTCCCACCGCGTGGTCGTCAACCTCACGCGGTCCGAGCGCGACGCGCTGCGCAGCACGTACCCGCGGCTGCGCGCGCGGGCGGTCGTGATCGGCAACGGCGTGGACATCACGCGCTTCGCGCCGCCCACGCCCACCGAGCGCGCCACCGCCCGTGCCGCGGCGGGCGTGCCCGAGGGCGCCGTCCACATCGTGTTCGTCGGGCACGAGTTCGACCGCAAGGGCCTCGACCTCGTGCTCGTCGCGGCCGCGGACCTGCCCGACGTCCACGTGAGCGTCGTCGGCGGCACACCCGACATGCTCGCCGACGTCCGGGCGCGGGTCGCCCGCCTCGGGACGGCCGACCGCGTGCACCTCGCCGGCCGCGTGCCTGATCCCCGGCCCTGGCTCCACGCGGCCGACGCCCTCGCCCTGCCCAGCGCCTACGAGGCGAACGCGCTCGTCGTCCTCGAGGCGCTCGCGTGCGGGGTCCCCGTCGTCGCGACGCCCGTGGGCTACGCGCCCGACGTGGTCGAGGACGGGGTCACCGGGTGGCTGGTGGACCGGACGGTCGAGGGCGTCCGTACCGGTCTCGCGGCCGTCGCCGCCCTGGACGACGACGCGCGCGGCGAGGTCTCGGCGCGGGCGCGGGCCACTGCCGAGCGGCACGACTGGGACGCCGTCGCACGTCGCTACCTCGAGCTCGCGGCGGCGATCGCCACCGCACGATCGGAGCACCGCCCGTGAGGATCCTCCACGCCGTCCGGTCCGACGGCTTCGCCGGCGTCGAGCGGCACGTGGCGCGGCTCGCGCGCGCGCAGTCGGCCGCGGGCCACGACGTCGCGGTCGTCGGCGGGGCTCCCGAGGGCATGCGCGCGACGGTGGACGACCCCACGGTGCCCCTCCTCCCGGCGACCTCGACCGGCGACGTCGTGCGGGCGCTGCGCCGGCACGCGGCGGCGGCGGACGTCGTCCACGTCCACATGACCGCGGCCGAGGTCGCCGCCGCCGTGGCGGCCCGCACGACGCGCGGGTTCCCGCCGGTCGTGTCGACGCGCCACTTCGCCCGACGGCGCGGCACCGGGGCCCGGGGACGGCTCGTCGCGGTCGTCGCCGCGACGTCGGTCCGGGCCCAGATCGCCATCAGCCGGTACGTCGCGGACCACGTGGAGGGCGACAGCGTCGTGGTGCACCCCGGCGTGGCGGACCGTCCCGACGGGCGCGCCGCCGCCGCGCGCGACGACGTCGTGCTGGTCGTCCAGCGGCTGGAGTCCGAGAAGCGCACGGACCTCGCGCTCGAGGCGTTCGCGGCGTCGGGGCTCGCCGGCCGCGGCTGGCGGCTCGAGGTCGCGGGCGACGGCGCGCAGCGGGCGGCGCTCGCGGACCTCTCCCGGTCGCTCGGCATCGACGGCGCCACGTCGTTCCTCGGGGCGCGCGACGACGTCGACGCCCTCCTCGGACGCGCGGGACTGCTCGTCGCACCGTGCCCCGTGGAAGGGCTGGGGCTGAGCGTCCTCGAGGCGATGGCGAGCGGCCTGCCGGTCGTCGCCTCCGCGGCGGGCGGGCACCGCGAGACGCTCGGCGGGATCGACCCGCTCACGCTCTACCCCCCGCTCGACCCGGGCGCCGCCGGCCGCGCCCTGGCCGCCCTCGCTGCCGACCCCGGTCGCCGCGACGCGTGCGCCGCCGCCGGCCGCGCCGCGCAGCGCGAGCGCTTCACGCCCGCGGCGCAGGTCGCCGGGACGGACGCCGTCTACCGCGCGGTGCTCGCGTGACGGCCGCCGCGGGCGCGGGTGACGTCGTCGTCCTGTCGCTCGAGCGCTGGGACGACGTGTGGCGCCGCAACCAGTACCTCGTCGCGGAGCTGTGCCGCGCCGACCCGACGGCGCGCGTGCTGTTCGTCGAGCCGGCGGCCGACCCGCTGCACCGGCTCAGCCGACGCGGCGTCCCCCGCCCCGGGCGGGGCCTGCGGGCCGCGCCCGACCTGGACGGGATCGCCCCGGGGCGCGTGCTCCTCCACGAGCCGACCAAGTGGCTCCCCCGCAGGGTCGACCCGCGTGTGGACGTCCGGCTCGCCCGGTCGGTCGAGCGCGCCGTGGCCCGCGCCGGGCTGCGCCGCCCCGTGCTGTGGGTCAACGACCCGTCCGGTGCCGCCGTCGTGCGGCGCACGGGCTGGCCCGCGCTCTACGACGTCACCGACGACTGGCTCGCCGCCGACCGCTCCCCCGCCGAGCACGCGCGCCTGGTCGAGGACGAGGCGACGCTGCTGGAGCGGTGCGCGGAGGTCACGGTGTGCTCCTCGGGCCTGGTCGCGCGCAAGGGGGCGATCCGCGACGTGACGCTCCTGACGAACGGCGTCGACCTGGAGCGCTACCGGCGCGGTTTCGCTCGGCCGGACGACCTCCCCGCCGGCCGGGTCGCGCTCTACGTCGGGACCGTGCACCCCGACCGGTTCGACGTCCCGCTGCTCCTCGCGACGGCCCGCGCGCTGGACGGGAGCGCCCGCGTGGTGCTCGTCGGCCCGGTGGTGGACCTCTCCGCCGCCGAGCACGCCGACCTCGCGCGCGCCGGGGTCGTGCTCCTCGGGCCGCGTCCCTGGACCGCGGTGCCGGCCTACCTGCGCCACGCCGACGTCCTGCTCGTCCCGCACGTCGTGGACGCGTTCACCGACAGCCTGGACCCCATCAAGCTCTACGAGTACCGGGCCGTCGAACGACCCGTGGTGTCGACGCCCGTGGCCGGGTTCCGGGACGAGCCCGGGGTGCGGGTCGCCGCCGGCGAGGACTTCCCGACGGCGGTGCTCGCCGCGCTCGGCGACGCGGCGCCCCCGCGGGCCGACCGGCTCGCCACCGACCCGCCCGACGTCCCGACCTGGCGCGGTCAGGCCGCGCTCATGCGCGCGGCGCTGGCCCGGACACGGACGTCCAGACGTCCGTGAGCACGCGCGCCGTGCGCTCGACCGGGAACCGGCGGAGCGCCGACGCCCGCGCCCGGAGCGCGCGCTCGCGGGCCGCGGCTGGGTCGCGCAGCACGTCCAGCAGGGCCGCCGCGAGCGCGTCGACGTCGCCGGGCGGCACGAGGAGCCCGAGCGGCGGGGGCCCGTCCTCGGGGTCGTCGAGGATCTCCTCGACGCCGCCCGCCCGCGTCGCGACGACCGGGACGCCGCGGACCATCGCCTCGACGACGACCTGCCCGAACGGCTCCGGCACGGGCGACGCGTGCACGCACGCGGCCGCGCCGTCGAGCTCCGCGCGCGGGTCGGCGACGAAGCCGACGAGGTTGACGTGGTCGTCGAGCGCGAGCCGGGTCACCTCGGCCCGGACCAGCGCCGCATAGTCCTCGGCGCCGAACGCCGGCTCCCCGACGACCCGCAGCCGCGCCGTCGGCACCACGTCCACGACCGTGCGCAGCGCGCGCACGACCTCGAGCTGGCCCTTGGTCGGGCTGATCCTCCCGACCATCACGACCAGGGGCTCGGGCACGTCCGCGCGCCCGGCGAGCGCCGCCTCGGCGCCCTCCGCCTGCTCGGGGGCGAAGCCCGGGTAGGCGACCGCCGTCACCCCGGGCAGTGTCTCCGCCGTCGCGCGCGAGTTCGCGACCACCGCCGCCGGGACGCGGCGGGCCAGCCCGCGCACGACCCGGACGAGCGGTCCGGGCAGGTAGTCGGCGGCGATGCGGTCGTGGACGTGCCACACGAGGGGCCGGCGGGCGAGCGCCGCGGGCACGATCCCCAGGAGGTCGGCCTTGAGCGACGTCGAGTGCACGACGTCGGGCCGCAGCGCCCGCACGCGCCGCGCGAGCCGCCAGAGGAAGGGGAGCGTGCGCAGGGCGCCCGTGACCGTCGACGCCGACAGCCGCCCGGCACGCTCGCGGTCGGTGGTCGCCACGGACGGCGCGAGCTGGACGACGTCGACCCGCACCCCGAGCTCCTCGAGGCGCGCGCGCAGGGGACCGTCGGTGAAGAGCAGCGCCCGCACGTCGACCTCGGGCCCGAGCGCCGCGCACGTGCGCACGAGCGCGAGCTCGGCGCCGCCGAGCTCCGCGGTGTGGTCGAGGACGAGGACCCGGAGCGGCGGACCGCCCGGATCGGTCACCACCGGAAGGGACGCTTGCGCTCGTCGTTCTCCGGCTCGTCACCGGTCTCGGCCGGGGCGGCCGGCTCGACCTTGCTCCAGGCCGGGGCGAGGACCGCGTTGCGCCTGCCCCCGCCCTGGGGCGTGGGCCGACCCTGCGCGGCCCCGGTGCCGGCGCTGACGTCGGCGCCGGTCGACGGACCCTGTGGCGAGGAGTCCGGACCGGTCGCGGGCTCGTCGCCCGCCCCGACGGGTGCCGCGGCACGCGCGGGCGCGTCCTCGACCGCGACCGCCGCGGCGGCGACGGACGCGCGGCGCGTCCCGACCGCCCGCTCGTCGCTCGACACGGGCGTCTCCGCACCAGCGGGCGTGCGGACACCGCCGGGCTCCGCGGGCTCGTCGGCACCCGGGCGCGGCCCCGACGAGGTGTCGGAGGACCGGCGCCCGGTCGCCTCGACCGGCACGGCCGACGCGTCCTCGTCTCCCGCGGCGTCGTCGGCCGGGCCCGGGCCGACGGCCTCGTCATCGCCGTACGTCGAGGCGTAGAGCATGCGTCGGTCGCCCGTGACGCCGGTCAGCGCGACCCCGAGGAGCGGGACGTTGCTCACACGCAGCCGTTCGGCTGCCTCCGCGAGCACCGCGCGGTCGGTCCGGCCCGCCGACGCGATGAGGACGACGCCGTTGGCGTAGCCGCCGAGGATCGTCGCGTCGGCGGCCGCGAGCACGGGGGGAGCATCGACGACGACGACCTCCGCGTGGTCGCGCAGGCTCCGGACGAGGCCTCGGGCCCGCTCCGTCGCGAGGAAGTCCGCCGGGTCCATCTCTTCCTCGGGGACGGGCATGACGCGGAGGTTGGGCACGCCGGTCGGGCGCAGCTCCTGCTCGAGCCCGTGCCAGTCGTCCGGCGCCGGGAGCATCCGGTCGAGCTGCGGACGACGCAGGTCGCCCGACATCGCCACCGTGCGCCGGCCGCTCAGCGCGAACGAGGCGGCGAGGTTCGCCGTGATGAAAGACCGGGGCGCCGACGGGTCGGCGGCCGTGACGACGACGACCGCGTGCTTCATGCCGGCGGTCGAGACCTGGACGGCGGTGCGCAGCTCGCGGATCGACTCCGTGAAGGGGGTCGCGACCTTGCTCGCGACCGGGAGCGCGTGCGTGTGCGCGAACTCCTTCTCCGCGGGGCGCGTCCCGTACAGCTCGGCCAGGACCGGGGTCTCGGTGAGCCGCGTGGACTCCGCCGCGCTGCGGACGCGGATGTCCAGACCGCGGCGCGCGAACGCGAGCCCGATCCCGGCGACCAGCCCGACGAGGGCCGCGAGGGCGAGGACCGTCGCCTGGGACAGGCCGAGCGCCTCGGCGCCGATCGCGGGCGTGACGACCTCGCCCGGGACGGCGATCCCGCGGAGCGAGTTGCTCTGCACGGTGAGCGCCGAGTAGTCGCCCACGATGATGTCCTGCTCCGCGAGCGCGAGGGGGTCGTCGCCGTCGACCGCGAGCCGTTGGCGCACGCCGCCGAGCTGCTCGGCGAGCGCCTGACGGCGCGCCTCGAGCTCCGCGACCTGCGCCCCCTGGATGGTGACGAGCTGCGCGGCGTACGCGTCCGCGAACGCGTTGGCGACCTCCACGGACCACGCCTCGTCCGGCGTGGTCGCCTTCACGGCGACCGTCTTGCTCTCGCCGTCCACGTCCGCCGTCACCAGGTCGGCCAGCTCGTCGGCGGCAGCCGGGTCGCCGAGCGCCGTCGCGGCGGCCTCCGCGACCTCGGGCGACGTGACGTCGTCCGCGTCCGTCATGACGGTCACCTCGACCAGCGACTCCCCGCCCTGCGCGCTCTGCACGCCGTAGAGCTGGACCGTCGCGGTCGCGCGGTACATCGTCTCCTGGCGGTCGAGGTAGAACAGCGCCCCCGCCACGACGACCAGCACGGCCGCGAGGACGTAGTACTTGCCCGCCCAGACGGTGCGGACGAACTCCCTGATCGTCATCGCCGTGCTCTCCCCCCACCGGGTCGTGCCGCGCTCGCGGTGCGGTCCTGCTGCTGCTCGGCCACGACGACCTGCAGCCGCTCGACGAACCGGTCGCGGCCGAAGGTCGCGACGTGCGCCGTCACGGCGTCATCATCCCACGTGCGCGCCACGGCGGCCTCGACGGCGTCCGCGACGAGCTCCGGGCGCGGCGCGTCGAAGAACACCCCGTTGACGCCCTCCACGACGGTGTCCAGGTAGCCGCCGTCACGCAGCACGACGCTCGGCCGGCCGAAGGCCCCCGCCTCGAGCGGCGACAACCCGTAGTCCTCGTACGACGCGGCCACGAGCGCGGTCGCGTTCCGGTACACCCAGCGCAGCGTGGCGTCGCCGACCCGGCCGAGCAGGTGCACCCGCCCACCACCGCGTGCGGCCTGCGCGTCGAGCCGCGCCCGGTCGGGGCCGTCGCCGACGACCACGAGCTCGCGGCCGGTCGCCTGCGCAGCCGCGACGACGACGTCGACGTTCTTGTACGGCAGTAGGCGCGCCACGCACAGGAGGAACCCGGGCTCGACGCCGGGCACGGCGCGCTCCTCGCCGTCAGGCAGCATCGCGGGCGGCGGTGCGAGCACCTCGGCCTCGATGCCGTACGCATCACGGATCGCGCGCTGCGTCACGGTCGAGTTCGCGAGGTAGACGTCCGCGCGCCGGGCGGCGGCGCCGTCCCACCGGCGCAGCCCCGGGGACAGGAGGCCGAGCGCGGTGGCCGCGGCGCGCCGTCGGGCGCGGTGCGCGGCGGAGCCGTCCGCCGGCCCCAGGTACCGGTCGCGCTGGTACAGCCACCGGGCCGGGGCGTGGCAGTAGACGACCGTGCGTCCGGCCCCGCGGTACCCGTGCGCCCAGCCGGTGGAGGACGCGAGCAGGACGTCCGCCTCGACGCGCTGCCGGTCGACGGCGGGCGCGAGGAAGGGGAGCGCGACCCGGTGGTGCCGGCGCAGCAGGGCGGCCCGGTCGAGGGCGGAGGTGCGCAGGTCGAGGGAGCCGAACTCCGGGAACGTGCCGGCCGGGTCGTGCAGCGTCGTGTACATCGGCGAGCCGGGGAACGCGTCGGCGAGCAGCAGCGCGACCCGCTCCGCGCCGCCACGCTGGGTCGCGTAGTCGTGCGCGAGCGCGACACCGTGGGTCATCGGTCCTCCCTCGCGAACGCAGAGAACCAGCCTAGGTCGGAGGGACCCCCCGCGAGGGGGGACGAAGGGACCTCACCCGGGTGAAAACGGGCGTCCTGACGCGCTCGGGGCGGTGCTACGCCTTCGTGTGGTACTTCCCCTGGGCGGCGAGCAGACCGTCCGTGAGCAGGAGCTCGACGGCGTCCGCGGCGTCGTCGAGCAGGAACGGGAGCTCCTTCGCCTCGGGGCCCTTGAAGTCCTTGAGCACGAAGTCGGCGGTGTCCTGGCGGCCGGGCGGGCGCCCGACGCCGCCGCGCACGCGCACGTAGTCCTTGGTGCCGAGGGCCTTCGTGATGTCGCGCAGGCCGTTGTGGCCGCCTTCGCCACCGCCGACCTTCAGCTTCACGGCACCGAACGGGATGTCGACCTCGTCGTGGACCACGACGACGTGGTCCGGGTCGATCCCGTAGTACTTCGCGAGCCCGGACACCGGGCCCCCGGAGACGTTCATGTACGTCGTCGGCTTGGCCAGGACGACACGCGGCCCGGGCCGCCCGCCGGGCAGCATCCCGATGCGGGCCTCGGCGACGGCGGCCTGCGCCCGCGGGTGGCGCGCGAACCGGGCGGCGGCCCGCCCCGCGAGGACGTCGAGGACCATGTGGCCCAGGTTGTGGCGGTTGCCCGCGTACGTCGGCCCGGGGTTGCCGAGCCCGACGACGAGCCACGGCTGGTCGGTCATGTCGTCTCTCGTCCTTCGTCCGGGTCCCGCGTCGGGCGGCACGGTGGTCGTACGGGTGGGGTGCAGGTCGGTGCAGGTCGGTGCAGGTCGGTGCAGGTCGGTGCAGGTCGGTGCAGGTCGGTGCAGGGAGGTGCGGGCGCACGGACGCCCGGCACCGTCACGGTACCGGGCGTCCGACGCGGGTCGTCGTGGCGTCAGCCGACGACGGGGAGGATCACTCCGCGGCGGCCTCGGCGGGGGCCTCCTCGGCGGCCTCGGCCGCCTCGTCCTCGGTGGCCTCGGCCTGCGGCTCGGTGACCGACACGACGAGGAGCTCGGCGTCGGCGGTGAGGGTGGCGCCCTTCGGGAGCACCACGTCGCCGGCGAGGATCTGCGAGCCGGCCTCGAGGCCCTCGATGGAGACCTCGATCGACTCGGGCAGGTGCGTCGCCTCGGCCTCGACCGCGAGGGTCTGCAGGTCGACGAGGTGGATGGTGCCGGGGGCGGACTCGCCGGTCACGACGACGGGGACGTCGACGGCGACCTTCTCGCCCTTCTTCACGATGAGCAGGTCGACGTGCTCGATGACGTTGCGGACCGGCTCGCGCTGGACGTCCTTGGTGATGGCGAGCTGGGCCTTGCCGTCGAGCTCGATCGAGAACAGCGCGTTCGAGTGCTTGAGCGCCATCATCGTCTCGTGACCCGGCAGGGTCACGTGCAGCGGGTCGCTGCCGTGGCCGTAGAGGACCGCGGGAATCTTGCCGGCGCGGCGGACGCGGCGGGCGGCACCCTTGCCGAACTCGGTGCGGGCCTCGGCGACGAGCTTGATCTCGGACACGTGGATCACTCCTGGAAGAACGTTGCGGGCCGGCCACCAGTGGGGAGCGGTCGGCTGTCCGGACGGTTGAGAGGGCCACCCGGACGGGCGGCTGCGTCGGCGCGGGACGTATGACGGGCGCGCAGGAGGACGACCGCCCAGTCGATAACGGAGATCCAACAGGTCTGGCTGACACTCGCGGTCCCGCGCCGCCGGTGTGCTCACCGGTCCAGCGCTGCCGGCCGTCAGACGTCCCTCGCCGAGGCAACCTGACTACTGTACCCGGGCGCGACGGTGGGACGAAACCCGCGCCGTCCTTCCGGCGCGGACCAGGAGGTCAGCTCGTCGCCGCTGCGGTCGCCGCGACCGTGGCGCCGACGAGGATGACCGCGGTGACCTCCTCCACGTACGCGCGCACCGCCTCGCTGGCCCAGCTCTGCTGCGCGATCTCCTTCGCGCGCGCGTCGACGGCGCGGCGGCGCGACCCGGACAGGTCGGCTCCGCCGTCGACGACGGCCGGAGCGCCACGGCCGTCGCCCGCGGCCAGCACGCGGCCCGCCTGCCCGGTCGCGGCGAGGATGGCGACCAGGGCGGCGGTGCGCTGGTCCGGCGCACCGCCGTCGACCAGGACGCGCCACAGGTCGGCGCGCACGCCGTCCTCGTGCCGGGTGTCGGCGGCCGGCCAGCGCGTGGTCGGGAAGATCCCCAGCACGCGCCCGTCCTCGCGGCGCAGGACGCCGCGCTCGGCGAGCGACCCGATCGCGCGCGAGGCCGGCTTGAGCTTCGCGAGGGGCGCCACGAGCGCCTTCGGCTTCGACCCCTCGCGCGACCGCACGACGGTCAGCGCCTCGTCGAGCAGCACGTTGCCGGTCGGGGACGGGTCCCGCACGACGATCCGGTCGACGCGCCCGCCGTCGCCGTCGCCCGCGAGGTCGGCGCGGCCCAGGAGCGCCAGCTCGACGAGGAGCGCCCCCGCGGCGACCTGCTCCCGGTACGAGGCGTCGACGACGGCCTTCCCGGTCACGTCGTCGAGCGTGAGCAGCAGGTAGTCCTCGAGGATGAGCATGGTGCTCACGCTACGGCGCGCCGGGGCCCGGAACACCTGCCTTTTGTCACGGCCCGGGCGTGCGCCGTGCACGGTCGCGCGTCGAGGGTGTCAGTCCGCGAGCTCCCAGCGCACGGTCACGGTCGCGCGGACCTCCTGCGTGCCGGGCTCCATGACGAGCGCGTCGCTCGCGGCCTTGGCGGCCATGAGGCGCGGCATCGGGCCGGGCCCGCCCGCGTCCTCGCGGACCTCGACGACCGGGCCGAGCGAGCGGCCGGCGAGCCGGGCGTACTGCTCGGCGCGCGAGCGCGCGTCGGCGAACGCGGCGTCGCGCGCCGCGACGGCGAGCGGTCCCGGGTCGCCGACGGCGAGACTCGTCGAGTCCAGCCGCGCGACGGGCCCGGCGGCGTCGAGAGCGGCGCGGACGACGTCCCCGCACGCCGCGACGTCGCGCACGGTCGCGCGCAGCGTGAGCCGCGCCGTCGTGCGTGGGCCGTCGTCGCGCTGCTCGGTCCACGTCGACGTCTGGGACGTGCGCACGTCCGCGGGGTCGACGCCCGCCGCGACGAGCGCGTCACGCGCCGCGGCGAGCCCCGCGTTCGCCCGGTCGAGGGCCTCCTGGACGCCGGGCGCGCTCGACTCCGCGCCCAGCTCGACGACGGCGACGTCCGGCGTCGCCGTCACCGCGCCCTGTCCGGTGGTCGTCACTCCCGAGCCGCCCACGGCCCCTCCCGTCAGCTGTTGCCGTCGAAGAGCGAGGTGACCGACCCGTCGTCGAACACCTCGCGGATGGCGCGCGCGACGAGCGGCGCGATGGAGAGCACGGTGAGCTGCGGGAACTGCTTCTCCGCGGCGATCGGGAGCGTGTCGGTGATGACGACCTCGCTCGCCCCGCACTCGGACAGGCGCTGCGCCGCCGGGTCGGACAGCACGCCGTGCGTCGCGGCCACGATGACCGACCGCGCACCCGCGGCGAGGATGACGCGCACCGCCTCGGCGATCGTGCCGCCGGTGTCGATGAGGTCGTCCACGAGCACGCAGTCGCGGCCCTCGACGTCGCCGACGACGCGGTTGGCGACGGCCTGGTTCGGGCGCGTGACGTCGCGCGTCTTGTGCACGAACGCGAGCGGCCCGCCCCCGAGCTTCGCCGCCCACTGCTCGGCGACGCGGATGCGGCCCGCGTCGGGCGAGACGACCGTGACGTTCGACGTGTCGACGCGCGAGCGCACGTAGTCCGTGAGGATCGGCATCGCCCACAGGTGGTCGACCGGCCCGTCGAAGAAGCCCTGCGTCTGCGCGGCGTGCAGGTCGACGCTCATGAGGCGGTCGGCGCCCGCCGCGGTGAACAGGTCGGACATGAGGCGGGCCGAGATCGGCTCGCGACCGCGGTGCTTCTTGTCCTGGCGCGCGTAGCCGTAGAAGGGCTGGACGACCGTGATGGTGCGGGCCGAGGCGCGCTTGGCCGCGTCGACCATGAGCAGCTGCTCCATGATCCACTGGTTGATCGGCGCGGTGTGGCTCTGGAGGATGAAGACGTCGGCGCCGCGCACCGACTCGCCGAACCGGACGTAGATCTCGCCGTTCGCGAAGTCGTACGCGGTCGTGGGCAGCAGGTCGATGCCCAGCTCCCGCGCGACGTCGTTGGCCAGCTCGGGGTGCGCGCGCCCCGAGGCGAGGACGAGGGACTTCTCCCCGTTTCCGGCGATCGTGCTGCTCATACCAGTGGTTCCTTCGGTGGTGTTTCCGGGTGCGGGGTGGGTCTGAGGAGGTCTCTGCCGGACGCGGTCAGTCTGCCGTGGTCGCGGGGCGACCGCCACGCAGCGCCTCGAGCGTGTGCTCGAGCTCGGGTCCGGGCGGCGGCGGGGTCGGGCGTTCGGCGGTCGCTGCGGCGCTCTGGTCCGCGAGCTGCGCCTGCGCCTGCGCGCCGAGCGGCGGCGCGTCGGGGCCGCCCGCGCGCGCGGCGCCCGCGGCGTCGGCCGCGGCTGTGCCCGGGCGACGACGCTCGACCCAGCCCTCGATGTTGCGCTGCTGCCCGCCGCTCACGCCGAGCGCGCCCGCCGGCACGTCGCGGCGGATGACGGAGCCGGCCGCGGTGTAGGCGCCGTCGCCGACGCTCACGGGGGCGACGAACATGTTGTCCGCGCCCGTGCGGGCGTGCGAGCCGATCACCGTGCGGTGCTTGTGGACGCCGTCGTAGTTGACGGTGACCGACGCGGCGCCGATGTTGGTGTGCTCGCCGATCGTCGCGTCGCCCACGTAGGACAGGTGCGGGATCTTGGAACCCTCGCCGATCTCCGCGTTCTTCGTCTCGACGAACGTGCCGATCTTGCCCTTCGCCCCCAGCACGGTGCCCGGGCGCAGGTAGGCGAACGGCCCGACGGACGTCCCCGCGCCCAGCACCGCGAGGCTGCCGTGCGTGCGGGTCACCGTCGCACCGGCGCCGACCTCGGTGTCCGTGAGCGTCGTGTCCGGGCCGATCGTCGCGCCCTCGGCGACGACGGTCGCGCCGTGGAGCTGCGTGCCCGGGAGCAGGGTGACGTCGCGCGCGAGCTCCACGTCGACGTCCACCCACGTCGTCGCCGGGTCGACGACCGTCACGCCCTCGCGCATCCAGTCCTCGAGGATCCGGCGGTTGAGCTCGGCACGCAGAGTCGCGAGCTGCACGCGGTCGTTCACGCCCTCGACGATCGTCGGGTCCGCCGAGACGAGCGCCCGGACGGTGCCGCCCTCGGCCCGCGCCGCCGCGACGACGTCCGTCAGGTAGACCTCGCCCTGCGCGTTGTCGCGACCGAGCGTGCCCAGACCGCGGCGCAGGACCGCGGCGTCGAACACGTAGATCGACGCGTTGATCTCACGGATCGCGCGCTCGTCCGCCGACGCGTCCTTGTGCTCGACGATCCGCTGCACGTCACCCGAGCCGTCGCGCACGACGCGCCCGTAGCCCGTCGCGTCCTCGAGCTCCGTCGTCAGCATCGTCACCGCGTTGCCGTCCGCGACGTGCGCGGCGAGGAGCTGGGCGAGCGTGCCGCCGTCGAGCAGGGGGGTGTCGCCCGCGGTGACGACCACGGGGCCCTCCAGCCCGTCGCCCAGGCCGCGCCCCTCCTCGCCGTCGGGCACGCCGTGGACGAGCGCCTGCGCGTGGGCCTTCGCGTCGAGCGCGGCGAGCGCGCACTGCACGGCGCGGCCCGTCCCGGGGATCTCGTCCTGGTCCACGACGACGGCGTCCGGGTCGACCGACACGGCGTGCTCGGCGACGCGGTCGCGCTCGTGCCGCACGACGACGGCGAGCAGCGCCGGGTCGAGCGAGCGCGCGGCGACGAGCACGTGCCCGAGCAGGCTGCGTCCCGCGAGCGGGTGCAGCATCTTGGGGGTGGACGACTTCATCCGCGTGCCCTCGCCGGCGGCGAGGACGATCACGGCAGCGGGGGCGACGGTCGAGTCGGTTCCCTGCTGAGCTTCCATGGGCGTTCCCCTCGGGATCGGTGGCACGAGCTCCGCCCCCAGGACTCGAACCTGGACCAAGGGCACCAAAAACCCTTGTGCTGCCGATTACACCAAGGCGGATCGGACCCGGCGACGCTCGCGCCCGGTGCGTTCCCGGGCCACGGCGGGCGGGGTGGGTCCGGGAACAGTCTGCCAGGTCGGTCCCCGTGCCCGACGCCGGTCGCGCCCGTCTCGTCCCATCCGCACCCTGGTCCTCGGGTGGCCCGCGCCACACCCGTGCGCGAGCGCACGCGGGGCGCAGCAGCGGGTGCACGGCATGATGGACCCCGTGGCCGAGTCCAGACGCACCCCCCGATCCCGCATGACCGCGAGCCAGCGGCGCGAGCAGCTGCTCGCGGTGAGCCGCGGCCTGTTCGCCGAGAAGGGGTTCGAGGGGACGAGCGTCGAGGAGATCGCCGCACGCGCCGAGGTGTCCAAGCCTGTCGTGTACGAGCACTTTGGTGGTAAGGAGGGCATCTACGCCGTCGTCGTGGACCGCGAGGTCCAGGCGCTCACGGCGGCGCTCTCCGGCGCGCTCGACGAGGGCGGCCACCCCAAGGTCCTCCTCGAGCGCACCGCGCTCGCGCTCCTGTCCTACATCGAGGCGTCCGAGGACGGTTTCCGCATCCTCGTGCGCGACTCCCCCGTCGCTCAGGCCACCGGCACGTTCTCCAGCCTCATCGGCGACGTCGCGACCCAGGTCGAGCACCTCCTGGCGAACCAGTTCCGCACGCGCGGCCTCGACCCGAAGGTCGCGCCCATCTACGCGCAGATGCTCGTCGGCATGGTCGCGCTCACCGGGCAGTATTGGCTCGACGCGCGCTCGCCCAAGAAGACCGAGGTCGCCGCGCACCTCGTCAACCTCGCGTGGAACGGCCTCGCGGACATGGAGAAGCGCCCGCACCTCATCACGACGCCCAGGTCGTGACGGCGTCCTGACGCGTCCGTCCACCGGTCGCCCCGGGAAACTTCTCAGAATCCGCGTCATGGGGCCCGGGCGAACCCGTCTCTCCTTGCGGAAGCACGAGATCGACGAAGCGGGGCACTTCATGCACGGGCACGACCGGTCCACCGACCGCACGCACGAGGACTGCCAGGACGAGATCCGTCCCACGGTCTGGGGGTACTCGACCTGGACGACGGCGCGCTGCCTCCAAGGCGCCGTCGCCGGAGCGCAGGACCGCATCGTCCAGCGCACCGACGTGCTGGTCCCCGGCCTGACACCGCGCGAGCTGGACCGCGTGCGGCGGCACGCCGAGTGGCACGCGTCGGTCGACGGCGTGCGTCTGGGGATCGTCGCGGGCGCGGCGACCGCGATCGCCGCGGTCCTCGTCGGCCGCGACCTGGCCCCCGTCGCCCTCGTCCTCGTCGCCGCGCTCCTCGGCCTCGCGGCCGCGCTCCTCACCCCGACTCTCCTGCGGGTGGCCGGCCCCCGGCTCTCGCGCGTCGAGCGCCGCGCCCTGCGCGACGCCGTCGAGATCCGGCGCGTGCGCCTCGCGCCCCCGACGTCCGCGGGGATGCGCGTGCTCGTCGCGATGAGCGCGGTCGAGTCGATCTCCGGCCGCCTCGACGAGCAGGAGGCGGCGATCGCGCGCGAGCTCCTGTGGGTCGCGCTCGACGCGGTCCGGCGCGACGACGTCGCGGGTGTCGACCACGCGACGGCCGCGATGCTGCGCCTCACCGTGCGCGCCGCCCGCACGCCGTTGCCGCCCGTGCGCGACGAGCACCGGGGCTGAGCTCCCGCGTCGCCCGGGTGAGCCGTCCGGCGGGACCCCGACCTCGGAAGGGTCCGCACCCGCCGTCAGGAGGGGCAGGACGTGACATCTGTCCCGTGCCGCGCGCCGTGCAGCGTGGTTGTGTGGGTCGCATGGCGACACTCGAGATCGACTCGCTGACCAAGACCTACGGCGACGTGCGCGCCCTGCGCGGGACGTCGTTCGACGTGCGCGCCGGGGAGATCTTCGGCTTCGTCGGCTCCAACGGGGCCGGCAAGACCACGACGATGCGCATCGTCCTCGGCGTGCTCGCCGCCGACGGCGGCGAGGTGCGCTGGGACGGCAGACCGATCGACCTCGCCGCGCGCCGCCGCATCGGCTACATGCCCGAGGAGCGCGGGCTCTACCCGCGCATGAAGGTGGGCGAGCAGCTCGTCTACCTCGCCCGGCTGCACGGGCTGTCCGCGGCCGAGGCGAAGGACGCGATGGAGCGGTGGACCACGACGCTCGGCGTCGACGCCCGCCGCGGCGACGAGGTGCAGAAGCTCTCGCTCGGCAACCAGCAGCGCGTCCAGCTCGCGGCGGCGCTCACGCACGACCCCGAGCTGCTCGTCCTCGACGAGCCCTTCAGCGGGCTCGACCCCGTGGCCGTCGACGTCATGAGCAACGTGCTCCGCGACCGCGCCGAGGCGGGCGTCCCCGTCGTCTTCTCCTCGCACCAGCTCGACCTCGTGGAGCGCCTGTGCGACCGCGTCGGGATCATCAAGGACGGCGCCATGGTCGAGGTCGGCACGATCGACGAGCTGCGGCGGACCGAGACCGAACGATGGGTCGTGGACGGGCCACCGGGAGCGACCTGGATCGGCGCCGTGCCCGACGCGCGGGCCGTCAGCCTGGCGGGGTCGCGCACCGTCGTCGAGCTCACGCCGGGCGACGGGGCCACGGGCGACGGAACCGTCGACGGGACGAGCGGGCGCGAGCAGGCCGTGCTGCGCGCCGCGCTCGCCGCCGGGCCGGTGCACGAGTTCTCGCTCGTGCGACCGTCGCTCACCGAGCTGTACCGCGACGTCGTGAGCGCCGAGGAGAAGCCGGCCGGGACGGCCGCGGAGACCGTCGAGGTGGGGGCATGAGCACGGGGACCTCGTTGACGTCCTGGGGTGCGATCCGCCTCGTCGCGAGCCGCGAGATCATGACGCGGCTCCGCTCGAAGTCGTTCGTGTGGCTGACCGTCGTCCTCGTCGGCGCGGTCGTGCTCGGCGGGTTCGTGCTCAACGCCGCGAGCTCGTCCGGACCGACCGCCGAGCGTGTGGGCGTCACGCCCGAGACGTCGGCGCTCGCGGAGTCCATCGAGGCGACGGGCAGCACGCTCGGGACGGAGGTCGAGACGGTCGACGTCGCCGACGACGCCGCCGGAGAGACCCAGGTCCGCGACGGCGACCTCGACGCGCTGGTCACCGGGACGGCCGACGCGCCGACCGTCGTCGTCGACACCGAGCTCTCCCCCGGTCTGACGGCCGTCTTCACCACCCTCGCCCAGCAGACCGCGCTGTCCGACGCCGTCGCGAGCCTCGGCGGCGACCCCGCCCAGGTCGCGGGCGACATCGCGACGGCCGAGCCGACCGTCCGCACGATCGGCGAACCCAGCGAGTTCGACCCGACGCGCTACGTCACCGGCCTCGTCACCGGCATCCTGCTCTTCATGGCCATCATGATCAGCGGCCAGCTCATCGCGCAGGGCGTCGTCGAGGAGAAGACGAGCAGGGTCGTCGAGCTCCTGCTCTCGACCGTCCGCCCGTGGCAGCTCATGGCGGGCAAGGTGCTCGGCATCGGCCTCGTCGGCCTCGGGCAGGTGGCGCTCGTCGTGCTCGCGGGCGTCGGCACCGCGCTCGGCCTCGGCCTGGTCGACACGTCGACGATCGACCTCGGCACCGCGGCCCTCTGGGCGCTCGTGTGGTTCGTCGTGGGGTTCGTCAGCTACGCCTTGCTCATGGCCGGTCTCGGCGCGCTCGTGTCGCGCCAGGAGGACGTCGGCGCCGTCACGACCCCCGTCACGTTCCTCATGATCGTGCCCTACATCGTGGGCGTCTCCGTCGCACCGTGGGCCCCGGACAACCCGCTCGTCGTGTGGCTGTCGTACGTCCCGCTGTGCTCGCCGCTCCTCATGCCCGTGCGCATCGCGCTCGGCAGCGCCGAGACCTGGGAGGCGCTCCTCGCCCTCGGCCTCTCGCTCGCTGTCATCCCGGTGCTCGTCTGGCTCGCGGCGAAGATCTACTCCAACGCGGTCCTGCGCACCGGCGCCCGCGTCAGCCTCAAGGACGCCCTCCGCACGTCCTGACCGCGAGGTAGAGTCCCGGTCCGCCGAGGTAGAGGCCTGGTGCGACGCCGGCTCTACCTCGGGTGACCAGGGCTCTACCTCGTGTGACCAGGGCTCTACCTCGCGACGTCGGTTCTCCGACGGCGTGCGGGCGCGACAGGGGAGCCGTCAAGAGTCTTGATGTCGAGACACATCGAGTACCCTCGCGTCATGGACCAGCAGCACGAGGACGAGGTCGACCGCATCGTCGCGGCGTGGCAGCGCGAGCGGCCCGACCTCGACGTCGAGCCGCTCACCGTCTTCTCGCGCGTCGACCGCCTCGCGCGGCACCTCGACCGCGCGCGCCGCACGGCGTTCGCGCGGGGGCACCTCGAGACCTGGGAGTTCGACGTCCTGTCGGCGCTGCGGCGGGCCGGCGAGCCGTACCGCCTCTCCCCCGGCGCCCTCGTGACGCAGACGCTCGTGACGAGCGGGACCATGACGAACCGCATCGACCGGCTCGAGGAGCGCGGGCTCGTGCTGCGCCGCCGGTCCCCCGACGACCGGCGCGGCGTGCTCGTCGAGCTCACCGCCGACGGACTGGAGCGCGTCGACACGGCGATGACCGACCTGCTCGCGGTGGAGGCCCGCATCCTCGACGCGCTGGAGCCGGGCGGCCGCCCTGCGCTCGCGGCGCTCCTGCGTACAGTCGTAGGACAGTTCGACGACTGACCGACGGCCCGGCTGACCGGGCGGCGGCGTCGCACGCGCCCGCACCCGGAGGTCACCGCCCGATGCCGTCCCGGCCGCCCCGCCCGAGCACGTTCCGCGGCGGGATCGACGGCGTGCTGCTCGTCGCGGTGCTGCTCGTCGCGGTCAACCTGCGCGCGCCGCTCACGGCGCTGCCGCCGGTCGTCGCGGACGTCGCGGCGGACCTGCACCTCACCGCGGCGGCCGCGGGCCTGCTCACGGGCATCCCCGTGCTCTGCTTCGCCGTGGCGACGCCCGCGGTCGCGGGCCTGCTGGGGCGGTCGTCGCTGCGGACCGCGATCGCGGTCGCGCTCGGGCTGATCCTGGCCGGGACGCTCGTGCGGTCGGCGGACCTCGCCGCCCTCGGCGCCGACGCCCTCGGCACGGCGGGGACCTTCGCCGGCACCGTGCTCCTCGGGCTCGGCATCACGACGGCGAACCTCGCCGTCCCGATGATCGCGCAGCGCGACTTCCCCGGGCACGTCGCGACGGTGACCGGCCTGTACACGGCCGCGATCAACGTGGGGACCGTCGCGACGACGGCGCTCACCGCACCCCTGGCCGACGCCGTCGGGTGGCGCTGGGCGCTCGCGTCGTGGTCCGTCCTCGCCGTCGTCGCGCTCGTGTGGTGGCTGCGCGCGGTCCCGCGCGAGGCGAGCGGGCCGGGACGGGCGGCGACCGACCGGGCGAGCGGGACGCCGTCGGGCACGACGGCGCCCTCCCACAGGGCGCGGCCCGCACCCGGCGACGCGGGCAGGTCGGGCGACGAGGCCGCCCCTGACCCCGACGACCTCGCCGCCGCGGTCGCCGAGGGCGTCACCGGCACCGACCCCGCCGCCGCCCGCGAGCGCCACGTCCTGGCGACGCCGTTCACATGGTGGCTGTGCGCGATGTTCGCGCTCCAGTCGTCGAGCTTCTACGCGCTCACGGCCTGGCTGCCGCTCATCCTGGAGGACCTCGCGGGGATCCCGCGCGCGGCGTCGGGCGGCGCGGCGTCGCTGTTCCAAGGGTTCGCGATCGTCGGTGGGCTCGCCGTGCCGCTGGCGGCGCGCCGCTGGTCGCTGCGGCAGAGCTTCGCCGTGATCGCGGTGCTGTGGCTGGCGCTGCCGGTGGGCCTGCTCGTCGCGCCCGACCTGTGGGCGGTGTGGGCGTCGATGGCCGGCATCGCCCAGGCGGCGAACTTCGTCGTCATCTTCACGCTCGTGGCGCAGCGCTTCTCGACCGTCCGCCGCGGGCGTCAGGCCTCGGCGACGGTGCAGTCGGTCGGCTACTGCTTCGCCGCCGTCGCGCCGACCCTCGCCGGTGCTCTGCACACGGTGACCGGGACGTGGACGACGCCGGTCGCCGTCGTGCTCGGCGCGCTCGTGCTCATGACGGGGATCGGACTCGCCCTCACGGGGTCCCCCCGCTCTCACGCGAGGTAGCCACCACGGCTCCACCTCGGGAGACCACGGCTCTCCCTCGCGCTCGCTCCCCTCGGCGGGCACCACCCCCTTGACCCGCGCGGCGAGGCGTGTTTATGGTGTACACATCGTTTATGCCATACACGTCAGTGTGCGCCGCACACCGGCCAGCACGTCCGACCGAGAAGGAGAAGGCGATGACCGAACCGATGATCGCCGTGCAGGGGCTCGAGAAGTCCTACGGCGACCACGCCGTGCTGCGCGGCGTCGACCTGACCGTGCGCCGCGGCGAGATCTTCGCGCTGCTCGGGCCCAACGGCGCCGGCAAGACCACGACCGTCAACATCCTCACGACCCTCGTGCGGCCTGACGGCGGCACGGCCCGCGTCGCGGGGGCCGACGTCGTGCACGACGCGGCGCGGGTGCGCGAGACGATCGCGCTCACGGGCCAGTACGCGTCGGTGGACGAGTTCCAGACGGGCCGCGAGAACCTCGTCATGATGGGCGAGCTCGCCCACCTCCCCCGGCGCACCGTGCGCCGACGAGCGGACGAGCTCCTCGCCCGCTTCGACCTCACCGACGCCGCCGAGCGCCGCGTCGGCACGTACTCGGGCGGCATGCGCCGTCGCCTCGACCTCGCGATCAGCCTCGTCGCCGACCCCGCGGTCCTCGTCCTCGACGAGCCGACGACGGGGCTCGACCCGGCGTCGCGCGCCCAGCTCTGGGACGTCGTGCGCGGCCTGGCCGCCGACGGGACGACGGTCCTGCTGACGACCCAGTACCTGGAGGAGGCCGACCGCCTCGCCGACACGATCGCCGTCCTGCACGACGGCCGCGTCGCCGCGCGCGGCACGGCGGCCGAGCTCAAGGCGCTCGTCGCGGGCGACCACGTGCGCGTCGCGTTCGACGACCCCGCGAGCCTCGCGGCCGCCGTCGGGCTCGCGCCGACGCTGGGGCTCGCCCGCACGACCACGGACGAGAAGGACCTGTCGCTCACCGCGCCGAGCGACGACCCCGTCCGCACGATCCGCGACGTGCTCGCGGCGGCTGACTCCCACGACCTCGCGGTCGTCGGCGTCAGCGTCGTCAAGCCCACGCTCGACGACGTCTTCCTCGCGCTGACCCGGAAGGAGGGCGCCCGATGAGCGCCACCACGCCCACGCTCACGACCTCCCCGGCGCGGCCGCCGCGCACCGCCGCGCGCGCCCGACAGACCCCCGCGACGGCCGCGCGCGACGTGCGCACGATGGTCGCGCGCGAGACGCGCCGCCAGCTCCGCAGCGTCGACGGGCTCATCACCGCGTTCGTGCTGCCCGTCATGATCATGCTCGTGTTCGTCGTCATCTTCGGCGGCGCGATCGGCGGCGACGACTACATCGACTACGTCGTGCCGGGCGTGCTCGTCATGTGCCTCGGGTTCGGCTCCGCCACGGCCGCGGTGGGGGTCGCGCAGGACATGACGTCAGGGACGATCGACCGGTTCAAGACGCTGCCGATCTTCGGCCCGTCCGCGCTGTGGGGCCACGTCGTGGCGAGCGTGGTGCGCAACCTCGCGTCCGCGGTCGTCGTCGTGGCCGTCGCGCTCGCGCTGGGCTTCCGTCCCGACGCGGGTCTCGCCGACTGGCTGGGCCTCGTCGCGTTCGCCGTGCTCGCGGTGCTCACGTTCACGTGGCTCAGCGTCGCGCTCGGGCTGGTGCTGAGCGTCGAGGCGTCGCAGTCGGTGAACTTCCTCTTCCTGTTCGTGCCCTACCTCAGCTCGGGGTTCGTCGAGATCGACACCATGCCGTCGTGGCTGCACGGGTTCGCCGAGAACCAGCCGTTCACGCCGATCATCGAGACGTTCCGCGGCCTCCTCGCGGGGTCGCCCGACGCGACGACGGTCCTCACGGCCGTCGCGTGGCTCGTCGGCTTCCTCGTCGTGAGCTGCGCCGCCGGCTCGTTCCTCTACCGCCGGCGAACGGCCCGCTGACCCCGTCGCCGAGCATGCGGCTGTCGCCCGTCCTGAGCCCGGGACGGGCGACAACCGCATGCTCGGCCCGACACGTGACCACACACGACCTCGGGGATGATGTGGGCATGACGGACGCACCCGACCTCCCGCCCCGGCTCGCGCTCGCGTGGGGCGTCGCCGAACGTCCCGAGCGCACGCCGAAGCGCGAGCTGAGCATCGAGCGGATCGTCGAGGCCGCCATCGAGATCGCCGACGCCGACGGGCTGGCCGCGGTCTCCATGGCGAAGGTCGCGCAGAGCCTCGGCTTCACGACGATGTCGCTCTACCGGTACGTGACGAGCAAGGACGACCTGCTGCTCCTCATGCAGGAAGCCGCGCTCGACGTCGAGTACCCGCCCGCGCACGACCCCGCGGACTGGCGCGCGGAGCTGCGCGAGTGGGCGCAGTTCACGATGGCGGTGTTCGCGTCCCACCCGTGGTTCCTCGACATCCCGGTGACCGGCGCGCCCCTCACGCCGAACAACCTGCGCGGGGCGGACAGCGGGCTGCGCGCCCTGCGCTCCACGCCGCTCGACGACGAGGAGAAGATGTCCGTCATCCTGCTCGTGAGCGGGTACGCGCGGAACGCCGCCCGCCTCCAGACCGACCTGGCGCGCGCGGTCACCGCGGCGGGCGGCGACGTGACCGTCCTGGGCGGCGGCTGGGCCGGTGCGCTGCGCGACCTCGTCGACGAGGTGCGCTTCCCCTACCTGCGCCCGCTCGTCGAGGCGGGGACGTACGCGCAGGAGGGCGAGATCGACGACACCGCCTGGGGTCTCGAGCGCGTCCTCGACGGGATCGCGGTGTACGTCGACGCGCGGGCCGCGGGTGCCCCGGGCGCGGGACGGGACGCGTCCGCCTCGGACGGTACCTCCGACGACGAGGTCGGACCCCGCGGCACCGGCGCGGAGACCGACCCGCGCGACGCCGTCGCGCCGGTCGAGATGGCCGTGCACGTCAAGGACCCGAAGGTGAAGAAGGCGACGCTCAAGCGGCGCGACGCCGAGCGCCGTGTCCGCGAGGCGCAGAAGAAGGTGCGCGAGCTCGAGAAGGCGCTGCGCGAGGCGGAGAAGGCCGAGCGGGAGACGGCGCGGGCTGCGGTGGAGAAGGCGCGCGGCTGACTCGCCGACGCACGACGGCGGCCGGTCACCCCGAGGGGTGGCCGGCCGCCGTCGTCCGTGCGGGAGACGCGTCACTCGGCGAGCGCGAAGCCCGTCGTCCAGGACGTCTTCTCCCCCGCGGCGAGGGTGAGCTGGAGGAAGCCGAGGGCCTCGAGCTCGTGCGCGCGCTTCAGGGACCCGGCGTCGACCACGCGGACGCCGGAGACGGCGCCGGCGAGCGCGGCCTTGGCGTCCGCGTCGTCGCCCGCGACGAGGACCGTCGTCGGGAGCGGGCCGACCTGCCCGGACGCGAGGGTCGCGGCGAAGTTCGTGTTGAACGCCTTGAGCACGCGCGCGCCGGGCACGCGCTGCTGGAGCTGCGCCGCGGCCGACGAGCCGTCGGGCACGACGAGGGCGTCGAAGGTCGCGAAGTCGAGCGGGTTGGTGATGTCGACGACGACCTTGCCGTCGAGGCGGTCGGCGTAGAGGTCGACGACCTCCGCGACGGCCCCGTACGGGAGGGCGAGGACGACGACGTCGCCCTTGAGCTCGTCGCCGACCGTGCCGGCCGCGACCCGCGGGTCCAGGTCGGTCGCCTCGCGCGTGAGGACCTGCACCTCGCTGCCCGCGGCGAGCGCGAGGCCGGCGATCGCGGAGCCCATGTTGCCCGCGCCGATGATGGTGATGCTGCTCATGATGGCTTCCCTTCGTGCGCCGGCCGCCCGGTCGGCTATTGGTTGTTGCTACAACCATCACGATACGACGCTAAACTTGTAGCGTCAACTATTACGATGGTCACACCGGAGGAGGCCCGATGACGACAGAACCCCGCTGGCTCGACGACCAGCAGCTCGACGCGTGGAAGCGGCTCGTGGCGGTCGTGGAGCTGCTGCCGGGCGTCCTGGACACCCAGCTCCGGCGCGACGCCGACCTCAGCCACTTCGAGTACTACGTGCTCGCCATGCTCTCCGAGGCCCGCGACCGCACGCTGCGCATGACCGACCTCGCCGGCGCCACCAACGCGACGCTCCCCCGCCTCTCCCACGTCGTGGCCCGGCTCGAGAAGCGCGGGCTCGTCGAGCGCGTCCCGTGCCCCGAGGACCGGCGCGCCACCAACGCGCACCTCACCGACGCCGGGTGGGCCAAGGTCGTCGCGACGGCGCCGGGCCACGTCGCCACCGTCCGGGACCACGTGATCGACGCGCTCACCCCCGAGCAGGTCGGCCAGCTCGACGAGATCGCGGGCGCGATCCTCGAACGCGTCGACCCCGACGACCGCATGGGCTTCCTGCGCCGCTGATACGACCGCGCCCGGCCCCCACGCCGCGGGCGGAATTCCGTTGCCCGCCGGTCGCTCCCGGTCGTAGCGTCGCGGAGGCTCACCCGGAGCCCGCCCCGCACGGTCGACGCAGGGCGATCACAGAAGGTCTTGATGCTCGATGACGGTCCTGGTGCCGGCGAGCGGATCCGTCCGCTCCCGAACGCGTTCCCTGCTGGCACCCGTACAAGGAGCATCCTCGTGTTCGACCTTCGTCTCTTCTCCGTCCGTGAGTCCCGTCACCGCATCCACAACCCGCTGACCGAGCGGCAGCTCGCCGACCTCGGCCGCGCGCTCGACCTGCGGCCCGGGACGCGCTTCCTCGACCTGGCCTGCGGGTCTGGCGAGATGCTCTCCACGTGGGCGCGGGACCACCGCATCACCGGGCTGGGCGTGGACCTCAACCCGGACTTCGTCGCCCACGCCCGGTCCCGCGCCGACGAGCTCGGCGTGGCCGGCTCGGTGCGGTTCGTCGAAGCCGACGCGTCCGGCTACGTGGCCGACGAGCCCGTGGACGTCGCGGCGTGCGTGGGCGCGACGTGGATCGGCGACGGCGTCCCCGGGACGCTCGACCTGCTGCGCCGGAGCCTGCGACCCGGCGGGCTGCTGCTCGTCGGGGAGCCGTACTGGCGCACCGTCCCGACGACCCCGGGGGCCCTGGTCGGCTGCGGGGTGCGGTCGTCGGAGGACTACCTGACGCTCCCGGACCTGCTCGCCTCGTTCGGAGCCCAGGGCTACGACGTCGTCGAGATGATGTGCGCGACCGAGGAGTCCTGGGACCGCTACGCCGCACCGCAGTGGCTGACCATGCGGCGCTGGGCTGACGCCCACCCGGGTCACGAGCTGCACGACGAGGTGCGCCACCTCCTGGCGACCGAGCCGCAGCAGTACGCGGCCTGGACCCGGATCCACTTCGGGTGGGGCGTGTTCGCACTGATGGCGCGCTAGCGGCGAGAGCGGGCGACGGGCGGGCGACCACCCGCCCGTCGCCCGCGGCCCCGCCTGCGGCACCCGCACGCCGGGGTGGACGTCGGCACGGCCGGCGCAGCCGGCGTCAGCCCGCGACCTCGGCCGCCTCGAGCCAGGCCGCCTCCAGCTCGTCCTTCTCGGCCGCGAGCGTGCGCAGCTCGGCGTCGAGCCCCGCGACCGCGGTGAAGTCCGTCGCGTTCGCCGCGATCTTCTCGTGCAGACGGCCCTCGACCTCGGCGATCTTCGACAGCCGGCGCTCGATCCGGTTGATCTCCTTCTTCGCGGCGCGCACCTCGGCGGCGCTCGGCCCGGCCGGGGCGACCGCGTCCGGCGTGCCCTCCGCACCACCGTCGGCCCCGGCGCCCGCCGCCGGCGCGAAGCCGCTCGACGACGCCCCCGCGCCCGCGAGCGCCGCGCGCCGCAGCTCCAGGTACTGCTCGACGCCGCCCGGCAGGTCGCGCACCTTGCCGTCCCCGAGCAGCGCGACCTGCCGGTCCGCGACGCGCTCGAGCAGGTAACGGTCGTGCGAGACGACGATCAGCGTGCCCGGCCAGCCGTCGAGCAGGTCCTCGAGCGCGGCGAGCGTGTCGGTGTCGAGGTCGTTCGTCGGCTCGTCGAGCAGGAGCACGTTGGGCTCCGCGACGAGCAGGCGCAGGAGCTGGAGGCGGCGGCGCTCGCCGCCCGAGAGGTCGCGCACGAGGGTCTGCGACCGCTCGCGCGTGAACCCGAGCCGCTCGACGAGCTGCGACGCCGTGAGCTCCTTGCCGTCCACGACGACCGACCGCTTCTCGTCCTCGATCACCTGGATGACGCGCGACCCGGCGATGTCGTCGAGCTCGCCGACGTCCTGGGACAGCTCGGCGACGTGCACGGTCTTGGCGCGCTTGACGCGCCCCGCGTCGGGCTCGCGGCGTCCGGCGAGCAGGGCCAGCAGCGTCGTCTTGCCCGCGCCGTTGACCCCCACGACGCCGTACCGGTCGCCGGGCCCGAGGCGCCACGTGACGTCGTCGAGCAGCACGCGCTCGGCACCGTCCTCTCCGGCCGGGCCGCGCACCGGCACCGCGACCGTCACGTCCTCGAGGTCGAGCACGTCCTTGCCGAGCCGCTTGGTCGCGGTGCGGGTGAGCTCGAGCGTGTCGCGCGGGGGTGGCACGTCGGCGATGAGCGCCGCGGCGGCGTCGAGCCGGAACTTGGGCTTGGAGGTGCGCGCGGGCGCGCCGCGACGCAGCCACGCGAGCTCCTTGCGCAGCAGGTTGTCGCGCTTCTCCGCCGCGACGGCGGCGGTCCGCTGGCGCTCGGCGCGCGCGAGCACGTAGGCGGCGTACCCGCCCTCGTACCCCTCGACCGCGCCGGAGCCGTCGCCGCGGACCTCCCACATGCGCGAGCAGACGGCGTCGAGGAACCAGCGGTCGTGGGTCACCACGACGAGCGCGCCCTTCGCGCCCGGGCGCGCGAACCGGTCGCCCAGGTGCGCGGCGAGCCACGCGACACCTTCGACGTCGAGGTGGTTCGTCGGCTCGTCGAGGAACAGCACGTCGTGGTCGGCGACGAGCAGCGCCGCGAGCGCGACGCGACGCCGCTGCCCGCCGGACAGCGTGTCGGCGGGGGCGTCGAGGTCGAGGTCGGCCAGCAGGCCGGCGTGCACCGTGCGGATGCTCGCGTCCGACGCCCACGCGTGCGTCGCGGCGTCGCCGTGCACGAGGTCGCGGATCGTCGCGCCGGTGCCGACGTCGTCGCGCTGGTCGAGCAGACCGACCCGCAGCCCGCCCACCCGGGTGACGCGACCGCCGTCGGGCTGCTGCGTGCCCGCGAGCAGGCGCAGGAGCGTCGACTTGCCGGCCCCGTTGGGGCCGACGATGCCGACGCGGTCGCCGTCGTCGAGGCCGAGCGAGACGTCGTCGAGCAGGGTGCGGGTGCCGACGGTCAGCGAGATGCCGTCGGCGCCGAGAAGATGAGCCACACGCACGAGCCTAGGCCGCCCCCCGTGAGTGCAGGAAATAGTCGCCGATCCTCGAGGAGATCGCGACTATTCCATGCACTCACGGGAAGGGCGGTCAGCCCTTGAGGCCCGAGTGGGCCAAGCCCTGGACGAACTGCTTCTGCGCGACGAGGAATACCGCGAGGACCGGCAGCACCGTGAGCGTGGTCGCCGCGAGCTGGACGTTCCACATCGGGCCGCCGTAGGCGTCGACGTACTGCGTGAGCGCCTGCGGGAGCGTGAACCGGTCCTTGCTCGACAGGTACACGATCGGCTCGAGGTACAGGTTCCACGACTTGAGGAACGTGAAGATCGCGACGGCCGAGATCGCCGAGCGCGACAGCGGGAACGCGATCCGCCAGAAGATCCCCCAGCGGCCCAGGCCGTCCATGCGCCCCGCCTCCTCGAGCTCGCCCGGCAGCCCGAGGAAGAACTGCCGCATGATGAACGTCGCGAGCACGCTCGGCGCCCCGAGGATCGGGATGATCACCAGCGGCCAGTGCGTGTCGATGAGCCCGAGCGAGTTGACCATGCGGAACAGCGGCACGATCGTCACCTCGGACGGCACGAGCAGCCCGACGAGGACGAGCAGGAACAGCGCGTTCGCCCCGGGGAACCGGATGCGCGCGAACGCGTACCCGGCCATCGACGACACGAGGATCGTCCCGACCGTCACCAGCGCGGCGATGTAGAGGCTGTTCCAGTACTGCTGCGCGAACGGCTGCAGCCGGAACACCTCCCCGTACGCCGCGAACGACGGGTCCTGCGGCCACAGCGTCGGCACGGCGCGCAGGATCTCGCTCATCGGCTTGAGGCTCGACGTCGCCATCCACCACGTGGGGAACACGAACGGCACGCTGAGCACGACGAGCAGCGCCACGAGGGCCCAGCGTCCCCACCGGCGCCGGGACCGCGCGGCGCGGTCCCGACGGGCGGGCGCGTGCCGTGAGCGGTCCGCGCCGTCGCCGCCCGTGCCCGACGCCGCGGGCCGGGCCGGGCCGTCGTCCGCGCCCGGGAGCGTGGCCGGGCCGGGCATCACGTCAGACTTCATGGAAGACCCACCTCTTGCGCGTCTGCCACTGCACGAGTGTCAGGACGAGGACGATGACGAACAGCAGGACGGAGATCGCGCTCGCGTAGCCGAAGTCGTTGAAGCGGAACGCCTGCTGGTACAGGTAGTAGACGAGCACCGTGGTCGAGTTCCCCGGACCGCCACCCGTGAGCACGGCGATCTGCGCGAAGACCTCGAGCGAGCCGACGATCGTGAGGATCGAGACGAGCAGGAGGGTCGGGCTGATGAGCGGGAGCGTGATCGAGCGGAAGCGTCGCCACGCCCCGGCGCCGTCGATGCGCGCCGCCTCCTGGATCTCCTCCGGCACCCCCTGCAGCGCCGCGAGGAACAGGATCATGTTGAGGCCGACGTTCTTGAACACCTGGACGACGATCACCGAGATCATGGCCGTCGTCTCGCCGCGCAGCCAGTTCGGTCCCTCGATGCCGAGCAGCGAGAGGAACCCGTTGATCCCGCCGTCCGCCTGGAGCAGGAAGCTCCACACGATCGTCCAGGCGACGAGCGACACGACCACCGGCGAGAAGAAGAACGTGCGGAACGTCGTCGTGCCCGGGAGCTTCTGGTTGAGCAGCACCGCGAGGAGCAGCGCGAGCGAGATGTTGAGGACCACGAGGCCGATCGAGAACCACAGGCTCGCGAGGAGCGAGTCGCGCAGGCCGGGGTCGGAGAGCATGCGCTCGTAGTTGTCGGCCCCCGCGAACGTGAACGTGTTCGCGAGGACGTTCCACTCGTGCAGCGAGTACCAGACGACGGCCACCAGCGGCGCGACGACGAACGCGAGCGCGCCGAGCACGGCGGGCGCGACCATGGTGTACCCCACGGCCGCGTCCCGTCGTGCGAGTGCGGAGGACGCCACGCTCAGTCCTCGAGGAGGGGCTGGATCGCCGAGCACGTGTCGGCGAGCACGCCCTCGACGTCCGCGTCCGCCGTCCACAGCGCGTCGAGCTGGGCCCGCACCGTGTCCTGCAGCTTGGCGAAGTTCTGGTGCGACGGCTTGGTCACCGCACCCTGGATGCCGTCGACGACGACCGCCTGGAGCTGGGCCTCGCTGAGCTTCGGGTTCGCGGCCCCGAGCGTCTCGGCGTTCAGGAGCGACTCGCGCGGCGGCGGGAAGTACGCCGCGAGCGTCTCGGCGTTCTCCGGGTTGGTGAACCACGCGAGGAAGTCGGCGGCGACGTCCGGGTGCTCGCCCGCCGCGAAGACGCCGATCCCGGCCTGGCCGATGACGTTCTGCTGGCCCGCGGGACCGGCCGGCAGCGGCAGGACGTCCCACGCGAACGAGTCGTCGAGCGCGGACGCGCGGCTGATCTGCGTGATCGTCATCGCGGAGTCGCCCGCGAAGAAGTCGGCCGTCGTGCCCGGACCGGGCATCGCCTTGTCGACGAACGTCGCGTCGTGGACCCACGTGAGCGCGTCGACCATCTCGGGGTCGGTGAACGTGCACTGCGTGCCGTCCTCGCTCCACGGCGCCGCATCCCAGCCGTCCCAGATCGTCGACAGGTTCTCCCACACCTTGAAGTCGAAGTCGCGCACGACGAGCCCCTGCTTGCCCGACGTCGCGGCGGCGGCCGCGGAGATGTCGCGGGCCTGGTCGTAGGTCCAGTCCCCGGAAGCGACGAGGTCGGCCGGGTTCGGCTGGCCCGCGGCGGCGACCTGGTCGGTGTTGACGAACATCGCGAACGGCGAGTTGGAGAACGGGTAGGCGTAGAGCCCGCCGTCCTTCTCCCACAGCGCGAGCGAGGAGTCCAGGAGGTCGTCGTACTCGTACCCCTCGGTCTCCTGGAGCTTCGGGGCGACGTCCACGAGCGCGCCGCTCGCGACGAACTCGGGCGCGTAGCTCTCGAGGATCCACGCGAGGTCGGGCGCGTTGCCGCCCGCGAGCTGCGTGGTGAGGGACGTCGTGTAGTCCTCGAACGGGATCGTCTCGAACGTCACGCCCGAGACGAGGTCAGGGTTCTCGGCGACGTACGCGTCGGCGATCTCCTGGAACTGCGCGAGCTGCGTCTCGTCCGCGGTCCAGACGGTCATGCGCAGGTCGACGGGCTCGCTGGGCGTGCTGGGCTCGCCGGCGACGTCGTCGCCGCCACCGGAGCACGCGGTGAGCACGAGCGCGAGCGCGGCGCCTCCGGCGGCGAGGGGCACGCCGACGAGACGGCGTCGGGCGCGGGCCGGGCGGGGTGCACGGCGCGGGGTCAGGGGGTTCATCAGTTCTCCTTCGGACTGAGGGTGGACGTGTCGGTGCGGGCGGGGGCCCGCGTCAGTAGGGGTGCGCCTCGGCCGGCCAGCGCAGCTCGACGCCGGATCGGACGAGCTCGTCCTGGTAGTCGGCGAGCAGGTCTGCCTTCGACTGGACGGCGTGCGGCGTGCGGCCGGTCACGAGGCAGTGGGCCGCGAGGTGGCCGGCGGCCTCGCCGATGTTCCACTCCACGGGGTGCAGGCGGTAGCAGCCGTTGGTGACGTGCGTCGTGCCGATGTTCTTGTTGGCCGCGAGCAGGTTGGTCACGCGCTGCGGGAGCAGCGCGCCGAGCGGGATCTCGAACGGCGTCGACGCGACGTCGATGTACGTGTCTCCGCCCGTCGAGGGGTGCAGGTCGATGCGGTACATGCCGACGCCGACGGAGTCGTCGTACCGCGTCGCGCCCCGGTCGCCGCGCACGGCGTACGAGACGTCGTTCTCGGTCACCGTCGTCACGGCGCGCAGGCGGCGGGACTCGCGGTGGTAGGCCGCCTGGGCGAGGCCGTCGGCCGAGCCCATGACGTCGGGCCGCAGGCGCAGGCCCGGGAACCCGGTCCCGCCGTCGGGGCGGGGCGCCTCGGTCTGCATCCAGTAGAGCATCGAGAGGCTGAGCTGCCGGGCGTCCGCGAGCCGCGCCTCCTCCACGTCGCGCGGCACGTCGAGCACGGGCGCGAGGAAGTAGTCGATGCTCGGCCAGTTCACGAGGCAGAGGTCGCTCGCGTAGTGGCCTGGCGAGAAGAGGTCGCGCGCCGCGATGCGCCGGAACGTCCACAGGTTGCCGTCGCCGGGGTTCTTCGACTGGTCGGCGTCGACGGCGCGCGCGTCGTCGCCCGGGTTCGGCGTGAAGGACCGCACGTCCATCGCGAGCGTGCGCGGGTTGGGCGCCTCCCACGACAGCATGCGCCGCCCGTTCCACGGCCCCGGGGTGTACGTGCTCCAGAAGTCGTACCGCTCGGGACGGTCGATCGTGTGGTCGCCGTCGACGTGCTCGACGGCGAAGCACACGCTCAGCGCCTGCACGTTGTCCGGCTGCGCCTCGTCCGGCGCGCTCGGCTCCCCGGTCTCGCGGTTCGACTCGAACCCGGTCACGTACTCGGTCCCCGTGAGGGGCAGGAGCTCGCCCGTCTCGGTGGCGTCGACGACGAACGCCGCGTGGACGGTGACGCTCTCGCCGACCGCCCCTGCCGCACCGGCCGCACCGGCCGCGCCGTCGGTGACCCGGGTGAGCGTCACCGAGGTGACGCGGTCGCCGTCGGTCGTGGCCGCCGTCGGGCGCACGCGCTCGAGGAGGCGGATCCGGCCCGCGGACCGCCACGGGGCGAGCATCTCCTCGAGCACCCCGACCGCGACGCGCGGCTCGTGGCACAGCTTGGAGACCCAGCCCGCGCCGGGGTTGAGGGCGTCCCACGTGCGCGCGGCGTCGGTGAGCGGGTAGGAGCGGCGGTAGACGTCGCGGATGCCGTCACGCAGCGCGCGGTAGCGCGCGGTCACGCCGAACCGCTCGACCCACGCGCTCTCGTCCGGCGGCACCGCCTGCGACGTGAGCTGCCCGCCGATCCACGGGTGCTCCTCGGTGAGGACGACGCGGGCGCCTCGTTCGGCCGCGGCGAGCGCGGCGGCGACGCCGCCGAGCCCGCCACCGACGACGAGGACGTCTGCCTGGAGGTCTGGATGGGTCACGCTGGGTTCCGTTTCTCTGGTGCTCTGGAGCGGGGTTCTGGGGCTGGAGGACGTTCAGACGCCGGGGAGGTGCGCAGGGACCGGTGGCGCGGCGACGGTCTCGCCGTCGACGTCGACGCACTCGAGGAGCTGGTGCAGCTCGTCCTCGGGGACCCGGGCGGCGCGCGCGGCCTTGCGGTCGGAGCGGCCCGAGCCGGACTCGGCGACGAGGCGCGAGAGCAGGACGAGGGCGCGCGCCCCCATCTCCTCGCGCGGGATCGAGAACCCGGACCACCGGCGCCCGCCCGGGCGACCGTGGTGGGGCTGGCCCAGGAGGAGGAAGGAGACGTCGTCGGGCACGCGGACCCCGCGCCTCTCGAGCTCGTCGACGAGCTCCTCGGGGTAGTTCTCCGGGGCGACGACGACGGCCGTGAGGCGCTGGTCGACGATCTCCGCGGCCGTGGCCGGCACGTCGTCGAGCTCGACGAAGCGCACCGTGAGCCCGTGCGCCTTCATCGTGGCGCGGTAGGCGTCCACGCGGTCGAGCGTCGGCTGGTCGGTGCCGCGCGGCCCGACGTAGCCGATGCGCTCGTGGCCGAGCTCGACGAGACGCTCGACCTGGCGCGCCGTCGCCGCGACGTAGTCGGCGCCCACGTAGGGCAGGCGGCCGCCGTCGCTGCCGCGCTTGCCGATGAAGACGAACGGGTAGTTCGTGTCGAGCAGGTGCTGGAGCTCGCCGCGGTCCTCGTGCTGGCCGAGCAGCAGGCAGCCGTCGGCGATCCCGAGGCGCTGCCACCCGTCGCGCGTGAGGCGGCGGCGGCCGTCGACGACGCGCGCGCTCGTGAAGAGCAGGATGTCGATGCCGAGCTTCTCGGCCGCGTGCTCGATCCCCACGAGGAACGGGCCGTAGAAGTCGCGACCTGCGCGCGGGAACGTCGCCTCGTAGGTGAAGACGCCGAGGATCTGGTTGTGCCCGCCCGCGAGGCGCTGCGCCACGGGGTTCGCCGAGTAGCCGGTGATGCGGATTGCGTCGAGCACGCGCTGGCGGGTCTCCTCGCTGATCCGCACCCCGGCGGGCGTGCTGTCGTTCAGCACGAACGAGACCGTCGCCTGGCTGACGCCGGCCATGGCGGCGACGTCGGCCTGGGTGATGCGGTGCCTCGGCATGGATCCTCCTCGATCACGTCGTCGATGACGTGCGAGGAGTCTCGCCAGAGCGGAGCGCCCGGGTCAACGCGGTAATACGCATTATTACTTCGCGAACGCTGGCACTCCGGGCCTCGGTACGCCGCCGGTGATCCGCATAATCGGCGACTCGACGGCCGCGTCCGCCCCGGTGGGCACGTGCCGGAGGATGCACGACGGGCCCAGGGACGCACTCCGAGGTGCGTCCCTGGGCCCGCTGCGCCGCGCTCGTCGGCCGCGCTACCCGCAGGTCAGCGCGTCGTAGGCCGACGACGTCGAGCCGCGCGCGACGCCGTCCGCGCCGGCGACCTCGACCCTCGCCTCCCCGGCGACGACCGACGTCGCGCGCGTCGCGAAGGACTGGTAGGCGCTGCGCCCGGGCTCGACGTCCGCCACGGTGCGCTCGCCGAACGGCGTCACGAGCCGGACCGTCGCCGCGGCGTCGCCCTCGTTGCGTGCCGCCACCGCTACGTACGCGCGGCCCGCGAGGCAGCGCGTCACGGTCTGCACGTCGACGGCGGGGCCGGCGTCGTCGCACGCTGCCGCCTCCTCGGCGGTCGGGGTCCACCGGAACCAGTCGAACGACGCGACGATCTCCGGCGGCGTCGCCGAGCCGCGCATCGCGAACGGCCCGACGCCCGTCGCGCCGAGCGCCGCGACGTCCACCGTGCGGCCCCACGGCGCGAACTCGACGCCGTCGACCGACACCGAGGCCTGCACGGCGGTCCCGTCGCTCGCGAGGCGCAACCAGAAGGTGTCCCCGAGGCCAGCCGGCGGGACGACCGAGTCGAAGCCCGTGTTGCGGTCGGTGCCGTTCTGGCGCCAGATGAACTCGACGCGCGGCCCGAGCGAGCCGTGCACGAGGTCGAGCTTCGCGTAGTTCGCGTCGTCGCGGTACAGGAGCAGACCGCCCTGCTGGAAGCGCTCGGTCGGGGAGACGGAGACGGCCGTCGTGACCTCCCACGGCCCGGCGGGCACGGCCTGGAGCGGCAGCGCGGCGCCCGCGACGCCGGTCGGGTACGCCGGGATGCGCAGCGCGCCGTCGGCGAGCTCGTGCCGAGCGGTGCCCGCGCGGACGACGGACCACCTCGCCGGGTCGAGCGTCGCGCCGTCGAACTCGTCGGACGCGGCGCCGCTGCACTGCTCGCGCAGCGGGTCGGGATCCTGGCCGGGCTCGGGAGGCCGGACGGCGTCGGGGTCGCGCTGCGCCCACGCGATCGTCGCCCCCAGCCGGTCGCCGGACTCGTAGAAGAGGTACGTCTCGTCGCCGTCGGTCACGATCTCGGGCGCGGCGACCCGGCCCGTGTCGTCGCCCACGCCGCTGGCCTTGTGCAGCTCCCACCGCGGCCCGACCTGGGTCATCGTCGGGTCGAGCGTGCGAGCGAACGTGATGCCCGTGGAGCCGTGGTAGACCACGTAGAGCTGGCCCTCCCACTCCCACAGGTTGCCGCCGGACACGTTCGTGCCGGTCGCGGCGTCGGGCACGACGAGCGGGTCAGGTCGGACGTCCCAGGCCCTGCCGTCGACCGACTCGGCCACCTTGATGCGCCGGATGTTGTCGGTCCGGTTCTGCATGTACGTCATCGCGAAGCGGTAGCCGGACGCCGGGTCCGGGTGCTCGACGACGCGGGCGTACGACGTCTCGGTGGTCCCCGCACCGCCGTCGGCGTTGGTGACCGCGACCCCGGAGTCGTCGAACGTGACACCGTCGGGCGACGTCGCCCAGCGGGTCGTGGAGTTCTCGCCGTGGAAGTAGAGGAGCACCTGGCCCGCCTCGTCGTCCCACAGCACGTCCGGCGACGACACGTGCGAGACGCGCTCGTAGAAGGGCAGCCACTCGTTCGCGACGATCGGGTTGTGCGCGTACTCCGTCCACGGGCCCTCGAGCGAGTCGGCGTACATGAGCGAGATGCCGCCCGGGGAGTCGTGCGGGGCGTAGTAGAGGTACCACTCCCCCAGCGGCTCGTCGAGGTACGCGCCCGCGTGGAAGACGCTCGGGAAGATGAACTCGTCCGTCGGGTTGTAGGTCATCGACTCCTTGTCGGTGATCACGCCGCGGTACTCGAACACCGGGAGGTCGGACGCGGACGGAGCGTCGGCCGCTGCCGCGCTCACCGTCGCGGGGACGACGGCTGCCGGCGTCGTGGCCACGGCCGGGGCGACCGCGCCGGCTGCCACCACCACCGCCAGGGCGGCGACCGCCGCCGTCGCGACGCCGCGTCTGCGGCGGGGTGCTGCTGCTCGGGTTCTCACAGGGGACCTCCATCGGTTCCTCACCGGCGGCCTCGTCGCCGACCGGGCGCCGCGCGCGCGGCGGCGGCTGGTGGCAGTCTCGCCGCACCGGCCCTGCGCGGGTCAAAGGGATGATGCGCATTATTAGCGTGGCCCGAGGGTTCTCGGGGCGGCGCTAGAGTCGTCCCGACCCGACATCGATGTCCGACATCAGACTTATGCGCACCCCGGAGGATCGCCACCGTGCCGCTCTTCGACCTGCCCCTCGCCGAGCTCGAGGCCTATACGCCCGCGCTCGACGAGCCCGCCGACCTCGACGCGTTCTGGGCGCGCACCCTCGACGGGTCCCGCGCGGCCGGTGGCGACCTCGCCGAGACCGTCCGGCTCGAGCGCGTGGACGCCGGCCTGGAGACGGTCGTGGTCGACGACGTCACGTTCCCGGGCTTCGACGGCCAGCCGGTCAAGGGCTGGCTCGTCCGGCCGGCCGCGGCCGAGGGCGCCGTCGCCGCGGGCGACGCCGCACCGCTCCCGGCCGTCGTCGAGTACCTGGGGTACGGGGGCGGGCGGGGCCTGCCGCACGAGCACCTGGTGTGGGCGAGCGCGGGCTACGCGCACCTCGTCGTCGACACGCGCGGCCAGGGCAGCGGCTGGGGCGCCGGAGGCGACACGCCCGACCCGGTCGGGTCCGGCCCGGCCGCCCCCGGCTTCCTGACCCGCGGCATCCTCGACCCGCACGAGCACTACTACCGCCGCGTCATCACCGACGCCGTGCGGGCGGTCGACGCCGTGCGGACCATCGACGGGATCGACCCCGCGCGCGTCGCCGTGACCGGGGTGAGCCAGGGCGGGGGCCTGACCATCGCCGTCGCCGGCCTCACCGAGGGGCTCGTCGCCGCGATGCCCGACGTCCCGTTCCTCACCCACTACCGTCGCGCCGTCGAAATCACCGACCGTCCGCCCTACTCGGAGATCACGCGCTACCTCGCCGTCCACCGCGAGCACGAGGACGCCGTCTTCCGCACCCTCTCCTACCTCGACGGCGCGAGCCTCGCCCGCCGCGCGACCGCCCCCGGCCTGTTCTCCGTCGCCCTCATGGACCCGGTCTGCCCGCCGTCCACGGTGTACGCGGCCTACAACGGCTGGGCCGCCGGCTCGGGTGCTGGGGACGTCGCACGCGCGATCGACGTCTACCGCTTCAACGAGCACGAGGGCGGCCAGGCCTACCGCTTCGCCCGCCAGCTCGCCTGGCTCCGCGAGCACACCCGCTAGCCCGGCCGGGAGAGCGAACGACCTGGGCCGCCACCAGTAGACCCCCGGGAGCACGAGGGAGAACCCCGGCCTGCCGAAGGAGAACCGTGGCCGCGCGAGGTAGAACCACGGTCGCGCGAGGTAGAACCGTGGTCGCGCGAAGTAGAACCCTGGTCCTGCCCGGCGGCGGCTGGCCGCGCGCCGCAGTCGGGTCGCCCGATGCGATGCGGTGCGGTGCGGAAGGACCCGACACCGCGGGCACTCGCCCGGGTGAGCGACGACCAGGGCGAGACACCGTAGGGCGGGGTGGGTGGTGGTGCCGCGTCGTGGCGGGCCTGGCGGATGGTAGACGCGGCACCACCACCCACCCCGACCACCCAGGGCGACCACACGCCGTCGGGCACACGAACCACGGTTCTCCCTCGCGCGACCGGGATCGCTCTCGGCGGGCGGGCTCGTCAGTGCGCGACGACCCGCGCACCGGCCGCAGGGGCGGTGGTGCACCAGACGGTGTCGCACGCGTCGTTCGCCGTCCACGACGCGGCGATCGCGAGCGCGTGCTGTCGGCTGCGCGCGAGGGCGGCGACGGTCGGGCCGGATCCGGAGACGATCGCGCCGAGCGCGCCGGCCTCGGTCGCGACGTCGATCGTCCGCTGGAGCTCGGGGCGCAGGGTGAGCGCGGGGCCCTGGAGGTCGTTGCGGAGCACCTGCCCGAGCCCGACGGCATCGCCCGCGCGCAGCGCCTGCATGAGCGCGGTGTCGTCGGCGAGGTCGAGCTCGGCCGGGCCGCCGACGGTCGCGTCGAACGTGCGGTACACCTCGGGCGTGGAGAGCCCCTCCGCCTGGACGGCGAAGACCCAGTGGAACTCGCCGCGCGTCATCGCGGGCGTGAGCACGTCGCCCCGCCCCGTCCCGACGGCGGTGTGGCCCACGAGCCCGAACGCGACGTCGGCCCCGAGCCCCGCGGCGAGTCGGACGAGGTCGGCGCGGGGCACGCCGGCCTCCCAGAGCGTGTCGCACGCGACGAGGGCGGCCGCGGCGTCGGCGGAACCGCCCGCCATGCCGCCCGCGACGGGGACCTCCTTGTGGATCTCCAGGCGCACGTCCGGGTCGACGCCCACGTGCTCGGCGAGCGCGACGGCGGCCCGCCACGCGAGGTTCGTCTCGTCGGTCGGCACCACGTCGGCCTGCAGGCCGGTCACGCTGAGCGAGACGCCCGAGCCCGGCGGGACCTGGTGGGCGACGACGTCCTCGCTGAGCCCGACCGCCTGGAAGATCGTCACGAGCGGGTGGTAGCCGTCGTCCTGGAGCGCCCCCACCCGCAACGAGAGGTTGACCTTGCCGGGTGCGCGCACGCGGACGGACGGGGGTGGCGCGAGGGCGATGCTCGGCGGTCGCGGGGGTGTCACGCGTCCACTGTGCCAGGTCGTCCGGTGCGACGCTCCGCGGGTGCCGCGCCGCGGGCGGGACGCTCGTCGAGGCTGTCCCGCAGGACGAGCTGCTCGGCGACGCGCGCGAACGCCGCGACGTCGAGCACCTCGCCGCGCGCCTGCGGGTCGACGTCGGCCGCCTCGAGCACCTCGGCGGCCACGCTCGCGGAGCCCGCGAGGCCGGACAGCGCGGAGCGCAGCATCTTGCGCCGCTGCGCGAAGGCCGCGTCGACGACCGCGAAAACCTGCTCGCGCGTCGCGGTCGTCGCCGGCGGCTCGCGCCGGTCGAGCGCGACGAGCGCGGAGTCCACGTTCGGCACCGGCCAGAACACGCTGCGGCCGATCGTCCCCGCGCGGCGGGCGTCGGCGTACCAGGCGGCCTTGACCGACGGGACCCCGTACGTGCGCGACCCGGGCGGGGCGGCGAGCCGGTCCGCGACCTCGGCCTGCACCATGACGAGCACGCGCTCGAGCGAGTTGAACCGCTCGAGGAACGTGAGCAGCACGGGCACCGCGACGTTGTACGGGAGGTTGGCGACGAGCGCCGTCGGCGGCTCGCCGGGCAGGGTCGTCACCTCCAGCGCGTCCGCGCCGACGACCTCGAGCCGGTCGCCGAGGTCGGGGACGTGCCGGGCGACCGTCGTGGGGAGCTGCTTCGCGAGCACCGGGTCGATCTCGACCGCGACGACGCTCGCCCCGGCCTCCAGGAGTCCGAGGGTGAGCGAGCCGAGCCCCGGGCCGACCTCGACCACGCGCTCCCCCGACCGCACGTCCGCGGCGCGCACGATCTTGCGGACGGTGCCGCCGTCGTGCACGAAGTTCTGGCCCAGAGTCTTGGTGGGGCGGACGCCGAGGCGGCCCGCCAGGTCACGGATCTCGGCCGGACCCAGCAGGGCGCCGCGGGTGTCGCTCATGACAGCCAAGCCTACCGACCGGGACACCCGGGGGTCGGACGCCGCGGGGACGACGAAGGGCGGGGCGCCGTGCGCCCCGCCCTCCGCGGTGCGGCCGTCGGGCGGCCGTGAGTCCTGCTAGCCGGTCAGAGAAGACCCAGCTTGGCCGCGCACGCGGGCCACTGGCCCCAGCCCGAGCGGGCCTGGAGCGCCTGGGCGCGCTGCGTCTGCTCGGCGGCCGAGGCCTCCGACGGGAGGCCGGAGCCGCCCATGGCACGCCACGTGGACGCGGAGAACTGGTAGAGGCCGTAGTAGCCGTTGCCCGTGTTCGTCGCGGGGTTGCCACCGGACTCGCACTGCGCGAGCGCACCCCAGACGCCGCCGGGGGCGGAGCCAAGGTTCGCGGCCGGCGCGGACGAGCCGCCCGACGACGAGGAGGACGACGACGAGCGCTGCTGCGTCTCGGCCTTCGGCTGCGGCTTGGGGCGCTCCTTGGTGCCCTGCACGAGGATCTTGTTCACCGGGGGCGTGGTGACGCCCTCGGAGACGAGCTCGCGCGACTCCTCGGCGCCGTCGACCGTCGTGACGCGGTGCACGGTCGTGTGGACGCCCTCGACGCCCTCCTGCTTCACGACCGGGTCGAGGTCCTTGAACCGGTTGGCGTCCTCCTCGGTGACCGTCTCGAACGGGACGGCCTTCTCGGTGGGCACCTCCTCGACCTTCACGCGCTGAACGACGAGCGAGACCGGTGCGGCGTCCGCCGCGGCCTCGGCGTCCTCGGTCGCGGCGGCGGTGGCGGTGGCGTCGGCGGGTGCTGCCTCGGCAGCGGCGTCGGCCTGGGCCGCGGCGATCTGGTCCGACTTCTCCACGTGGACGCGGTCGAGCTCGCCGAGCTGGATGCCCTGCTGGTCGAGGATCGCGTCGATGCCGATGCCGCCGTCGGGCGCGACCTTCGTCTCGCCGTCCGCGACGACGTTCACGGGGCCGTCCGCGTCGAGGCGGATCGGGAGGGACGCGCGCTCGCCGGAGCGCGACGCCACGAGGCGCACGTCGCTGCCGCGCGTGGCGAGGGTCGTCAGGGCCTCGTCCGCGTCGAGCGCGGTGAGCCAGACGGAGGACTGGGAGCCGTCGACCTGGACGGGCACCTCGCGCCCGTAGCGCACGACGACGTCGCCACCGCCGCGCAGGGCCGAGTCGACGTCGGGTACGACGAGGTCGCGGTCGCCGACGGCGACATCCTGCTCGGCGAGCAGGCCCTCGACGGACCCGGCGAAGGTCGTGACGGTGGTGATCTGGCCGTCGACGTCGAGCTGGACGGTCTTGCGCGCGTTGCCGTAGGCGACGGCGCCGGTCGCGAGCAGGACGACGGCGGTGGCGCCGGCCACGAGGGGCCAGCGGCGGCGACGACGGGCGGTGGCCGCGGGGCTCTGGGGGCTCTCCGCGGGGCCGTCGGTGGTCTCGAAGGGGGTCAGGGTGGTGGTGTCGGCGCTCTCGTGTGCGCCGGCCGCGTCAGCGGTCCGGTGGAAGGGGTTCTTCACTCGGGTCCAGTCGTCGGGGGTCCCGGGCACGGGTGCTCGACGGCGCGTGGGCACCACCCGCGGTCCGCGGCGGACGTGCGTCCTCCGCGGCGGGCGCACACGTGCGTCCGCGAGTCTCGAGCGGCCGATCCGGCTGCCGGCGCCACCCCGGCGCCCCTTCCCCAGGGCCCGACGACGGCGCACCGCCCGCGTGGTCCGGGCACCTCTCCCGCGGTCCGGAAAGGACCGTGGCAGCGTGCCGTTCACGCGCGAGCGACGTTCGACCGTAACCGATCCGTTATCGAAGTCCAACCCCCAGGCCGCTAGACTGGGAGGTTCTGTCCGGATTTCAGCGCCTATGTCACCGGCGCCTCCACGCGCTTCTCACCCGGTGTCACCGTCGGCGTCACGCGCGGGGCCGCCCCTCCCCGAGCCCGATCCCGGGCGCCCGGAGCCCGCAGACCCGGATCGCGCGGCACGGGCCCCGAGCCGCGCCAGCGTCTCGGCGAGCTCCGGCGGGTCCAGGACCGTGAGGTCGACGTCGAGGCCCAGCAGGAACCCGGCGAGCTGGGCGAGCGACGTCCCCCCGGTCTCGAGCACGCACGCGTCCGGGCCGTCGTCGACGAGCACCCCCGCCTCTGGCGCGAGCCGCTCCGCCGCGACGCTCGCCGGCGCGTGCAGCCGCACGCGGGCGGGGTGCGCCCACGCGATCGACCCCACTCCGCGGACCACGTAGGCGACCGCGTCGCCGCCCGGCACGGGGCGAGGCGTGAAGCGGGGTCCGACGGGCGTGCGGAGGCGCAGCCGGTCGAGGCGGAAGGTCCGCCAGTCGTCGCGGCCCAGGTCAAACGCCAGCAGGTACCACCGCCGGCCCACGTGCACGAGCCGGTACGGCTCGACCGCCCGGGACGTCGTCGTCCCGTCGTGGGCCCGGTACTCGAGGCGCAGACCGGTCCGCGCCGCGACCGCGCCGGCGATGTCGGAGAGCACCCGCGCGTCGACCGCCGGACCACCCACCGGCGCGCTCGCGACCGCGGCGCGCAGCGCGTCCGCCCGGGCGCGCAGCCGGGCGGGCAGCACGGTGTCGAGCTTGACGAGCGCGCGGCGAGCGGCGTCCTCGACCCCCGTGATCGACCCCGTGGCGGCGGCCCGCAGCGACACCGCGACGACGGCCGCCTCCTCGTCGTCCAGCAGGAGCGGCGGGAGCGCTGCCCCCGACCCGAGCCGGTAGCCGCCCGCCGTACCCGGCGCCGACCGCACCTCGTACCCGAGGATCCGCAGCCGCTCCACGTCGTTGCGGACCGTGCGGGTCGTGACGCCGAGCCGCTCCGCCAGGTCGGGGCCCGACCACGTCGGCCGCGACGGGAGGAGCGCGAGCAGGCGCAGGAGTCGCACGGAGGTGTCGAGCACGGATCCCATCCTGCCCCACCCTGCGGAACCGCACGTTCCGCAGGGAGTCCTACTGTCGTGGTGTCGGTCCCGCCGGGTCGACGACCGCGGTCACCGGGCAGGATCCCGGGGACGACGACGAGGGAGACGAGCATGCTGCGAGGGATGGCGACGCTGAACCTGTGGGCCGACGACCTGGAGGCCGCGTCCGCGTGGTACGCGGAGGTCCTCGGGACGGACCCCTACTACGTCGTGCCGGGCGGGTACGTGGAGTTCAGGATCGGTGACCGCCAGGACGAGCTCGGCATCATCGCCCGGTCGTGGTCTCCCCACCCGCAGCCGGAGACCCCGGGGGGCGCGATCGTGAACTGGCACGTCGACGACGTGCGCGACGCGTTCGCCCGGCTGCTCGCGCTCGGCGCGACCGAGTACGAGGGCGTCGTCGAGCGCGGGGAGGGTACGGGCTTCGTCACGGCGTCCGTGGTCGACCCGTTCGGCAACGTGCTCGGGATCATGCAGAACCCGCACTACCTGGAGATGCTCGAGGCCTAGCGTGCCGCGGCGCCCGCGGACCCCGGGCGCCGCACCGGCCTCAGTACCAGCCCTTGGCCACCGAGTGGGACCACGCCGAGCACGGCGTGCCGTACCGGCCCTCGATGTACCCGAGGCCCCACGTGATCTGGGTCGCCGGGTTGGTGCGCCAGTCGTCCCCGGCGCTCGACATCTTCGACCCGGGAAGCGCCTGCGGGATCCCGTACGCGCTCGAGCTCGGGTTGTCGGCGTCGACGCGCCAGTTGCTCTCCTTGGTCCAGAGCTTGTCGAGGCAGACGAACTGGTCGTCGCCCCAACCGCGCTGGGCCGCGAGCGAACGGCCGATCGCCCGGGCCGAGCCCGGGTCCACCGAGACGGAGATGTCCATCGTCCCGATCTTGATGATCTCGTCGCGCGGCTCCGTCGTGACCGTGCGCGTGAGGACCGTGCGCGAGACCTCGGCGCCGCCGAGCGTCTGGACGGCGTACGTCGTGGTCGCCTCGCCCACGCGGCCGGACTGGACGACGACCCGGTGGCCCTTCGGCAGGTTCGGGTCCTCGACCTCCTCCGTGGCGAAGGGCAGCACCTCGGTGACGGTCGTCGCCGACGCGGCGGCCCGGCTCACGAGGACGAGCATCCCGTCGACCGCGGCAGCGTCGAGGGGCGCGGACGTGCTGTCGCCCTCGGCGAGCACGATGCCCGCCGTCGCGAGGACGCCGCGCACCGTGGGCTCCGCCGTCGTGATGGGCATGACCGCGCCGTCGACGGCGACGTGCACGGTCTTGAGCGTGGAGACCCGGATCGGGTCGCGGCCCAGCGCCTGCGTGCGCGAGACCTCGGTCACGGCGCCTTCGGCGCGCGGCCCGAGGTAGGTGAGGAGCTCCCCGACGGTGCGCGCGGTCGTCGAGATCGTCTGGACCTGGCCGTCGATCTCGATCGTCACGTCGTGGCTCGACCGGACGACGATCGTGCTGCCGTCGCGCGCGGGGTCCGCCAGGCCTGGCTCGACGAGGTCCTCCGCGCCGACCGCGACGTCCTGGTAGTCGAGCACCTCGGCGACCGTGCGCCCGTACGCGGAGACCTCGTGCAGCTCGCCGTCCACGTCGAGGGTGACGCTCTTCTGGAGCGAGGCGAAGGCACCCGTGACGACCACCAGGCTCGCGACGACGACGCCCTGGGCCGCCAGCCGTTGCAGGCGCCGGCGACCGGTTCCGTCAGGTGCGAGCACGCGCGCGGTCCCTTCTGCGGGGAAGCGGCCCTCGGCGACCGCCGAGGGCGAGGTGGGGCACGTCGTCGGCGCACGGCGCGCGACGCACGGACCCGACCGTAGCCGAAACGTGACCCAGGACGAAACCTCCGGTTCGCCCGGAACGGGAGGTGACGGGTGGTGCCGCGTCGGCCCGCGTCACCAGGGCCCGTAGACCGCGACGGACGTCGCGGCGAGCCGCGCGCACACGTCCGGGAGCGGCAGGTCCACGACCTCGGCGACCGTACGCACGGTCGTCGGCAGCACGTACGGGGCGTTGGGACGACCCCGGTACGGGTGCGGGGTGAGGTAGGGCGCGTCCGTCTCGACCAGCACCTGCCCGAGCGGCACCTCCCGCAGGGCGGCACGCAGCTCGTCGTTCGCGCGGAACGTCACCGGGCCGGCGAAGGACAGGAACCAGCCCTGCTCCGCGCAGAACCGGGCCATCGCGGCGTCGCCCGAGTAGCAGTGGAAGACGGTCCGCTCCGGGGCGCCGTCGCGTGCGAGCACGTCGAGCACCTCGGCGTGGGCGTCACGGTCGTGGATCTGCAGCGCCAGGCCCAGCTCCTTCGCGAGGGCGACGTGCGCGCGGAACGCCTCCCGCTGTACGGCCTCTCCCTGCGGACCTGTACGGAACAGGTCCATCCCGGTCTCGCCGATCGCGCGCACGCGGTCGTTGCCGCGCGCGATCGCGGCGATCTCGGCGACGGCGTCGTCGAGCGGGACGTCGTGCTGCGGCCGCGGGTCGGGCTCGAGCCCGTCCGGCCCCACCTCGCGCACCCCGCCGTGCAGCACCGCTTCGTTGGGATGGATCGCGACGGCCCCGAGCAGCCGCCCCACGCCGGCCGGACGGGCAGAAACCCCATGCTCGGCCGGGGTCACGCCATGCTCGGCGGTCGACGTCGTCCCCCACGCCTCCGGGACCCCGCGCAGCAGCGCGTCGGTCCAGCGGGCCGCGGGCAGGTCGCACCCGACCTGCACGACCCGGTCCACCCCCACGGCCGCCGCCCGCGCGAGGTGGTCCGCCACGCTCGGGGCGGGGACGTCGTCGGGCAGGACGTGCGCGATCGAGTCGAGGTGCGTGTGGTTGTCCACCACCGGGACGGGCAGCGCCTCCGGGTCCGGCGGCCACCCGCGGTCGCGTTGCTTGGCCACCGTCAGGCGGTCTCGCGCAGGCGGTCGAGCTCCTCCTCGACGATCGAGTCGTCGAGCTTGGTGAACACCGGCGTCGGCTTGCCCACCGGGGTGCCCGGCACGACGGCCTTGGGCTCCCACGTCGCCAGGCCCTCGGCGCGGTAGTCGCCCGTGATGATCGGGTAGTGGCGCGAGTCGTCGTCGAGGTCGGTCACCTCGTCGATGCGCGGCTGCGGCGCGATCGTGCCCGTGCCGCCGAACGCCTCGTGCACCTGCTGCGCGGAGTGCGGCAGGAACGGCGACAGGATCGTGTTGAGGTCGCTCACCGCCTGGGTCACGGTGTGCAGCACCGTCGCGAGGCGGTCCGGGTCGGTCTTGAGCTTCCAGGGCTCGGTGTCCGACACGTACTTGTTCACCTCGCCGACCGTCTTCATCGCCTCCGCGACGGCCGCGCGCTGGCGGTGCGTCGCGATGAGCTCGCCCACGCGGCCGAACGCGGTCGTCGTCGTGGCGAGCACGCCCTCGTCGATCGGCTGGCGCTGTCCCGGCTCCGGGATGGCCCCGAAGTTCTTGTGCACCAGGTTCGCCGTCCGGTTCACGAGGTTGCCCCAGCCCGCGACGAGCTCGTCGTTCGTGCGGCGCTGGAAGTCCGCCCACGTGAAGTCGACGTCCTGCGTCTCGGGACCCGCCGACGCGACGTAGTAGCGGAACGCGTCCGGCTGGTAGCGGGCCAGCATGTCGCGCACGTAGATCACGACGCCGCGCGACGAGGAGAACTTCTGGCCCTCGACGTTGAGGAACTCGCTCGACACGACCTCCGTCGGGAGCTGGAGGTTCCCGTAGGCCCCCGGTGCCCCGCCCTTGCTCCCCCGGCCGTCGTAGCCGAGCAGCTCGGCCGGCCAGATCTGGGAGTGGAACGTGATGTTGTCCTTGCCCATGAAGTAGTACGAGCGGGCCTCGGGGTCGTTCCAGAACGCGCGCCACGCGTCCGGGTCGCCGCTGCGCCGCGCCCACTCGATCGAGGCCGACAGGTAGCCGATGACCGCGTCGAACCACACGTAGAGGCGCTTGCTCGGGTTGGACTCCCAGCCCTCCAGCGGGACGGGGATGCCCCAGTCGATGTCGCGCGTCATGGCCCGGGGGCGCACGTCGTCGAGCAGGTTGAGCGAGAACTTCAGGACGTTCGGGCGCCACGCGGTGCGCGTGCGCAGCCAGTCCCCCAGCGCGTCGACGAACGCGGGCAGGTCGAGGAAGAAGTGGTTCGACTCGACGAACTTGGGCGTCTCGCCGTTGATGCGGCTGTGCGGGTTGATGAGGTCGATCGCGTCGAGCTGGTTGCCGCAGTTGTCGCACTGGTCGCCGCGCGCGCCGTCGTACCCGCAAATGGGGCACGTGCCCTCGATGTAGCGGTCCGGCAGCGTGCGGCCCGTCGACGGCGAGATCGCGCCCATGGTCGTCTGCTCGACCATGTACCCGTTCTTGTGGACCGTGCGGAACATCTCCTGCACGACGGCGTAGTGGTTGCGCGTCGTGGTGCGCGTGAACAAGTCGTACGACAGCCCGAGCTGGTGCAGGTCCTCGACGATGACGCGGTTGTACCGGTCCGCCAGCTCCTGCGGGCTCACGCCCTCCTTGTCCGCCTGCACGAGGATCGGCGTCCCGTGCTCGTCGGTGCCCGAGACCATGAGGACGTCGTGACCCGCCATCCGCATGTGCCGGCTGAAGACGTCCGACGGGACACCGAAACCTGCGACGTGGCCGATGTGGCGCGGCCCGTTGGCATACGGCCACGCCACGGCCGAGAGGATGTGGGTCATGGTGCCCGATCTTAGTCGGGCCGCGGCGCGCCCTGCGGGGGCGTCTCGGGACCCTGGACTCCCGCCGCGCTGACCGGGCCGGGCCGTCCGTCGTCAACCGTCGCCCGCACCACCACGGGAGTCGACGAAGGCCTCCTCCAGCGCCGCCGTCGTCTCGGCAGCCTGGGCGACCTCTCGACAGTCGACGCCGACCGCGACATCGGCGCGCTCCAGACGGAACGAGACGTCGAAGCCGTGGACGCTCGCGGCGTGCGTCGCGCCGCAGATCCGCTCACCCAGAGAGTCGGCGTCCGCGTCGGTCAGCGTCTCCGCGACGGTGACGACCACGCGGACACGCACGACCCGGTCGAGGACCCCGCGGCGGATCGGTGAGGGCTCCGTTACGTCGTCCACGCGAGGCCAGGACTCGACGTCCGCGACCAGGTCGGCGACGTACCGCTCGTCGTCCTCGTCCACCCCGCGCCACGCTCTCCAGCCGTCCTCGACGGCCGGCACCGAGCGGTCGAGCGTCCGTCCGAGCAGCACGCCGCCGACCGCCGCCACCGACACGACGAGCAGGAGGAGCACCGTCGCGGGCACGAGCACCGCGCGCACCCGCCCGTCGCTCTCGCGCCGCCCCCGTCGTCCCACGTCGCGGACGCTATCGGGACGGGCGCTCACCCCGGTGGCGACGGCGTGCAGAGCCTGCCGAGGAACCGGGGACGACGACGGGCCCGCGACCTCGGGGGTCGCGGGCCCGCACGGAGCCGTCCGGCGCGGTCGTCTGCGCTGCGCTGCCTTCTCGGGCCCAGCCGTCAGTACCAGCCGTCAGTACCAGCCGTCAGTACCAGTTGACGGCCTGCGAGTGGGACCACGCGCCGCACGGCGAGCCGTACGAGCCGGCGATGTAGTCCAGGCCCCACGCGATCTGCGTCGCGGGGTTGGTCGCCCAGTCGGCGCCCTTGCTCGCCATCTTCGAGCCGGGCAGCGACTGCGGGATGCCGTAGGCGCTCGACGTCGGGTTGTCCGCCGCCGGGTTCCAGTTGGACTCCTTGGTCCACAGCTTCTCGAGGCACGTCCACTGCGACCCGGTCCAGCCGCGCTCGGCAGCCATGGCCTGCCCGATCGTGCGCGGGTCCTTCGGGCGCTCCTGCGTCCCGGTCACGACGACCTCGTCCACGGGCGCCGTGGTGACCTCCTCGGAGAGCTGCTCGCGCGACTCCTCGACGCCGTCCACGAGAGTGACCTCGAACGTCGTCGTGGTGACGCCGTCGGCACCGGCCTGGGCGACGGCCGACTCGTCGGTGTACTTCGAGTCGTCGGGCTGCTGGACCGACCCGTGCGGGACGGGGGTCGTCGTCTGCTGCTGCTCGACGACGACGCGCTGCACGACGAGCGAGACCGTCGGCGCGCCCGGCTCGGGCGCCTCGACACGCTGGACGCTCACGCGGTCGAGCTCGCCGAGCTCGATGCCCCGCTGCTCGAGGATCGCGGGGATCCCGATGCTGCCGTCGGGCGCGACCGTCGTCTCGCCGTCGGCCACGACGTTCACCGGGCCGTCGGTGTCGAGGCGCAGGTCGAGCGACGCGCGCTCTCCCGACCGCGACGCGACGAGGCGCACGTCGCCCCCGCGCTCGGCGAGGGTCTCCAGCGCCTCGTCCGCGTCGAGCGCGGTGAGCCAGACGTCGGACTGCTCGCCGTCGGTCTGGACGGTGACCTGCTTGCCGAGGCGCACCACGACCTCGTCCCCGTCGTCCAGGGCCGAGCCGGGGTCCGGCGCGACCTGGTCGCGCGTACCGACCTCGATCCCGGCGGCGTCGAGCGCGCCACCGACCGAGCCGGCGAGCGTGCTGACGGTCGTCAGCTCGCCGTCGACGTCGATCGTCACGGTCTTGTTGGCCTCGCCGTAGGCGACGGCGCCGGAGCCGACGAGCGCGACGGCGGTGGCCGCCGCGACGATCGACCAGCGACGGCGGCGCGTCGAACGCAGGGTCCGCGCGGAGCGGGCGGCGCGACGGCTCGGCGTACCGGGCATGGTCTCGTCGGGGGTGACGTCCGACGCTGTCGTCTCGACGTCACGGTTCTGGGGCGCGCGGAAGCGGAAGGGGTTGTGCACTCTGGTCCAGTCGTCGGGGGTCCCGGGCACGGGGGTCGACGGCGCACGCGCGCCCCGGGGCCGTCCCGCGCCACGGCGCGGGCGTCACCCGGTTCGACCAGCCGATCCGGCCGTCCTGCGGACCCCCGGCACCCTGGGTGCTCTACGGAGACCGCGCCCCACGGCCGGCCAATACACCTGTCCCCGGTGAGCGGCAACGCGAGACACTCGACCGTAACCGATTCGTTATCACGCTCCAAACCGACTGGTCAGCCCCCGGATCCGTCGAGATCGACCTCACCGCCCCGAGATCGACCTCCCGAGGGTAGATCTCGGGCGCTCGGGCCGATCTCGCGACGGCGCTCACGGACCGAGCCCCACGGGTCACGGCGGCCTCACCCCACCGGCGTCACCGCGACCCGGAGCAGCCGGTCGTCGCCGTCGCGCGGGTCACCCCGCCCGTCCGTGTTGTTGGTCAGCACGTAGAGCACCGCGCTCCCGTCGTCCCCGAGCGGAGTCGCCGGGTCGACCAGGACGGCGCGCAGCCGTCCACGGTCGGTGACCACCGCCTGGGGAGCGCCGAAGGCGTCGGCCGACCCGCCGCCGTCGGGTGTCGCGAACGGCACCCGCCACAGGGTCTGGCCCCGCAGCCCCGCCAGGTACGCGCCCTCGCGGGTCACGGCCAGCCCGCTCGGGGAGGCGTCCGACGTCGACCAGGTCGCCACCGGGTCGACGAACCCCGACGCGGCGCCGCCCACCCCCTCGACCTCCGGCCAGCCGTAGTTCCCGCCCGGCACGACGACGTTGAGCTCGTCGAACGTGTCCTGCCCGAACTCCGACGCGAGCATGCGGCCCGTCACGTCCCATGCCACTCCCTGGACGTTGCGGTGCCCGAGGCTCCACACCGGCGAGGCCGGGTCCGGGTTCCCCGGTGCGGGATCGCCCTCCACCGTCAGCCGCAGGATCTTGCCGTTCAACGCGCCCGCGACCTGCGCCGCGCCGCGCTGCTGCGCGTCCCCCGTCGTCACGTACAGGTAGCCGTCCGGCCCGAACGCGAGACGACCGCCGTCGTGCGTGGAGGCCGCGGGGATGCCCTGGAGGACCGGGGTGAGGCCCGACAGCTCGCGACCGGCGAGCGTCCCCCGCAGGACCTCGTTGCCGCCGTCCGCGGTCCGGTAGACGAACACCTCCCCCGGCGCCGCGCCGCCCTCGGGCCCGACCGCGACCCCGAGCAGACCCGACTCGCCCCGCGCGACCGTGCCGTCGCGCAGGTCGTCCGCGCCCGGTCCCGTGATCGGCTCGACGGCGCCCGTCGCCGGGTCCACGACGACGAGTCGGCGCTCGTCGCGCAGCGAGACGAGCAGCGTCCCGTCCGCGAGCGCCGCGAGCGCCCACGGGGCGGGCAGCCCGGTCGCCACCTCGGTCACGTCCACCCGCACCTCGGGCACGACGACGAGCCCGGGCTCGGGCTCGGGCTCGGGCGTGCTCGTCTCCGCGGGTTCGCTCGGCTCGGCGGTGGCCGTCGTGACCGACGGGCCCGGGGCGGGTTCCGGACCGTCGTCGGGCGTGCATGCCGCGAGCAGCACGACGGCGGCGCCCGCCACGGCCGCGCGTCTCGCCCGACGCGCGGACGTCCGGTTCGTGGGCATGCGCCCATCGTCGCGCGCCGTCGGCGTCGTCGCACGTGCCGCGCTCGCCGCGCACGACGGCCGATCCGCGCCACACTGGAGAGAAGGAGGCGGGTCCTCCCGCCTCACCGGCCCTCAAGGAGGGGCGCCATGAACCCGAAGGTGCTCAGCTTCGTCGTCGCCGCGGTCGCGTACGGGGTGACGCTCGTCATCGCCAACCTGGTGCTCGAGGGAATGACCATGAGCTGGCTGTGGGGGCTCGTCGCGGTCGCGCTCTTCACCGTGACGATCACCCTCCTGCGACCGCTCGTGGTGCGGCTCCTCGGCAAGCACGTCCACGGCTGGACGTGGACCCTGGGGATCGTCACCGTGCTCGGCTCGCTCATCGTCACCACGCTGCTGTCCCCGTCGAGCGGGTTCGACATCGACGGCTTCTGGACCTGGGTCTGGGCGACGCTCATCGTCTGGGTCGGGACGGTCGTCTACGACCTGGTCGACGACCGCGCCGTCGCCGCGGCGGGGCGTCAGGTCGACAGGTACCAGGGGCGGCACGGTCGGACGCCGCCCACGGCGGCGCCGGCCTGACCCCGGACCCTCAGGACCTCTGGCCCGGCGCCCCGGTCCTTCGGCGGCCACGCGCCCGCGCGCGGCGAGGCACGCTGGTACCGGAAGCTCCTCCGAGGGCCGGAGGAGCCGGCGAGGAGGTCGGTACGCATGTCGCGGACGTACGTGGTCACGGGTTCGGCGTCGGGGGTCGGTGCGTCCACCGCCGCGCTGCTGCGCGACCGGGGAGACCGCGTGGTCGGTGTCGACCTGCGCGACGCCGAGGTCGAGGCCGACCTGAGCACCCCCGACGGCCGGTCGCACGCCGTCGACCACGTCACGAGGCTCACCGACGGGCGCGTCGACGGGGTCGTCGCGTGCGCGGGCATCGCCGCCCCGGTGCCGAAGACCGTCGCCGTGAACTTCTTCGGCGTCACGCGGCTCCTCACTGCGCTGCTCCCCTCGCTCGGACGGTCGGACGCGCCGCGCGTCGCCGTCGTGTCGTCCATGGCGACCCTCCAGCCGGTCTCCGACGAGCTCGTCGCCGCGTGCCTCGCGGACGACGAGGACGCGGCGCTGCGCGTCGCCGCGGCGCTCGCGGACCAGGGGCCCGAGGTCGGCTACCTCAGCTACCCGTCGTCCAAGCGGGCGCTCTCGCGGTGGGTGCGGCGCGAGTGCGTGACCCCGGCGTGGGCGGGTCGAGGGATCCCGCTCAACGCCGTCGCCCCGGGGACCGTGCTCACGCCCATGACGTCCTCGCTGCTCGCGACCCCGGAGTCCGCCGCGATGGTCGACGCCGCCGTCCCGATGCCCCTGCACGGGCACCAGTCGCCCGAGTCGGTCGCGAGCCTGCTGCTGTGGCTCACGGACCCGGCGAACACCCACGTCACCGGGCAGACGATCTACGACGACGGCGGTGCCGACGCCGTGCTGCGCGGGGACGACGTGTGGACGGGGACGACGCCTACGCCAGCCGGGTGAGGCCGCGCTTGAGACCCCGGATCGCCTGACCGATGCGGTGCTCGTTCTCGATGAGCGCGAACCGGACGAACTCGTCGCCGCCGGGGCCGAAACCGACCCCCGGGGAGACGGCGACGTCGCACTCCTCGACGAGGTGCGTCGCGAACTCGATCGACCCCATGTCCCGGTAGGGCTCGGGGATGCGGGCCCACGCGAACATCGTGCCGCCGGGCTTGTGGATGTCCCAGCCGATGCGCTGGAGGCCGTCGTACAGGGCGTCGCGGCGCGACTCGTACACCGACGAGATCTCTTGCGGGAACTCCGTCGCCTCGTTGAGCGTCACGGTCGCGGCGATCTGGATCGGCTGGAACGTGCCGTAGTCGAGGTAGCTCTTGAGCTTGGCGAGCGCCCCGACGACGTCGCGACGGCCCACGAGGAACGCGACGCGCCAGCCCGCCATGGAGAACGACTTCGTCATCGAGTAGAGCTCGACCGCGACCTCGCGCGCGCCCTCGCACTCCATGATCGACGGCGGACGGAACCCGTCGAACGTCATGTCCGCGTACGCGAGGTCGTGCACGAGCACGACGTCCTTGTCCCGCGCCCAGTCGACGAGGCGCTGGAGGTCCTCCTTGGTCGCGACCGTCGTCGTCGGGTTGTGCGGGAACGACAGCACGACGACGCGCGGCTTGGGCCAGCCCAGCTCCCACGCCTCGATGATCCGGTCGATGTACCCCGCGGCGTCGGTCCCGTCGCCGATGGGGACCTGGCGCGCGTCGGCACCCGCGAAGTAGGGCCCCCAGATGTGGATCGGGTAGCTCGGGGTCGGGACGAGCGCGACGTCGCCCGGCTGGAGCAGCACCCACATGAGGTGGCTGAAGCCCTCCTTGGCGCCGATGGTCGAGATGATCTCCGTGTCCGGGTCGAGGCTCACGCCGAACCGGCGCTGGTACAGGCCCGCGACGGCCTCGCGGAGCTTGGGGATGCCGCGCGAGGCGGAGTAGCGGTGGTTGCGCGAGTTCTGGGCGGCCTCGGCGAGCTTGTCGACCGCGACCTGCGGGCTAGGCAGGTCCGGGTTGCCGAAGCCGAGGTCCACGACGTCGCGCCCCGCTCGGCGTGCCTCGATCTTGAGCCCGTCGATGATGGTGAAGACGTAGGGCGGCAGACCGGGGATCCGGCGGAACTCCATCGCAGTGCTCCAGCTCTGTGCGGCGCTCCCGGGCGCGGGGTGCGCACGGGTCGCGGGTCTCGCAGGGTACGCCTGCTGCCGGACGCCGCGCGTCCCGTCTCGTCGGGACGGGCGCTCAGCCCTCCCAGCCGAGGTTGCGCGCCATGCGCTCGAGCGTCGCGACCGTCTGCGCGTACTCCGCGCGACTGATCCCGTCCGCGACCCGCTCGCGCGAGACCGACACCGCGTCGAGCAGGTCGTGGTAGGCGTGGTTGCCCGCGACGGTCACGGACAGGCTGCCCGCGCCGTCGCGCGCGACCCAGCCGCGCCGCACGAGGTCGTCGATCTCGGCCGTCACGGCGCTCGCCCCGTGCCCGGCCACCGGGGCCGCGCCGGTGAACGGGGACAGCACGCCGTCGACGCTCGTCTCCTCGCTCACGCCGTCCCGGATCGTGTTGAGCACCTGCCAGTGCCGGCGCGTGAGCCCCGAGTGCTGGAACACGCCGTCGAAGCTCTCGTCGATGAGCCGGTCCACGAGCTTGAGCCAGTACCCGATGGGGCGCTCGGGCGCGCCGGCCGGAGGGGTCGTGGCGGGCGTCGGGTCGTCGCTCATCGGGTACCTCCCGGGTGCTCGGGTCACGGCTGGTCCCACTCTCGCACCCGCGCGCGGGACGCGCCCGACGGGCCCGGCACCCCACCCGGGGGCTGGCCCACATCCCCGTCCCGGGTGGCAGAGTGGGCGCATGAGCGAGAACACTCCCGCGGCGCGCCGCGCGCTGATCGTCGTCGACGTCCAGCCCACGTTCTGCGAGGGCGGGGAGCTGGGGGTCGAGGGCGGGAACGCCGTCGCGCAGCGCATCGCCGACCACGCGCGCGACCACCGCGACGCCTACGACCTCGTCGTGACGACCCAGGACTGGCACGTCGACCCGGGCGAGCACTGGAGCCCGGAGCCCGACTTCGTCGACACGTGGCCCCCGCACGGCATCGCGGGCACCCCGAACGCCGAGCTGCACCCCGCGCTGGCCGACCTCGCGCCCGACGCCGGGGTGAAGAAGGGCGAGTACCAGGCCGCGTACTCCGGCTTCGAGGGGGTCGACGTCGGCGGCCGTCCGCTCGCGGACGTCCTGCGCGACGCCGGGATCGAGGCGGTCGACGTCGTCGGCATCGCCGAGTCGCACTGCGTGCGCGCGACGGCGCTCGACGCGCACGCGCTCGGCCTCGCCACCCGGGTCCTCACCGACCTCACCGTGCCGGTCACGCCCGAGCTCGGCGCCGCGGCGCGCGAGGAGCTCGCCGCTGCGGGCGTCGCGCTGGAGCCGAGCACCGCCGTCGGGCGCTGACGACCCGTCCCGCGCAGGCTCAGCGGCGGCGCGCCTCCAGCGCCGCCGCGTAGAGGTCGCGCTTCGCGACCCCCGCGTCCTGGGCGACGTCCGCGACGACCTCCTTGAGCCGCTCGCCGCCGTCGACGCGCGCCAGCACGCCCGGGACGAGCTCGGCGAGCGGGACCGGACCGCGCGGCGGCGCGCCGCCGACCACGACGCAGATCTCCCCGCGGAGCTGCTCCTCGGCGGCGCGCTCCGCGAGCTCGGCGAGGGGCCCGCGCAGCACCACCTCGTACGTCTTGGTGAGCTCGCGCGCGACGGCGGCCGGCCGGTCCGCGCCGAACGCCTCGGCCATCGCGGCGAGCGTCTCCGCCACGCGGTGCGGCGCCTCGAAGAACACGAGCGTGCGCGGCTCGTCGGCGAGCGCGGCGAGCGCGCGCGACCGGTCGCCCGCCTTGCGCGGCAGGAAGCCCTCGAAGCAGAAGCGGTCCGTCGGGAGGCCCGAGAGCGCGAGGGCGGTGAGGACGGCGCTCGGCCCGGGCGCCGTCGTGACCGGGACCCCGCGCTCGACCGCGCGCGCGACCACGCGGAAGCCCGGGTCGGACACGCTCGGCATGCCGGCGTCGGACACGACGAGCACCGTCCCGCCGCCGTCGACGACGTCGAGCAGGTCGTCCGCGCGGTCGGACTCGTTGTGCTCGTGGAAGCTCAGCACGCGACCACCGACCTGCACGCCCAGCCGGCCCGCGAGCGCGTGCAGGCGGCGCGTGTCCTCCGCCGCGACGACGTCCGCCTCCGCGAGCAGGCGCCGCAGCCGCGGGCTCGCGTCCTCCGCGTTGCCGATCGGGGTGCCGCCCAGCACCAGGTGCCCGGCCTCCCGCGGGGTCGTGAGCCGGTCGGCGTCGGGCGCGTCGGTCGAGGAGGACATGGTTCCCAGGGTTCCACACCCGTGTGCCCCTACGATGGCCAGCGTGTCCCAGCCGCCCGCCGACGCGCACCCCGGACCCCGGCACGCGACCGACGTCCCCGACGAGCCCGCCGAGACGTCGCGCCCGGCGTCCGGCGACGAGCCCGACGGCACCGCCTCCGACGGGTCGGCCGTCCGCCCCGAGCAGGACGTCGTCGACGCGCCCGACCTGACCCACCGCGAGCGTCTCCTGCTCGCCCTGCTCGGGCCTCGCCGTCTGGCCCTGGGGGCGACCGCGCACGACCGGCTGTGGGGATGGCTCGGGGTCGCGATCGTCGCCGTCGTCGCGGCGGTGCTGCGGCTGTGGAACCTCGGCCGACCGGGCACCCTCGTGTTCGACGAGACGTACTACGTGAAGCAGGCCTGGACGCTGCTCCAGGTCGGGTACGAGGCCGACTGGCCCGAGGAGCCGAACCCGGCGTTCGAGGCCGGGGACGTGAACTCGTTCCTCCCGACGGCCGACTACGTGGTCCACCCCCCGCTCGGCAAGTGGATGATCGCGCTCGGGATGAGGTTCTTCGGCGGCGCGGAGAACCCGTGGTCGTGGCGCATCGCGTCCGCGGTCGTCGGGGTGGTCGCCGTCGTGCTCGTGGCGCGGATCGCCCGGCGTCTGTTCGCCTCCACCGCGATGGGGATCGTCGCGGGCGCGCTCATGGCCGTGGACGGCGAGGCGATCGTGCACTCCCGCACGGGTCTGCTCGACAACATGCTCATGGTCTGGGTCCTCGTCGCGTTCGGGTGCCTGCTGCTCGACCGCGAGCAGGCCCGACGGCGCCTCGCGGACCGCTGCGGGGCGATCCTCGACGCGGGCGGGCGCATCGGGCGCTACGGGCCCGGGCTCGGGTGGCGGTGGTGGCGGTTCGCGGCGGCCGTCGCGCTGGGTCTCGCGTGCGGGGTCAAGTGGTCGGGGCTGTACTTTCTCGCCGTCTTCGCCGTCGTGTCGGTGCTGTGGGACGCGACGGCGCGGCGCGCCGCGGGCGTCGGGCGCTGGTGGGAGGACGCGCTCGTGCGCGACGCGATCCCCGCCGCGCTCGTCATGCTCCCGACCGCGGCGCTCGCCTACCTCGGCGCCTGGACGTCGTGGTTCCGCACCCCTGGGGCGTACATGCGCCAGTGGGCGCTCGACCACCCCGGAGAGGGGGTCCAGTGGCTCCCGCCCGGGTTGCGGTCGCTGTGGGAGTACCACCTCAAGATGTGGGACTTCCACAACGGGCTCACGTCCGAGCACACGTACGAGGCCCACCCGCTCGGGTGGATCCTCCAGTGGCGGCCGACGTCGTTCTACTGGCGCTCCTACGACCCCGGCGAGGCGGGGTGCGAGGTGGAGCGCTGCGCGCGCGCGATCACCTCGCTCGGCAACCCCGTGATCTGGTGGACGGCGGCGCTCGCGATCCTCGTCGCGCTCTGGGCGCTCGTCCGGCTCAAGGACTGGCGGGCGCTCGCCGTGCTCAGCGGCGTCGTCGCGGGGTGGGCGCCGTGGTTCCTCTACGCCGAGCGGACCATCTTCACGTTCTACTCGATCGTGTTCACTCCGTGGGTCGTGCTCACGCTCGTGTACGCGATGACGCTCGCACTCGAACGCACCGAGCACCGCCCGGTCGCACGGGCCCGCGTGAAGGTGGGGCTCACGGTCCTGCTCACGACGATCGGCGCCGTCAGCGTGTTCTTCTACCCGATCTGGACGGCGTGGCAGGTGCCGTACTGGTTCTGGCGCCTGCACATGTGGCTGCCGACCTGGATCTGACGCGTCACCAGTCGACCTGCCCCGACGCGTGGAACGCGATGCCCGCGCGCCGCCAGGCGTGCGCCTCGCGCGCCACGCGACGCCGGTAGTCGTCCCAGTCCTTGCGGTCCGGGGCGGTCCAGCCGACCTCCGCGACGGCGCTCAGGCGCGGCAGGAGCATGGTGAACAGGGCGTCGAGCGTCGGGATGCGCTCGGTCCACACCGCCGCCTCGACGCCCTCGATCGTGTCGACCGGCAGGCCGGGCACGACCTCCTCCGGCTCCCAGTCGTAGGAGTCGCGCACCTCGACGAGGCCCGCCCAGTCCTGCCCCAGGGCGGGGTCGAACTCGGCCGTGTAGCGCATGTCGAGGTAGACGCGGTTCGCGGGCGACAGGATGACGCGCGCCCCGGCCTTGGCGGCATCGACCAGGTACGTGAGGTCCATGGGGTGCGTGTCCCAGTACTGCACGATCGTGCCCGGGCGCAGCGGCGCCTTCGCGGCCTCCTGCCACGCGACCGGCTTCTTGCCGGCCTCGAGCACCAGGCGCTCGCACAGCTCGACGAACTGCGCGTACTCCGCGGGCTCCATCTTCAGCACCTCGTCACCGCCGAGGTGCACGTGCTCGCCGTCCGTCGCGTGCGCCAGGTCCGTGAAGACGTCGCGCAGGAACGGCTCCGTGGCCGGCAGGTCGAACGTGAGGCGCGAGAAGCCGACCTCGATGCCGGAGTAGGCGTCGGTCGGGACGCCGTCGGGCATGAGGTCGCCGTACACGTGCGTCGCCGCGTTGATGTGGCCGGGGACGTCGATCTCCGGCACGACCCGCACGAAGCGCTCCGCCGCGTGGTCCTGCAGCGCGCGGAAGTCCGCGAGCGACAGGTGCCCGCCCTTCCCGCCCGACGTGTCGCTCCCCGAGGAGAGCTTGGCGAGCTCGGGCCGGGACGGCGACTCGATGCGCCAGCCCTGGTCGTCCGTGAGGTGCAGGTGGAGCACGTTGAGCTTGTACGCCGCCGCGACGTCGATCACGGCACGCAGCGCGTCGAGACCGAAGAACGTCCGCGCGAGGTCCACGGACAGGCCGCGCCAGGGGTAGCGGGGCGCGTCGTGCACGACGACGTGGGGCACCCGCGCGGGCTCGTCGCCCGGGCCGGACGGCTCGACGAGCTGGCGCAGCGTCTGCACCGCGTGGAGCAGCCCGGCGGGCTCGGCGGCGGTCGCGGTCACACCGCGGTCGTCGGCGACGAGGCTGTAGCGCTCCGGGTTCGTCGAACCCGCGGGGCCCGCCTGCGCGTCGATCCGGAGCACGAGCGCGGTCGGGGTCGGGGCGCCCGAGGCGGCGCCCACCGCGGTGCCGGACGCCGGGTCGTCGTGGGTCGCGGCGACGCCGTCGCGGCCGCTCAGGAGCGAGGCGGCCAAGTCACCGAGCCACGGGGCGGACCGCTCGAGACCGAGCGCGTGGACCTCCAGCCTGGCGACGGGGACGTACCCCGTCCCGGGCTCGACGTGCAGGGGCTGGGGGATGACCGAGACCATCGGGTACCTCGTCGTCTGGCTGGGATCGAATCGATTCGGCTTTTGCGAGCGACACACCCTAACCCGCCGCCCGGGGCCCGGCCAAGCGCCTCCGGACTAGCGCGAGGGCGCGATGTACCGCGGGCTCGGGTCGAGCGAGAGCACGCCCTCGACGTCACGGGCCGGGTCCGACGAACCGGTCGTCCAGCCGCCGACCACGCCCTGCGGCAGCCCGTCAAGGAGCAGCCCCCAGTCCCGCACCCGTGCGCCGTAGCTGTCGCCCGAGGTGGACTGCAGGACCACGGCCGCCTCTCCCGACCCCAGGTCGAGGTCCGACGCCCCCCGGATCGCGTCCCCGTCCGAGCGCTGGAGCACGACCAGCTTCTGCGGGAGCCCCTCCGTCCGCACGACCTCGCCGACCGCGTCGATCGCCGCGCCCAGCTCGGCCGCGTCCACGGTGCCGGTCGGGGAACCGTCACCGACCCGGCGCGCGTCGACGTCGAGGGCCACGCCCACGGTCGGGCGGGCGAGGACGTCCGCGTACTCGGTCACCTGCTCGTCGAACGACGCACGGCCCGGTTCGAGGCGCAGCACGACCATGACCCCCGCCTCGGCCGCTGCGTCCACGAGCGGCACCAGCTCCTCGGCCGGGATCTCGGTCGAGTAGTCCCGGTCCTCGCCGGGGTTCGAGGACGCCCGGGTAGCCGGGACCTCGAGCACCGGGACGACGGTCTCCTCCGGCACGGCCTCCGCGTACGACGCCGCCGCGTCCTGCGCGCGGGAGACGGCGTCGGACACCGCCCACTCCCCCACCGCCTCCAGCCCGGAGGTCACCGCGTCCGCCTCGACCGCCACGTACCGCACGCGGTCCGCGAGCACGAGCTGCGACCCGCTCGGGAGCAGGTCGCCGGCCTCGGCCGCGCGCAGCCGCCACGCCAGGTCCTCCGCGGACCCGAAGCTCTCCCCGATGCCCACGACGGCGAGCGCCTTCGCGGCCGCGAGCGCGTCGACGACCTCCGCAGAGGAGCGCGGGTCGCCCTGCGGCACCTCGAGCGGCACCGCACCGGCCGCGCGGGCGGTCGCGATCGCCGCGGCCTGCGGCCCCCCGTGCGCGTCGAGGCCCCCCGGCTCGGTGAGGGCGAGCACCTCGGTCAGCGTGTCCGGCTCGCCGCGCTCGGGCAGCGCGGCGCGGACGTCGTCGAGGTCGTGCGGGTCGAGGGCCCCGTCGGCGCCGAGCGCCCCCACGTCGAGCAGGACCCGCTCGACGCCCTCGACGTCGCCGAGCGTCGCGCGCTCCGGGGTCTCGCCCGTGTCGTCCTGCCCCGGGGGCGCGTCCGCCTCGCCGACCTCGACGGCCGCGACCGTGCCGAGCCGGGCGAGCTCCGTGCGCAGCCCACCGTCGGAGATCGCCCCGCCGACCAGGAGCACGGGCGCGGCGAGCTCGACCGCCGCGGCGGCCGCCGTGGCCCGCGCCGCCTCGTCGTCGGCGACGGCGAGGACGACGACGGGCGCGGACGTGAAGAATGCCTGGCTGCTCGTCAGAGCGAGCTCCGCCGGGTCTGTCGAGTCCAGCACGAGGACGCCGTCGCTGGGCTCCGCGGCACGCGCGACGAGCCCGGTCTCGCCCGAGGACGGTCCGTCGGCCTTCGCGGCCTCCGCGGCGCAGCCACCGAGCGCCACAGCGGCACCGAGACTGAGGACGACAGGGAGGACGACAGGGACGAATCGGACCTTCCGAGAGTTCACGCCCCCATCATCGCGCATGCCCCACGCCCCGCCGACCCACGGATGTGTGGGACTCGTGACGGTCGGCCCGTCGGGTGGACGGCGGACGAACCGGCGACCGGTGTTCGGGACGCGCCGCGGGCGCTCGGGACGTCAGGCGGCCCCGACCGGCATACTGGCCGGGCCCGAACCCACCGCCGAGGAGATCGCATGTCGACCCCCGACCAGCCCGACCAGAACCCGCAGCCCGGCGGGACGCCGTCCGGACCGCCTTCGTACGGCGCTCCGCAGCCCGGCCAGCCCCAGCAGCCGCCGCAGGCCCCGCAGTACGGAGCCCCGCAGGCACCGCAGTACGGCGCGCCGCAGGCACCGCAGTACGGAGCCCCCCAGGGTGGCACCCCCGGATACTCCGCCCCGGCCCAGGACCCCGGCAAGACGATGGGCATCGTCGGCCTCGTGCTGTCATTCCTCGGCTGCCTCTCGATCGTGGGCCTGATCCTCAGCATCATCGCCTTCAACAAGTCGAAGAAGGCCGGCTACAAGAACGGCGTTGCCCTCGCGGGCATCATCGTCGGTGCCGTCGTGCTGGTGATCTCGATCGTCGTCGGCATCGTGCTCGGCATCGGCATCGCCACCGTGGCCGAGAAGTGCGCCGAGCTCGGTCCGGGCACGCACTACGAGAACGGCATCGAGTACACCTGCGGCTGACCGCTCGCGTGCTCCGCACCTGACGAAGGCCCCCGCCGACGGCGGGGGCCTTCGTCGTCGTCAGCCGACATCGGCGGCGCAGCGGAAGCCGAGGTGCGTCGTCGCGGTGTCGTCCGACTGCGGTGACCGCGCCGCGGGCCGGTACCGGCGGCAGTACTCGGGCGCGCATAGGTGCGAGCCTCCCTTGGTGACGCGCAGGACCTGCGGCGACGTCGTCGGCGCCAGGAGGTTCGGCCGCGCCCCGACGTCCGGCCCGCGCGTCCCGGGGACGACGTGACGGGGGGTGAACGTGTCCGCCGTCCACTCCCACGTGTTCCCGATGAGGTCCACCAGCCCGTACGCGTTCGGCTCGTAGGAGCCGACGGGCGACGTCCCGCCCCATCCCTCGTCGAGGTACGGGAACCGGCCCCGCCACGTGTTCGCCATCGGGCGACCGCCCGGCGCGAGCTCGTCGCCCCACGCGAACTCGGCGCCCTCCAACCCGCCGCGCGCGGCACGCTCCCACTCGACCTCCGTCGGCAGGCGCCGCCGCGCCCAGGCCGCGTAGGCCGACGCGTCCTCGAACGCGACGAGCACCACCGGGTGGTCCGGGCGGTCGTCGACGTCGGAGCCCGGCCCCTGCGGCGCGCGCCACGACGCCCCCGGCTGCCACCGCCACCACTGCCGCCAGTCGCGCAGGTCCACCGGACACGCCGTCGGGGTGAACACGAGACCCCCGGGCACCAGGTCGGCCGGGTCGGCCCCCGGGAAGTCGGCCGGGTCGAGCGCGCGCTCCGCGACGGTCACGTAGCCGGTGTCCGCGACGAACGCCGCGTACTGCGCGTTCGTCACCGCGTGGCGTTCCAGCAGGAACGGCTCGACCTCCCGGTCGTGCGCCGGCCCCTCCTCGGGGTAGTGCCGGTCAGAACCCATGCGGAACGTCCCGCCGGGGACGAGGCAGAGCTCGGTGAGGCTCACGCGGCCAGCATAGGGTCGCGTCTCGCTGTCGGTGGGACGTCGTACGTTGCGCGTCATGACACCTCGCTTCCCCTCGCTGCCCGACGACCTCCCGCCCGGGCGCCTCGTGCTCGCCGACGAGAGCGACTGGGCACCGCCCGGGCTCCACGGCACGGCGCTGCTCTGGGTCTCGGACGCACCCGTCCGGGACGCGGGCGAGGTCTGGGCGCGCCTGCGCAGCGCGCACGCGCAGACCGGCCTCGTCCCTCTCCTCCTGGAGCACGACGACGACCACCCGGACGCCTGGGTCGGACGGTGGTCGTTCCCCGAGCCCGCTGAGGTGCTCGACGCCGTCGATCCCGAGACGGCCCTCCGGTCGCTCTGGGACGACCTCCAGGACGACGCGGGCTCCGACGCGGACGAGGTGCCCGGGGCGGGAGAACCGAGCGGGCCCTGGCCCGGCCTGGCTCGGCCCGGGCAGGCCGGGGAGGACCCTGAGACGCTCGCCGACGCCTTCGCCCGCCATCTCCAGGACGACGTCGACCCCTACGGTCGACCGCGACCGTGGCGGCTCGGCCTGGTGCCCGCGCCCGACGGCGCGGGTGCCCTGACCCTCGCCGGCTGGGACGGGCCCTGCAACCACACGAACGACACGGAGCTGGTCTCGGCGGTCCTGCGCTCCTGGGCCGATCGCTTCGGCGCCCGGGTCGTCGGCGTCGGGACGGACACGTTGCAGGTCTCCGTCGCGCGACCGCCCCAGGACATCGAGCACGCCCGCGCTCTCGCCGTCGAGCACTTCGCCGTCTGCCCCGACAACGTCTGGCAAGGTGCCCACGACACGTTCGACGAGTACGCCCACGCACTCGTCGGGACCCACGCCTGGTCGTTCTGGTGGGACTGAGACGCGCCCTGAGCAGCAGAAAGGGCCGCTGACGATGTCAGCGGCCCTCTCAGAGGGTGGAGCTAGGGGGATTCGAACCCCCGACCTTCTCATTGCGAACGAGACGCGCTACCAACTGCGCCATAGCCCCTCAAGCGAGGAACAGACTAGCACCCCGGGGGCGGGGTCTACCAAACCGGCCACCCCCGGGGGAGCTACTGCCCTGCTGCCCGGCGGCGGGCGAGGATCTCGTTGAGGTCGAGACCCAGCGTCTCGGTCGACGGCTTGCGCTCGTCGCCCGCGGCGGGCTCGGGCGCGCCGGACGGCACGTCCACGACGACCTCGACCGCGGCGGCCGGCGTAGGCGCGGCGCCCGCCCGGGCGGGCGAGACGACGTCGTCGTCCGTGAGCGGGGCGGGCTCGCGGCGCGGGGCCGTGGGCTTCATCGTGTACGTCGGAGGCGGCACGGGCATCGGGTCCCAGGCTCGCCCCGAGGGCACGTGCTCCTCGTCGACGACCTCGACCTCGACGACCTCCGTCGCCTCGACCGACACCTCCGTGACGAGCACGGCGGTCACGCCCGCAGCACCACGGGCAGAGGCGGGCTCCTCGGAGCCGGAGTCCTCGGCCGTCGTCGTGCTCGACGCGGTCGTGCGCTCACGCGGCGACGAGGCGGAGACGCCGGACGCCCCGGAGAGCGCCGCCGCGGTGGCGTTCGCCCGCGCGAGGTCCTGGGGCGTGACGCGCGGGATCATCTGCGTGCTGACCTGCGACCCGTGCACCGCACGGCCGGTGACGCGCGGACGGGCGCCCCGGGGCGCGGGCGGCGCCCCCAGGACGGTCCCGCGCGCGGCGCGGGCGGCGGCACGACGCTCCGCCAGCCACGCGGCGTCGGACCGCTGCGCAGCGAGCACCGCACGACGGCCCAGCACGAGCACGAGCCCGAGGACCGCCGTCGGGACCACGCCGGCCCACCACGGGAGGTACCCGAGCGCGACGACGACCCACACCGCGACGCTCGCGAGGAGCAGCACGACGGTGAGCGCGAGCCGACGGCGCGCCGCGGCGGCACGCCGCTCGAGGAGGGCGAGGCGGGACTGCTCGGACGCCGGCTGACGGCGCGGCGGTGCCCCGCGCGAGGGTGACGCGCTCTCGGTGCTCCCCATGGCGTGCGTTCCCTCCTCCTCGTGCGTCCGGTCCTCGGACCGGTCCTGCGACCCCGCTCCCCCGAGCAGGGGGCGCCCGCCGCCACCGGCGGGTCCGGACGCGATCGCGGCGACCGTCGTGACGCCGTCGAGCCGCGCGTCCCACCGGTCCATCCCTCCGCCGCCCGGGCCGGCGACGGCCAGGACGCGCAGGGAGCCGGAGAAGCGGTCGTCCGTGCGCGCCTCCAGCAGCTGCTGCCGGTGACGCACCCGGTGCGGGACGTAGAACCCGACCCACAGCAGGAACACCGCGAGCGCGACGATCCCCGAGGCCGATTCCACATCACGACCGTAGGCGAGGCGCGTGGCCACGCTCCGCACGCGCTCCGGCGTGTCGGTCGGCTCAGATGGTCTCGCGGCGCGTCGCCTGCCAGCGCGCGAGGAGCCCGTCGGGCACCTCCTCGCTCGTGATCGCGAACGTGCGGTGGTCGCGCCACGCCCCCTGGATGTGCAGGAACCGCTCGCGCACGCCCTCGTCGCGCAGGCCCAGCTTCTCCACGACACGCAGGCTCGGGCCGTTCTCCGGCCGGATGTTGATCTCGATGCGGTGCAGGCCGAGGACCGCGAAGCAGTAGTCCGTCGCCATGGCGACGGACGTCGGGATGACGCCGCGGCCCGCGACGTGCTCGCTCACCCAGTAGCCGATGCTCGCGCCGCACAGCGACCCGTACGTGATCGAGGAGACCGTGAGCTGGCCGACCAGCTCCCCGTCCAGCTCGACGGCGAACGGCAGCGACGACCCGGCCCGCGCCTGGGCGGACAGCACGCGGACGTACTCGGCGAACGTCGGCGGCCCTCCCCCGCTGCCGGGGCGCGGCGACGTGCCCTCCCAGCGCTCGAGCCAGTCCGCGTTGTGCGCGCGCAGGCGCATCCACGCGTTCGCGTCCCGACGGCGCAGCGGGCGCAGGACGATCGACCCGCCCAGGGTGTCGTCCCGCAGGGTCACGGGCCACGGCTTGGTGACGCTCCAGCCGCGCGTGATCTTGTGCGTCATCCGGCGGTGACCGTCCTCGGGAGCTGTCGGCGGGGACGGGCGGTCGCCCGGTCCTCGGTGCACAGGGTGACACCACCGACGGCCCGCGCGCCACCGGCGTGGTGGCGCCCGGACCGTCGGGCCGTGCCGTGGTCGACGCGCAGGTGCCTGGCAGTGGATCCCGCGCGTCCGTCGTCGGCGGAGCGTGGATCAGCCCAGCGTGACGACGACCTTCGCCTCGGTGCCCTCCGGCAGCGCGGGGATCGGGGCCGCCGGGTCGTGCTCGACGCCGTCGACCGTCACCGAGCGCACGCCCTTCGACACGTGGTCGGGGTTGCGGACCTCGATGTCGTAGACGGCGCCGCGCCACTCGCGGCGCACCTCGAACCCGTCCCAGTCCTTCGGGATCGACGGGTCGACGACAAGGCCGTCGAGCGCGAGGCGCACGCCGAGGACGTACTTGGTCACCGCGGTGTACATCCAGCCGGCCGTACCCGTGAGCCAAGGGTTCTGCGCCTTGCCGAACCACTCGTGGTCGCGGCCGTAGAGGAACTGGACGTACGCGTACGGCTCCGCGCCTCGCACCTCGATGTTGTCGTTCTGGTGGTACGGCAGGATCGCGTCGTAGAACTGCACCGCCTCGTCGCCGCGCCCGAGCATCGCCTCGGCGATGATCGGCCACGCGTTGGGGTGCGAGAAGATCGCGGCGTTCTCCTTGATGCCCGGGTAGACGCGCGTGACGAACCCGACGGTGTCGTCGACCTTGGTGAACGCGGGCCAGTTGAGGTGGTTGCCGTACTCGGAGCCGAGCAGCTCGCGCACCGCGTCCATCGACGCCTCGCCGCGCTCCTGGCTCGTGATCCCGGCGATGACGGGCCACGCCTGGTGCTCGAGGAAGATCTTGCCCTCCTCGTTCTCGGCCGAGCCGATCTTCACGCCGTCGCGCGTGTACCCGCGGATCCACCAGCGGCCGTCCCAGAGCTGGGCGTCGGCGACCTTGGCGATGCGCTCGCGCTCGGCCGTGAACCGCGCGACGTCCGCCTCGGCCCGCTCGTCGCCCGCCGCGGCGAGCGGCTCCGCGATCTCGAGGAACGCGCCGATCGCCCACGCGTGGAGGAACGTCACGAGCGACGTCTCGCCGCCGCCGAGGTTGAGGCAGTCGTTCCAGTCCGCGCGCAGGCCCAGCGCGACGCCGTTCTGGCCCACCTGCTCGGCGGAGAACTCGAGCGCCTTCACCAGGTGGTCGTACACGGTCGCGGGCGTGCCCTCGGCGAACGGGATCTCCAGGTCGAGGAACGAGCGGTCGCCCGTCTCCTTGACGTACTCGACGACCGACGGCACGAGCCACAGGTGGTCGTCCGAGCACGTGTCCTCGAGGCCGTGGATGAGGTCCTTCGGGTCGACCGTGGGCACGATCGTCGGCGACGGGACGTCGGGCAGCTTCTCCGCGTCGGGGTCGAACGCCTTGGGGTCGAACAGATGCAGGCCGTACCCGGCCTCCGTCTGCGCGCGCAGGAGCTCGACGATGCGCTGGCGCGTCTTCGTCGGGTTCGAGTGGATGACGCTCATGACGTCCTGCGCGGTGTCGCGGTACCCGAGGCCCGCGCGTCCGCCCACCTCGACGAACGACGCGAAGCGCGACCACTGCACGCACGTCTCCGCCTGGAGGAGGGTCCACGAGTTGATCATCGTGTTCATGCCCTCGTGGGGCGTGCGGATCCGCAGCTTGTCCTGCTTGGTGCGCCAGAACGCGCGGAGCCGAGCGCGCTCGGCGTCGACCGTCGCGACGTCCGAGTACTTCGCCTGGAGCGCACGGCCGGCCGCGTCGCGCGAGCCGTAGCCGAGCATGTAGACGAGCCGCTTGGTCTCGCCCGGCGCGAGCGTGATCTTGTGCTGGAGCGCACCGCAGTGGTTCTGCGTCGTCGCGGACTCGTTCGACCCGTGCCCGCGCTCGATCGCGATCGGGTTCGCCTCGGAGCGGTACGGGCCGATGAAGTTGTCGCGCAGCGAGTCGTACGACGACGGCGTCTCGCTGGACGCGAAGAAGTGGTACGTCCACGGCTCGTAGTAGAAGTCGTACTCGATGATGCCGTCCTCGTAGGAGGAGCCGGACGCGTAGAGCGACATCTGGAGGTTCTGGTTGTCGATCGTGATCGTGTGGAAGCTGAACTCCACGTACGAACCGACGGTGAGCTCACGCACCTCGTCCGTCGTGTTCGTCAGCCGGACGTCCCAGACCTCGACGTCGTCGTCCACGGGGATGAAGACCGTCTGCTCGGCGTCGACACCCTTGTACTCGGCACGGAACGTCGAGTAGCCGAGCCCGTGCCGGGTCGTCCAGCGGCCCGCCCCGCCCGCGGGGTCGAGCTCCTCGCCCGGCCCGACGAACGGCTTGCCGACCGGCTGCCACGACACCGACCAGAAGTCGCCGTCCGCGTCGTCGCGCAGGTACACGTAGTGGCCAGGCCGGTCGACCGGGACACCGTTCTGCCGGAAGCGCGTGATCCGGCCGTACTGCGAGCTCTTGTAGTACGAGTACCCCCCGCCGGTGTGCGACAGCACGGTGCACAGGTTCTTGCTGCCGAGGTAGTTCGTCCACGAGACGGGGACGTCGGGGCGCTCGACGACGTACTCGTCGTGCGCGGTGTCGAAGTGGCCGTAGCGCATCGTTGCTCTGGTTCCTGTCGTGGGGTGGGCTGGGGGGCCGGGGTGGGGTGGTCCGGGGCCGTCAGACGCCGGCGGTGACGAACCCTTGGAGCCACTCGAGGAGCTCGGCGGCCTTCTCGGGCGAGTCCGCCTCGACGAACATGCGCAGGACGGGCTCGGTGCCGGAGAACCGCAGGAGCGCCCAGTTGTCGTTCTCGAGGAGGATCTTGGTGCCGTCGAGGTGGGAGACCGAGACGACAGGGTAGGGGCCGACGTGCGTGAGCGGCTCCGCCTCGAGGCGCCGCGGCACCTCGACGCGCATCTCCGGCGTCGCCGGGACGCCCGCCTCGAGCGTGTGGAGGCGACCCGTGATCTCGTAGATCATCGCGCGCAGCTCGGAGATCCGCTTGCCCGTGCGGGCCAGCATCTCGGCCACCAGGGCGCACGCGAAGATGCCGTCCTTGCCGAGGATCCAGCCGCGGATCGTCAGGCCGCCCGACGACTCGCCGCCGAGCACGGCACCGATCTCCTCCATGCCCGCGGTGACGTGCTTGAAGCCGACCTTGACCTCGCGCGACTCCTCGCCGAAGTGGGCTGCGAGGCGGTCGAGCAGGTGCGTCGTCGCGAGGTTGCGCACGACGCCGCCCTTCTCGCCGCGGACCTCGTGCAGGTACCAGTACAGGAGGAGGAGCAGGTCGTTCGTGGAGATGTACTCGCCGGTCTCGTCGACGATACCGATGCGGTCGGAGTCGCCGTCCGTCGCCATGCCGAGGTCGTAGCGGCCCCCGCCCTGCTGGATCATCGTCACGAGCGTGCTCAGGCGCTGGAGGTCCGGCGCGGGCGCGACCCCGCCGAAAAGGGGGTTGTGGGTCGCGTGGATGAACTCCGAGCGCACGCGCATGTCGGACAGGATCGTGCCGAGCGTGAGCTGGCTCGTGCCGTACATCGGGTCGACGATCACCTGGAGGTCCGAGCCGCGCACGGCGTCCACGTCGATGATCTTCTCGATCGCGTCCACGTACGGGTCGGTGAGCGACCGGTCCACCACGACGCCGGCGCTGCGCGCCACGTCGATGTCGAGCGTGATGACGTCGTCGACCGACAGCGCGTTGGCCTCGTCCTGGTAGCGGTCCGTCTCGTCGTCGAGCGGGAGCGAGCCGTCCTGGCGGAACACCTTCATGCCGTTCCACTCGGGCGGGTTGTGGCTCGACGTGACGATGACGCCGTACGCCGCGCCGAGGTACGGGGCGGCGAACGTCACGAGCGGGGTCGGGACGTCGTCGGGCAGGAGCGTGACCGCGATGTTGTTGCCCGCGAAGACCTCGGCCGCCGCGATGGCCGACTCGCGCGAGAGGAAGCGGCGGTCGCCGCCGATCACGACGCCCTTGCCGTCGAGGCCGCGGCGGATCGTCTCGTTCGCGATCGCCTGGCAGAGCCGGCGCACGTTCGCGAGCGTGTACCCCTCGCCGATGACCGCGCGCCAGCCGCCCGTGCCGAAGACGATCTTGGTGTCGGTGTTCTTCTTCGGGACGAACAGGCGCTTGAGGACGATGTCCGCCGCCTGCGCGAGCTCGTCCGGCGTGTTGATGCCGCGCACCTCGTCGACGTCGACGATCCGGTACGACGAGATGCGCTTGCCCGCGCCGATGACGCGGCGGGCCAGCTCCGTGAGGCGGTGCTCGCCGTCGGACGCCATGCGCTCGAGCTCGCCGAACAGCAGGCCCGGTGCCGCGACGTACGCACCGACGTTGATCTCCGTGCGCGGCTCGGCGATGCCGCCCGCCTCGGACGACTCGAGGATCGCCGTGATCTCGCCCTCGGCGCGGACCACGCGGCCGTAGCCGTCCGGGTCGTCCACGACGGCCGAGAGGAGCGAGAGGTCCGCGCCGGTGAGGGTGTGGCGCGTGAGCAGGCCGAGGAGCGACTCCGAGCGCAGCAGCGGCGTGTCCGCGTACGCGACCAGCACCGGCTCGTCGACCCCGAGCCCCAGCACCGAGGCGACTGCCCCGCGCGCTGCGAGGACCGCGTCGCCGGTGCCCAGCGGAGCCTCCTGCTCGACGTAGACGACGTCCTCGCCGAGCAGCTCGCGCACCGTCGGGTCGTCGGGCGCCACCACGACGACGATGCGGCTCGCGTCCACGACGCGGCGCACGTTCGCCACCGCGAGCTCGACGACCGTCGCGCTGCCCAGCGGGCGGGACAGGAGCTCGCGCGACGCGGCGTCGTGCCCCGCGGCGAGCACGACGGCGGCCCGCGCGGTCCGGGCGTGCGCGCTCCCTCGCGGTCGCGGGGTCGTCGCGCTGGTCTTCGCGGGCGTCGTCGCGGTCATGGCGTCCTCACTGGTCGACCTCCGTCGGACAACGACTCATTTGTCAGGAGTCCGAACTACTGGCTCTCCCCGATCATAGGCACCCCGGACCCGTCGACGGAACCCGATCCGGCCCACCAGGGCCGAAGGTCACCCGCGCTGCGTCCGCACGGAACCGCGAGCCGGGTGACAATAGGGACATGAGTGGCCCGGTCCAGCCGTACCCCCTGCACGGAAGCATCGAAGCCGAGGACGCGAAGGAGATCCTCCGCAAGGCCATCCGCACCAACCGCCAGGCGCGGTCCGAGCGGCTCCGCAAGGATGCGGCCGCCGCGATCGCCGACGTCGTCGAGACCATCCCCGAGGTCGCCACCGCCACGTGCGTCGCGACCTACGCCGCCCGCCCCACCGAACCCGGCACCACCGAGATGCTCGAACGTCTCTCCGCACGCGGCGTGCGCGTCCTGCTCCCCGTGCTCGGCGCCGGCCTCCAGCGCGACTGGGCCCTGTACGACGATCCGGCCGACCTCCAGGTCCGCGCCCCCGGCCGACCGCCCGAACCCGGGACCCCGCCGCTCGGCGCCGAGGCCATCGCCCAGGCCGACGTCGTCGTCGCCCCCGCGCTCGCCGTCGACTCACGAGGCGTCCGGCTCGGCCAGGGCGGCGGCTGGTACGACCGCGCCCTCGAGCACCTGCGCCCCGGGACCAAGGTCGTCGCCGTCGTCTTCCCCGAGGAGGTCTACGACGCGTCCGACCGCCCGCTCCCGGTCGAGTCCCACGACAAGACCGTCGACGCCGTCGTGACCCCCCTCGGCTGGCGCTGGCTCCCGTAGCGTCTCCGGCAGCGGGGCCCCTTCCCGCGGGGCCCGTCCGGACCACGGACCGGTCGGCCCGTCGCGCTCGGCCTGCCGTCGTCGCCACGCCCCGCCGAGGGTCGCGCGCGTGGCGACGAGACGCGAGAAGTGGCCCCTGGGGCGAGGCCTGGAGGGGCCATTTCTCGCATCTCGGCCAGACGTCCGAGCACCGGGTGGCGCGACGGCCCCGCGCCCGGACCGGGGACTACGGGACGAGGGTGAGCTCGTCCTTGCTGGCCTCGGCGACGGCCTGAGTGGAGAACGGCCAGTCGTAGGTCTCGCCGCGGGCCCAGGTCTTGAGCTGGTCGGAGTAGTGCCTGGACGCCGGGTGGCCGGAGGTGCCGGTGACGGTGACCCAGGTGGAGCGGTCGAGGTCGTCGAGGTCGACGACCATCCGCATCGACGGGCCGGCCGTCACGTCGAACGAGCCGGAGGCCGCGTCCCAGGCCGTCGCGTTGACGATCGACGAGCCGCCGGGCATGCCGACGGGGTCGGGGTTGACCCAGTTGCGGACAGGACCGGGGATGGACTCGCCGCCGAGGATCGGGTGCTCGAGCGCGAGCACGTGGAGCGTGCCCCAGGCCCAGTCGGAGGGCTGCTTGCTCTGCTCCACGGTCAGGTCGAGGCGGGCGGAGACGAGCGCCTGGGTGAGGACCTCGTCGCGCGTCTCGACGACGCTGACGGTCTGGCGGTCGTCCCAGAACGGGTCGGTCGGGTTCTCGAGGAGGTTCTGCACGACGGCGAGCCAGCGGCTCCCGCCGTTCGGTCGCGCCGACTCGGGCAGGTCGTCCCAGAACGTGAGCTGGAGCAGGTTGCGCCAGACCGCGGCGAAGTACGCGGCCGCGGCGGAGTCGGTGTCGGTCCGGTAGTCCCAGTCCGCGAGGAGCGCCTGGCCCTCGGCCTCGAAGCTGTCGTCGATCTCCTGGTCGAGCAGGAGCGGCACGAGCACCTCGGCGTAGGGGCTGCGGTCGTCGGTCTGGATCTCGTTCATCGTGTCGACGTCGACCGGTCGCCCGGCGGAGATCTCGGCCTCGAGGAGCTGGCGGATGCGCTGCGAGCGGTAGCCGTAGTCCCAGTCGGTCGTGAGGAACGGCGCGACGCCGCTGGGCAGGACGGCCTGGTTGGCTGCGACGACGAATCCCTCGGCCGGGTCGACCACGCGCGGCATCTGCTCGCTCGGGACGTACCCCTGCCAGTCGTAGCGCTCGTCGGAGCCGTCGCGGGGCCACGTGCCGTCCGACGGCACCTCGGCGTCGGGCACCGCCTGACGGACCGGGATCTTGCCGGGCGCCTGGTAGCCGATCTGGCCGTCCACCGTCGCGAAGACGATGTTCTGCGCGGGCACCTCGAAGAGCGCCGCGGCGGCCTGCATGTCGTCGGCGTCCTGGGCGAGGTTGAACGCGAAGACCGCGTCGGCGGTGCGGCCCGGCTCGAGCGCGGTCCACTGCAGGGAGACGGCGTACTCGCCCAGGCGCGTGTCGAGGGCGGGGGTGTCGACGGCGGACTCGGTCGCGGGGATCGCCTCGGAGACGATCGGCCCGTGCACGGTCGAGCGGATCTCGAACTCGACGTCCTCGCCTCCGGCGACGCTCAGCGTCTCGGTCCGGGTCTCGAGCGGCACCCACTCGTCGCCGCGCAGGTAGGTGTCGTCCCGCACGCGCTCGACGAAGAAGTCGGTGACGTCGGCGCCCATGTTCGTCAGGCCCCAGGCGAGCTGCGCGTTGTGGCCGATGATGACGCCGGGGAACCCGGCGAACGAGAAGCCCGCGACGTCGAACGCGCACTGCGGCCCGACCTCGTTGCAGTGCAGCCCGACCTGCGCCCAGATCCCGGGGGCGCCGAGGCTCAGGTGCGGGTCGTTGGCGAGGATCGGCTTGCCGCTGGCGGTGTGGTCGCCGGAGACGACCCACGAGTTGGAGCCCGTGCCCTCGCCGCGCCCGATGAGCACGGGGACGGCGTCGAGCGCGCGGTCGGCGGCCTCGAGCGCGCCCTGGAGATGGTCCGAGCCGTACGCGGCGCGGGCCTCGGGGCCGAGCTCGAGCGCGACCTGCTGAGGATTCTCGAGCTCGCCGGGGTCGAGGATCGGCGCGTTGACGTCGGACGGGTAGGCGGGGAACAGCGCGGCGACGCGCCCCGCGTCCTGGAGCGTGCTGTAGGACAGCGCGCGCTCCAGCTCGTCGTCGTAGTTTCCGCGGAGGTCCCACGCCATCGCCTTGAGCCAGGCGAGCGAGTCGACCGGGTCCCAGGGCTCGGGCTCGGCGACGTCGACCTGGAGCCCGAGCACGGTGTACTCGATCGCGATCTCGGACGGGCTGCGGTTCTCGAGGTACGCGTTGACGCCCTCGGCGTAGGCCTGGAGGTATGCCTTCGTCTCGGGCGAGACGACGTCCCACTCCTCCTCGGCGACCTGCCGCCAGCCGAACGTCCGCGTCACGGTGTCGGCAGCGATCGCGTCGGGATTGTCGCCCACGAGCTCGGCGAGCCGGCCCGCGGTGACGTGCCTGCGGTAGTCCATCTCGAAGAAGCGGTCCTGCGCCTGGACGTAGCCCTGCGCGCGGAAGAGGTCCTCCGGGGTGTCCGCGTAGATCTGCGGCACGCCCTGGGCGTCGCGCAGCACCGTGACCTGACCCTCGAGCCCGGCGAGCTCGATCTCGCCGGACGTCTGCGGCAGCGGCCGGCGCACGGTGACGACGACGAAGGCGGCACCGGCGACGAGCGCGAGGACCAGGAGCACGGCGACGCCGATCAGGACGCGCCGTCGTGCCGAACGCCGGCGCCGGGGCGGAGCCGGCGCCTCGGCCGGCGTCGCGGGGTCGGCACCGGGGACGGAGTCACCGGCGGGGGCCTCGGCGGGTTCGTGCACAGACACGGATGCGAGACTACCCGGCCCGGGGCGGGCACCGGGCCGCGTATGATTAGCACTCGGAAGTTTCGAGTGCCAGGCGGTGTTGACACCGACGACCCGGCCGAGACCGACCCGATCCCGACCCGCCGGTGGCCGCCCGACGGCCGTCTCGTGAACGAGGAGAACCCGTGCCCACCTACGCGTACACGTGCACCGCCTGCGGTCACGCCTTCGACATCCACCAGTCGTTCAGCGACGACGCCCTCACGGTGTGCCCCGAGTGCTCGGGTCGCCTGCGCAAGGTGTTCTCCTCGGTCGGCGTGACGTTCAAGGGCTCAGGCTTCTACCGCACGGACTCGCGCTCGGGCGGGAAGTCCTCGACGGCGCCCGCCGCCTCGAAGCCGGCCTCCTCCTCCGCGGCGTCCGGCGCGAGCAGCACGTCCGGCGGCTCGAGCAGCACCTCGTCCTCGTCGGGAAGCTCGACCGCCTCCTGATCTGACGCCCGTGGGCGCGGTCCACGGCGGCCCTGCCCTCGGCGGTCGACCACAGCCCCTCTCGGGACGGCGCGTCGGGGTCGACGCCGCGTCCCGTCCACAGATTCGCACCCGTCGGCGACCGTCGGCGCCCGTCGCACGGCTACGGTCGCGCCATGCTGCGCTCGTCCCGCCTGCCGGACCCCCGCCCGCGACCCGACCGCTCGCCCGCGCGGCGACGGCTGCTGCGCGGGGTGTGGTGGCGGTCCCGCTTCGTCGTGGCCGCGCTGTGCTGCGGCGCCGCGTCCTCGGTGGTCGTCGGGGCGCTCCGCCCTCCCCCGCCCCCGACCGCACCTGCCGTCGTCACCACGCGTGAGGTCCCGGCGGGTGCCGTGCTGACGGAGGCGGACCTCCGCGTGGACCCCGTGTCCGCGGAGGTCGTCCCCGCGGGCGCCGCGGCACGACCCGACGACGTCGTCGGGCGTCGCGCGACCGTGACCCTGCCCGCGGGCACCCTGCTCCAGGACGCGCTCGTCGCCGGTGGCGAGCTCGCCGCCGCGGCTCCGGCGGGCACGGTCGTCGCGCCCGTCCGGCTCGACCCCGGCGTCGCGGCCCTCCTCGGCCCGGGAGACCGCGTCGATCTCCTCGCCACGGGCGACCTGGTGCTCACGACAGCCCCCACGGACGCGTCGACCGAGGGCCAGGACCCGGCGGCCGTCGACCCCTACCTCGCCCGCGCGGCCGTCGTCGTCCCGGCACCCGAGCCCCAGGGCGGGGGCGGGCTGCTCGGGACGGGCGGGTCCGGCTCGGACGTCGTGACGCTCGTCGCCGTGCTCCCCGAGGAGGCGGTCCGGCTCGCTGCCGTGAGCGGGCAGACGGCCGTCACGGCCGTCCTCGTGCCCTGACGGCGACCCGGGCTCGGAGACGGGTGAACCGGACGCCGGTGCCCGACCCGCCGGGCCAGGCCGTTGCCCATCGGTACCCGCGTTGGGAGGATCGCGCGTGCACCTGTCGTGGCACCGCCGCCACGCGGACCACCGACCTGAGAGGGAAGCAGCACATGAAGGGCGTGTTCCAGGGATTCAAGGAGTTCGTGCTCCGAGGCAACGCGATCGACCTGGCGGTCGGCGTCGTCATCGGCGCGGCGTTCGCCTCGGTCGTCGACGCGATCGTCACCTACCTGATCAACCCGATCATCGGCGCCATCTTCGGCAAGCCGGACATCTCCAACCTCTGGGACATCACGCTGCGCCCGGCCCACGACGGCGTCGAGGCCTCGGTCCTCTCCGTCGGTGGCCTCCTCAACGCGTTCCTCCAGTTCCTGATCATCGCGATCGCGCTCTACTTCGTCATCGTCCTCCCGATGAACAAGCTCGCCGAGCGCCGCAAGCAGGACGTCGAGCCCGAGCCCGAGGCACCGGCAGAGGACGTACGCGTCCTCCAGGAGATCCGCGACCTCCTCGCCGCCCAGGCGGGCAGCGGTCCCGGCGCAGCACCGGGCAGCCCGACGCCGCCGCGCGACCTCTGAGCGCGAGCCGCCCGACCGCCGCCTGAGATCCCGCGGCGCGGCGGCCCTCGGACGAACCCGGGGTTGCTCCTCACCTGACGCCATGGAGGGGGAACGACCCCGGGTTCGGCACGTCGGCAAGCAGCTCGGCGCCGACGACCCCCGCCACGGGCCGACCGCGGGGACTCGACCGTGTCAGTACCGTCCGTAGGCCGTCATCGGTGTCGCGGTCAGTGCCGCCCGTAGTGCGGCGGGACGTCCCCGAGCAGGCGGTCGTCGTTCTCGCCCCGGACCCCACGTCCGGGCGCCGCCTCGTCGCCCCAGCCCTCGGACCGCTCGTCGGCGCTCACCCCGGACACGACCTCGCTCTCGGTCCCCCGCCGCACGGCCCGCCGCGGCCGCCGACGCCGCCCCGCGCCGTCGGGCGCGTCGTGCGTGCGGTCAGGACTCGGGTCGGACGTGGTGCTCACGCCCCCATCGTCGCACCGCCAGGGCGGCCCGACGTCGGCCACCCGCCACCCCTGCCGGTGAGACGCGCGAGGGCACCACGCCCGGGACCCGCGCGCGACACGATCACCCGTGCGGCGACGAGCACCCGTGATCTCTGGCAGCGCGGCACACGGTGAGACGACGTGGCGGGGTGGAAGGCGGCGCCGGGTCGTGGCGGGCCTGGCGGGAGCCGCGAGGCACGAGCGGCGGATGGTAGACCCGGCGCCGCCTCCCACCCCGCACCCAGCCCGACCATGCGGGTAGTTCCCCCTGGCCCCGACCCCAGCCCGACCACGCGGGCAGTGATCCCACGCCGACTGCTACAGGTCGTCGTCGCCGTGCTGCTCGTCGTCGTCGATCACCGGCACGACGACGATCCGGTCGCCCCCGCCGGTCTGCGCGACGCCCCCGGTCTCCGGGAGCCGCTCGTCGCGCACCGCCTGCACGACCCGCCGGATGCGCTCGGCCTCCTTGGCGGGGTCGAGGAACGCGGCGGCGGACCACACCTGCGCGACGGTCCACCCGATGCGCTCGAGGCGCTCGGCCACCTGCCGGTCCCGCACGCGCACGCTGCGCTCGGCGACGTACGCGGCGTCGTCGGTGAGGACGGCGACGAGAAGCTCGCCGGGCAGGTCCGGGTGGCCGACGACGAGCGGGACGCGGTCGCCGTCGCCGATGCCGTAGTCGGTCTCGACGACGAGGCCGGCGCGCCAGAGGCGCTCGGCGAGGTCGAGCACGAGCCGGTCGGGGCTGCCGCCGAGGTCGACGCCGTTGCCGAGGGTCACCTGGTCGGCGGCGCCGCTGCGCTGCTCCGCGAGGTCGAGGACCTCGGCGAGCAGCCGGGCGCCCGCGCCGCGCAGGCGCTCGGGGTCGAGGTCGCCCGCGGTGAAGCACGACACGACGTGGAGGCGGCGGCGGGTCGCGCCGACGGAGTCCAGCAGCATCGCCTCGGCGCCGGGCGTGTTGAGGATGCCGAACCGGTGCAGGACGCGGCCGTGCGGCGTCCGGCCGAACCCGACGGACAGGACGATGGTGTCGCGCACGAGACCGGCGACGCCGGACACGTCGGCGACGACGACGGGCTCGGCCCGCGACCCGGAGAAGAAGCCGGCAAGCGCAGGGTTCTGGCGCACCTCGACGAGCAGGGCGTCGCGGATGCGGTCGGCGTGCAGCGGCGTGACGGTGACGATCGCGAGGGACTCGTCGGGCCGCGTGAGCGCGTGCTCGATCGCGACCTCGACGACCCGGTCGACCTCGGCCTGCGTGCTCTCGACCGCGCCGGACGTCGGGTCGGGCATGCCGGCGCCGTCGACGACGTCGAGCTGGACGAGGACCTCGGCGCGGGGCAGGGGCGCGGGGCGCAGGACGCCGTCGTAGCCGTGCTCGGCGAGGAAGGTCGTGACGAAGGGGTCGCGCCGGGAGCCGTCGGCGAGGAGCTCGACCGTCGGGAGCAGCTCGGCGAGCTCGCGCACGGTCTCTGTCGAGGCGGCGCGCGGGTCGCCCACCGCGACGACCTGCCGCCCACGGGCGAGCGCGGAGAGCACGAGCTCGACGGGCGCGTGCTCGATCGCGTCGAGGACCACGAGGTCGACGGTGCGCGTCGCGGGGACGAGGTGCGGCACGAGGGTCGGCGTGGCGACGAGCACGGGACGCAGGCGTCGCAGCACGGCCGGGTGCTTCTCGGACGTCTCCCGCAGGCTCACGAGCCGGCCCTCGAGCAGCTCGGTGAACAGGTCCTCGGCCTCGTCGCGGTGCTCGCGCATCGCCGTCCCGAGGTGGTCGCGGACCGCCGCGCGGACCGGTGCCGCGAGGGACGCGACGTGCGTGCGGTCGAGGTCGCGGAACCGGCGCGCGAGCGCGTCGAGGCCGGCGCCGTCCTGGCCGGCCAGCGCCTGGTCCTGCGCGAGCACCTGCTCGAAGACCGAGCTCCACCACGCGAGCTCGAGCTCGGGCCCCACGAAGTCGGGCTCGACGCGGCGCGCCGCGAGGTCGGCGAGGAGCTCGCCGAGGCCGAGGTCGGTGAGCCGGCGCACGATGGCGGTCCGCGCGGGCAGGGAGTCGAGGGACTCGGCGTCCTCGGCGAGCGCGTCCAGCCGCGCCGCGAGCGCGTCGAGCGGGGCGTCGAGGAGGTCGTTGCCACCCGGGGTGCCGTCGAGCGCAGGCGCGAGCTCCTCCATGTCGATGCGCACGGCCTCGTGCGTGTCCTCGATGGCAGACAGCCCCTCGGGCAGGACGGGCCAGCCGCCGCGCGGGCACTGCTCCTGCCAGACCGCGCGCTGCGCCTGCACCTCGACGAGCGCGGCGTGCAGGTCGGGCACGCGGACGCCGGGGCGGACCATGTCGCGCGCCTGGCGGCGCAACCTCCGCCGGGCGAACCAGCCCATCTCGACGCCGCGCTGCTCGCGCCACTGCTTGGTCGCGGTCGCCTCGACCATGTCCTGGGCGGTGCGCTCGAAGATGAGCGGCTGGAACACGTCGAGCGTGCCGCGCATCCCCCCGAGCATGGTGAGCTGGTCGCCCCACTGGCGCAGCGTCGTCGCGGGCGTGAGCCCGGTGCGCTGCGCGACCTGCTCGACCTGCGCGCGCAGCTGCGGGAGCGTGTGCGTGCGCAGCCGCTCGACGCGCACGAGCGCGTCGTGCGCCTCCTGCGGCGTGGTGAGGGCGGCGCCGTACCAGGGGGTCGAGGTCGCCCGTGCGGTGAACGCACCGAGCAGGGCGGCCTCGCGCAGCTCCGCGGCGGCGCGTTCCCGCTGCGGCCCGACGCCGAGCACGACCTCGGTCGTGAGGCGCACCCGGGTGTCGGGGGCCGGACGCTCGGCGGTCAGCCGGGCGAGCGCCTGGAGCGCGTCGTACGCCGAGACGCCCCACGGGTCGCGCACGAGGTGCAGCGCCTCGATGTACCCGGCGAGCCGGGCGCGCGCGCCGAGGAGCGCGTCGCGCGTGCGCGCGAGATCCTCGTCCTCGACCGGCTCGGGCTCGGACGCCATCGCGGACAGGAGGCGGTGCGACGCCGTCTCGCGCCACGTCGGCTCCGGGACGATGTCGAGCACGAGGCCGCCCAGGCCCAGCTCGTCGAGCCGTGCGAGGAGCGCGTCCGCGGCCCGGCGGTGACCCGGGACGTACAGCACGTGGCGTCCCGACGCCGCGGCCTCGGCGACGACGGCCGCGAGCGTGCCCGCGACGTCGGACCCGGCCGGCGCGTCGACGAAGAGGTGCGACCCGCTCGCGAGCACGTCGACGACGTGGCGCTGGGACGGGTCGAGGTCGCCGGCGCCGCGCTCGTGCACCGGGTCCGCGTCGCCGACGCGCGGTGCGGGCAGCTCGGCGCGCAGCGCCGTGGCGGACTTCTCGTCCCCGGCGAGCGCGGCGACGACCTCGTGCCGTTCCAGTGCGGGCGCCAGCTCGTCGAGGTCGTCGACGAGGACCTGCCCCGGGTGCACGAACGTGCCGACGAGGACGCGGTGGGTCAGGTCGAAGTCGTCGAGGACGGCCTGGCCCAGCGCGGCGATGCGACGGGTCGCGTCGCCGGGGTCGAAGCCCGCGCCGGTGAACGTGGAGCGTGCGAGCGTCACCGGGTCGAGGAGCGCGCCGTGCGCGCGCAGCGTGCGCGCGAGGAGCGGGTTGATCTCGGCCGTCGGCTCGAGGGTCAGCTCGTAGTCGGCCTCCCCGTCGCCGCGCGGGGTCACGGTCAGGGGGCGCAGGAGCACGGGGGCGCGCACGGTCCGGGACGTCGGCTCCTGCTCGCCCTCCTCGACCGTGCCCCGCGGGTGGTGGCCGGCGTCGGGGACGCGTGCGTCGTCGTGCCCGGCGGACCCGCCCTGCGCGTCGGGGACCGCGGGGCCCTGGTCCCCGTCCGTGGGGCGGCCGGGTCCGTCGGCGCCCGGGGCGGCCACGTCGTCGTCCGCGCTCGGGACGATCGTCGCGGGGGTGCGACCCGCGACCCGAGCGAGCGCCGCGACGTCGTCCTCCGCGAGCGGTGCCGCGAGGCTCTGGGTCCAGGTCGCGACCCCGATCGCCAGGTACGTGGGCGCGACGCCGTAGCGCTGGGCGTGCTCGGCGGCGCGGACCACGACGGCGCGCGCGCGGCGCCGCGCGGCAGGCAGCGACCCACCCTCGCGGAACAGGTTCGAGAGCCGGGTCGGCCGCCCGGCGAAGAGCTGGGCGACACCCGAGGGGTGGGCCGCCGTCAGGTCGACGACGGCGTCGCCGAGGAGCGAGACGTCGGCGAGCGACGACCCCCCGGCGAGCTCGACGAGGCCGGCGCGCCACCGCGTCACGGCCTCGTCGACGAGGTCGGCCGTGGTGGGCTCGGGGACGAGCACGGGGCGGGGCGGTGTCACGTCCGCCGCCTCGGCGGCGGGCTGGTCGGTCGCGTCGGGAGCGGTCGAGGGCAGCCGAGCAGGATCGGCCACGCTCCGGGCGGCTGAGCTGGTGCGGGCTGCGGCATTCACCCTCCGACGCTAACCGTCCGTCTCGCGAGCCCCGGCGCGGCGCGCCGGAGGGTCGGCGACCCGGTCCGCCGGGCGGCGACGGGCCGGGGCCGCGCTCCGTCGGGTCGAGCGTGGGGCGCGTCGGAGGCGGGACGACGAACGGCCCCGGATCACGAGAATTCGTGTTCCGAGGCCGTCGTTCCGAGCTATTCCGGGGCGTTCTCCCGGAGAAGTGTGAAACAGCGCGCACCGCGCAGGGGGCAGGCGATGCGCGCTGTCGAGGACTATCTTGCACGGCGGGATGCCAGGCGTCAACACGGCCCACGGTCCTGGACGGGTGAATCACCCGCGCTCCCCGGAGACGCCTGAGAACCACCTGGACGAGCGTCCACAACATGCGCGCGATTCCGCGAATTCGAGAGCCCGGACGGCCTCCTCCACACTGTGGCGCACGCCACACCGCGCAGCGTACGGCGAGGCTCCCGCGGCGTCCGACGGCGGTCCACGCGGCCCTCGGCAGGATACGTCGCCGTCGTCGGGCCGCCGTCCCCGTCGCCCCGGGGTCGTGCACCACCCGGGCCCGACCACCGACGCCGGTGCGCGCTCCGCACCGCTCCGACCGGCGGCGTCACAGGATCTCTCCCGTTCCTCTGAGCCCCCGGCACGACGCCCCTGAGCGAGGTCCACACGAGCGACCTACCGTGGGAGGACGCCCGTGGCCCGACGCCGGTCCCTGGCGCGCGGTCGTCGTCCACGGCCGGTGGCGGCGGGTGGTCCTGCCCGCCGACGACCGGAAACCGCACCACGTGACGACATCCCCCGCATCCCGCCCCGACAGCGACGACTCCCCCGCCTCGCGCCCCGTGCCCCACGACGCCGGACGCGAGGCAGGGCGCGCCGCCGCGGAGACCGCACCCGCGAAGGAGCGCGAGGCCCCGGCCCGCCTCTCCCTCACGCAGGTCGTCGCGAGCTCTCTCGCCGCCGTGAGCACCACCGTGCTCCTGTCGTACTTCGGGACCGCCGGCACGATCATCGGCGCCGGCATCGCGAGCGCCCTCACCGTCGTCGCGAACTACGTCTACACGCGCTCGATCCAGAAGACGCGCGAGCAGCTCGTGCCCGTCGTCGGCAAGGTCGTGCAGGTGACCACCGGCGGGAGCACCGCACGCGACCGCGCGACGACCACCACCGTCACGACCGCCGTCGCGAGCGTGCCGCGCGGGACGGTCGTCGTGGCGGACCCGGCGTCCGACGCGGGTGCGGCGGCGCCCGCCGAGCCGGACGACGACGCGACCGGGACGGAGGAGTCCGTGGACCGGGGCGACGTCGGCGCTCCGCCCGAGCCGGGCACGGACCCGGAGCCGCCGCAGAACGCCTGGCTGCGGCTCGTCGACCGCTACGGCCGCGGCCGGGTGCTGACCGTCTCGGCGCTCGCCCTGTTCGTCGTGGTGATGGGCGTCGTCCTCGTCGTCGAGCTCGCGATCGGCAAGCCCATCTCCGACGCCGTGCGGGGCGTGGAGGGCTCGGGGACGACGATCAGCCGCGAGCGCTCGACCGGCACGGACGACCCCGCGACGCCCGCGCCGTCGAACCCGGCCGTGGACCCGTCGACCGTGCCGACCCAGGATCCGGCGCCCGCTCCGTCGACCACGCCGACCCCGGCACCGACCGACGAGCCCTCGACCACGCCGACGCCGGAACCCACCGAGGAGCCCACGCAGGAGCCCTCACCGGACCCGACGACGCCGGCGCCCGAGCCGACGGAACCCCTCCCTGGGACGGGCGAGGGCACCGGCGCGGGAACGGGTGAGGGCACCGAGGCCGAGACGGGCGGGAGCACCGGCACGGCGCCGACCCCCGCACCGTCCACGCCCGCCCCCGCGTAGGACCGTCCAGCCGCACGACGACGGTGGGAGGATCCGAGGATGCGCCGGTCTCCCCACGCCAGCACTCTGCGCGCGACCGACCGCGCGCTCCCCCTCGTGACCGCGCTCGCCCTGGCGCTGGCCGGGTGCACGGCCGACGAGCCTGCCGCGCCGCCGGACCGGCCCGCGGACGTCGCCGGGACCGTCGACCGCGACGACCGCGGTCCGCGGCTCGTCGACGCCTCCGACCCCTACTACGAGGGCATGGCGCTCCTGTCCGCGAGCACCGTCGTCCTGGACGCGGACGGCGGGCGGGTCGACGGCGACGCCCTGGACGACGGTGACGTCGTCGAGGCGTGGGCCGACGTCTGCGCGGAGTCGTTCCCAGTGCAGTGCCAGGTGCTCGCGGTCCGCAGATCCCCGCGGATGGCCTCTTGCGTCAGATCGAAGCCACCGTCGGAGGCAGGGTGCGTAGCGACTGTGCAGCGCGCGGAAAATCATGGGTCAATTTCGCGCCGGGGGCGTTGAGTCAGCGTGACTGCTGCCGCACGGGCCAGACGTTCGACAGCAGTGAATGGATCATGGACCACCACATCCGGGTTTGTGACGGCGAGCATGTCCCTCGCAATCTTCGCGGTGCTCTCGTCGAGTAGCCCGGCGCGGTCAAGAACCTTTGCCATTAGATAGGACCTTTGAGTGCTTATCGCTGGGTTGCTGGTCTCTCCGACCTCGGGTGTCTGCGCCCAGATCGGGGTGCTGGTATCTACGGCGGCGGGATCGTGAATTGCGGATCGGAGTGCGGAGACCGCGTCCGCGTCGTGGCGGAGTCTGCGCACGAGCGGGCCTGTGAGCAGTGGGAACAGGTGGGCGGCGTCCTGGACCATTATCTGGTGGTGTGCTCGTTCGACGATCACGGGCAAGGCGCTGGGCGGTGAAGACCGGACGGCGACGGCGAGCGTGTCGATCCACTCGCGACGATCTCGGGGTTTGCCGGCGCGGAACCAAGCCTCCAGGTCGACGAACATCGTGCGGCTGCGCGCCTCGGTCGGGAACAGCTCGCAGTACAACGCCCGCAGTTCCGGGGTGATGTCGAAGCCAGGCTGCTGCGTCAGCGTGTCTTCGAGCGTGCCGGTGGGGACCCGCCAGAGGTCCGGGTCGACCAGCAGGTCGTAGATCTCGTTCGTCTCTCGCCAAACCGAGCTGGAGGAATTCACGCTTGTCAGGCAAGCGACGAATAGGTCGATATCGCGCCGTCCGCCGCGATGCGACCAGAGCAGGTACTCGACACTGCTGCGGAACTGAGGGTTTCCGTTTGCCTCCAAACGAATGAGATCACTGATCGACGGGTGCGGCGACGAGCTGACGCTGAGCTGGCCGAGCACGGTTGCTCGAGCGTCCTCGCGCACGTCCCTGGCGTTTGAGGCCGACAGCAGTGTGAACAGGTCGTCGCCGAAGTGAGTAGACACTTCGTCCCATTTGGCGTTAAGCAGGTCGACCAGTTCCCGATCGATGCCTCCATACCAGTGTCGGAGCTGCACCCCTGGTGGCGTGGATTCTCCTCTGGTCTCTAGGAGACCGTCATGCAGCCATAGTTCGCCGAGTAACAGCATCCCGACCCACCCGGTCTGCCGCCGGTAGTCCATCGCCGGACCGTACCCGCAGAGCTCGGCTTGCACCTGTGTGCGCAACCAATCGGCGGCCAACTCAGTCTGTTCGTGCTCAGCACTTGGTGAGATCCGGTATCGCTCGACCCGACGGATCAGGCCAGTCAGTGCCGTGCGCTGTACCCAGACGTCGGGGTCCTCATTCCAGTCCTCGAGCACGTTGCGCAAGGTACCCGGGGTGAGGTCGGAGCGGGTTAGGGCATCGACGAGCACCTCCCGCAATTGCGGTGGCAAGTAGGCGAGTTGGTCGAGAACCGCATCCATCATCGCGTTCGCGGTGGTGTCCGTGCGGGCGCCGTACGCGCGCACAATCGCCGGAGGAGCCGGGTCGTGAATCCCACTAGTGACATACCGGGGGTGCCGCAATGCCTGCATCGCGAACGCGACGACCGCCTTATGCGCCGGCCAGGCGTTGATGATCGCGTCGACATGCCAGTTGAGGTAGCTCGTCCCGACCGCAGTGCAGCGCGTCGCGAGTTCGTCCGGATCGTACTCGCGCAGTATCGCGGCGGACTCGGAGTCCTTCGGGGTGCTGGCGACCCGGGCCCAGGCATCGGCGACAGCCATCGCAATGATGACCCGCACTTCGCCGTCACCCACGTCGGCCGAAGACCTGAGCAAGGCCACGAGCACCCGGAATCCCTCAGCGACACCGAGCGCGTCCAGCGCCAGCGGTGCGAGAGGTGCGGCTGACTCCAGAGGCCCGTGCAGGCGCTCCTCGAATGCCGCGCGCACCTCAGGCCGGTCCCGAAACCGTTGTAGCAGCACTGAACCGACAGGGACGGGCCGCCACGAATCCAGTGCCGGCAGGAGCGCGTCGAGTGCCTCGTCGTCGGGCAACTGTTCAGCGAGGGTGATAACACCATCGCTCAACCGCGGAGTCGAGACGTCTTTCCGGATGGTCGCGGCGGCCTTTAGCGCGAACTTTGCGTCCGCGCGCCACGGTTGTGGGATGAGCGCAAGGTTGTACAGCAAGAGTCCGTTGCGGTCGGGATTCCCCAACTCGTCGGCTACCCAGTCCTTGATCGCGTGGTCGTCGCTGAACGTGGTGCAGGCCAACAGCCAGGCCATCGACCGATTTCCGCCATTCATGCCATTGCCGGAAAGGGTCTCCAGCACGAACCGCGTCGCCTCTGGCTTCCCCGCCAGCGCATGCTGCACGAACGGGATAGCAAGGTTCTCCCAGTGCTCTCGCGGCCGCAGCCGCTCATGCCGCAGGAATCCTCCAAACCACTGCCGCTCCGCGTCAGTGAGGCAATCGAACTCTCCGCCCGGGGCCTCCCGCAGCAGGTGCAGGGCGCAGATCCGTAGCTCCGGGGTGATCTGCGATCGAGCCCATTCGAGGAGGGCGGGCAGCTTTGGCCAGTCCGGCCAGCCTGTTCCCAGGCACAGCAGCGCGAACGCCTGGTCGATGGCGTTCGCCCCCTCGCGGACGCTCGTCTCGATTCGAGCGCCGATCGTCACGTCGCCGGCGTATCGGATTGCTATCGCGTGGGCGGCGTTCAGCTGGACAGACTCGTCCTCGTGTCGCAGACCCCAGAGCAACGTGGGAAGGACCCCTGTCTCCGCGACCGCGGGGTCTCGGAGCATCCACAGCGGTGAAGTCGGCTCGGGGTGCGCGGCGTTGAGCCAACGCGCGAAGGTGGTGAGCAGTAGGGGTCGCAGCGACGCGTGTTTCGTCATTGATACCAGCGACGTGATCAGCGTGGCACGGTGGGTGATGTCGGCGTGCTCATTGACCCGGTTGACAATCTCCGCGACCCATTCTGATTGCCTACGCGCAGTGATCGCGACGTCTGCTGCGATAGCATCGGCGATGAGTTCGTATTTGTCGACCGGGTCCACATCGGTGTGCTCGCAAAGCCGGGTAAGCAGGGACGCGTTGACGTGTGCGTTGACTTGGGTGGCGAGCCCGGCGATCAGTACATCCCGCCATGTGGCGTCGCCTGCGCGCGCGGTCAAGACGCTCTCCTGCTCGTGGGGCGGGAGCGTAGCCAGGTGCTCGCCTGCCAGCTGATCGAGCAGAACCCGATGGAGGAACCCGACCATGCCGACGCCTTGCGGGACGAGTAGGCCATACTCGTCCTCCGCCTGTGACAGCGCTTCTGCCGCCACCCGGGCCGCGTCGGCCGCCGGATAGGCCAGGCCGTCGTCGCGGCGAAGCTCCTCCCGGAACCGCCGTTCCATCTCCTGTCGGGGACGAATGGCAGAACCGCCTTCCATGCGGGTCTGGTAGGCGACGCCACGGAGCACCGTGAGCATGTCGCTGGTGGAGAACTCCGATCCCGCCGCGTGGGTCGCACGGCGGCGCATTTGGGGGTGCTTGTCCACCAGAAGTTGGACCAGCGCGGAGAAAAGGTGGAACCGTTGCGGCGGCAGCGACTCTCCCCGCCATGACTTCGCCAGCAGTCTGAGAAACAGAGGTGTACCCAAAAGGGGACTCAACGCCGGTATCTGGGTCAGTTCAGCCAGGAATGACTGCGCGTGCGGGGTGGATGGAGTGTCGGCACCGATCGTGTCGGACTCCGTTAGTACCCGGGTGACCAGATCGACCTGCTGAGCGTGGGTGAGCGGTGCCAGGACCGTTTTCGTCCACGGCTCCACCCAGTTCAGCCGGTCCACCGCGTACGGGCGAGCAGTGAGGATCGCGCCGATTTGTCGCTGAGACAGGAATGACTCGATTAGGCCCAGCGCATACTCTGCGGATGCGGGGTCGTTCCACTCGTCGACGCCATCGACGAGCAGGATCGCCCGTTCGTCCTCAAGTGCCGGCTGCGTGAGATCCCAAGCTGACGGTCCACCTTGCTGGGTGATCCAGGCCCGAATCGCCGAGACGACCGAGTTTGTCGTGGATCCGTCGAGGTGACGGCATAGGAACCCGAACGGCAACCATAACGGCAAGTTGCCGCCGTGTGCCCGCTGCAGCGCCGCGGACTGCGGTTCGGCAGCGAGGATATCTGCGGCGGCAAACATGAGGAAGCTGGACTTGCCCGATCCGGGCGCGCCGATGAGCAGCCGTAGGCGCTCCGACTCGGCCCATTCGTCGACAGGAGTGCGTGGCCGGTCCGCATCCGCGGATCGGACCGGCTCGCGTCGCGCAGGTCGGCGGGTGCGGCGGCGCATCATCAGGGGTGTTCGCGCAGACTCTTCAGGTGGCTGGTCTGCCACCAGTGGATCCGTCTGCTCTGGCTCCATTGCAGGGACTTGTGAAAGCGCACCCTCCGGCACCGATTGTGTATCGAGGATCAGATACGACAGACCGCGTGTGTGCGTGCCGGTGACCGTCGGCGAGGCACCCTGCGACCGGAACGCGGCCCGGTAAAGGTCTCCGAGGGCCGCGCGGGCTGCGCGGGCCTGCTCGGGGGTGATCCGCCGGGCAAGCTCCGCAGCGCGGTCCGCTCCGCAGAACGCGGTCACCCACGCCCGTCCGAAGAAGTCATCCACCAGCAGAGGATGATCACGGAGGCGGGAGGCGATCTCTTCCACTCCCCACGGCTCAAACTCGATGCCGATCCCCATAAGGGTTTCCCTCGCGGAGCGGACTGCGGCATCCAGCTTGGTGTCGCGAAGCGACGAACTCGTGGCGTAGTAGAACCGAGAACACCGGTCTGCCCACTCGCCGCCGAGGAAGTCGGTGACCGCGGAGGTGATCGATGCGGCTGTGAGGCGCTTCACCCGGCGTGACTGCAGTGCTACGTAACTTCTTCCCGCCCCGGCGGCGTCGAGCGAGGGTGCTGCTCGCGCGTACACATCGATTCCTGCCTGGGTTTGCCCGGGCAGTCCGTACAGGGTCGCGTGCTCGATGTGTGCTTCGGTTTCCAGAAGCCGTGTGAACAGTCGCTCCGCGTTCTCCGGGGTCAAGTCGCCCACGGGCAGCAGAGCTTGCCGGGTCTGCACCGGCGGGTCCGGCAAGGGCCCGTCTGGAACAGACCACAGCGTCGCTGGCAGGTCGAGCTGTCTCATCGTCACGCTGCTATCTTGCCGTTCGCAGCCGACAGGTACCCGCTCGCTCGCTGCGTCGCACCGGCCGTGCTGGATGCGCATGCGCGCGAGAACCCTCCGGAACGCCAATCTGCTGGGACCGCACGCGCATCAATCACCGAGCCCGAAAACTATCCCGGCTCGACGGTGGTACTGGCACTGCCCCCAAGGTTCTCCTCATCCACCTTGTCCGGCAGCAGAGGATGTACCTGGAGTTCGCCTTGGACCGGCTTCGACGGCGCTTCGTCCAGTGGAGAGTCATCGCTGACCAGTCCCGGGGCAACTGGAGATGACCTCACTTCGACGTCTCGACCACCTGCCCCATCAGGACTTCCAGAGGATGCGCGCGAAGACTCTGCGGACGTCGACGTTAGCAACGTTTCGGTTTGCGAGGGCCTTCCCTTCCCAGGTTGATCGGCCGCGCGCCCAGAGTCAACAGAGCCGCTCGGATCGTTTGGTTCAGCCCGCGCTACAGGCGTGCCTGGTTCGAGGGAGCGCCTGGGCAGTGTTGCCGTCGCGATCGGTTCACCCAGGAGCCAAGCTCGCGCTTGAACTCGGAACTCGGGGTCGAGGCCGGCCGCCGCAACTAGGAAGCCGCAGACGTCGGCGACGAGCTTAGCCGCGACTGGGTGGAAGTCAGTACCGAAGGCATCTTGAAGTTTCACGCGCGTGCCCGCAGCCATCATTGCCGAGGCGGCTTCGGCATAGCGCAAAGCAGTTTGGACTTCGGCGGGCCGCCGCATGAGGCGGGCGACGAGTTCCCGCATCTGTGAATAGTACGGCGGGAGGTGATCGAGACGTTGTACACCCGCGGGCGCGACGCTTCGCAGCAAGTTTGCGACCTCGAGTTTCTCCCGCAAGTTCGTAGCGCCTCCGAAGAGATACTCCTGCAACCCGCGATCCTGGTCCCTCAGATAGGCGCTCTGGACGTATGCACACGCGTGCACGAGCGTGACGATGTACTGCCAGGCCAGATCGACGAAGAGTGCGAGGTGTATCCGGTTGCGAGGGCTGAGGTGCCTCGCTGCATCTTGGAGGTGAGCCACGAGCTGAACTGGGTTGCGGTGTTGCTCGTACACCCAGTAGTCGAACTCGCGGTACTCAAGTAGAGGCTCCAGGCGGCGGTCCAGTCCGGTGAAGGCTGCCAGATTACGCGCCACTGCAGCCCGATCGAAGAGGACGCCGAGTGGCCCCGTGTGATCATCCAGCGGGTTGCCGTACAACTGTTGCATGGTGGTCAGGTCGGCCGAAGGCAGAACGGTGATGCCCAGACGGTTCGACAACTGACGCGTCGCGTCGTTGACGTCGTGCTCGCGCACTAGCATCACGTGGTCGGCGCCGAAGAGGTCGCCCACTCCACGTGCCCAGAACATGCGCGCTGTCGGCCTGTCGCGCTTCCCAGACTTGCAATCCGCGATAGTCGACGTCAGTTGGAAGCCCGGCGCTATGAACACGCCGAGGACGTCGAGGTCAGTGAACGTCTCCGGTACGCTCGATGGCCCGCTGTACCCGCGGCCTCGTGGCGCATGCCCTTCACCTCGGAGTTCGACGTCGAGACGGGTGCTGTAGCCCATGCTCCAGAGCAGGCGCCGTACGCCCACCTTCAGCCCGAGGTCAAGCTCGGTCACAGCGCACTCCTTCCCATCGCCGTCTCAAAGACTCGCGCGAAGTGCTCGGCCGAGGGCTCTACCGATTGGCGCATCCGCTGCGTTGTCTGCATCGGAGCGCGGTACGCCGTACCGGCATTCAGGGCGCTGCGAGCGACTGAGTCCTCGACGCGGTGCGCGACTAACTCGCCCTGTGTGATGAGATCGCGCGCGATGCCCAGTGCTGCGCGGTTGTCCTCGGTGTCAATGAAGGTGGGTACCACCCAGGTGCCGCCTGGCATGGTGTCGGGGCCGAAACGGATCAGGCCAGCGTTTCTCATTAGGGCGTACTGCCGTTGATGGGCGCTGTTCGGGTTCAAGAATCCACGGTTCGGGTCGAGAAGCTTGTCAATCACGTTCACCAGTCCGGAAGCGGAGAGAGTGTTGTACTCCCCGTACCGCTCGGCGCTCCGCAAGCATGCAAGCACAGCCAGCGACTTCTCGAGCACAGGCTTCCTCGCGACAAGCAGAGTCTTGTCTGACACGTACGGAAGCGCCGCGAAGGCACGGGAGGAGCCGTCAGGCAGCGTGACGGCCGGGGCCATAACGAGGCCGCCAGCGACGGCCTCGGTGAGCACGGGGTAGGTGCCGGGGATTAGTTCGAGCCCTTGCTGACTCCGAACTGCTGAGAGCTCTTCAATCAAACGGTCAGAGCCGTGGGTCCCTGCGAGCGACTCTAGGAGCTCAGGGTTCTCGAACCCAAAGAAAGGCGAGTATGCGATGTCGCCATCGATCGTGCGCAGGGTCCGAACAAGACCAGACGACGTGCCGACCTCAATGAGGTCCGGAACTGCGGAGCGGTCAAGTCCGAAGGTATTCTCCACGTCCTCCAGCGGCACCGGTGCCTTGGAAAGTCCATCCACGACGCGGAGCAGTTGCTGCTCTACTTCGGTCGGCGCTCGATCGCGCCATGCTCCCCCGAGGGTGCTGTAGAGGTCATCGTAATACGGCACTGTCTCCGTGAAGGTGGTGACCTTGCCCCCGCTGCGCTGGACGCCTTGGACGTAGCCGGCATCCTCTAGCAGCGCGATCACTTCACCGAATGCCAACGGGTCAACATCGAGTTGGTAGGCAGCTACCTGGGTCAGCGCTTGCGCGTCCGTTACTACGTCCCGCCCGCGGATCAGTCCTGCCACTGTCGCGGCCATGCCGACCACTCGGGTGTCGCTCAGTGGAGCAAGCAGAGGTGAGTGCGGATCGAGGTTGCGGAGGCCGGAGTGGACATCCTGGCACCGCAGGCCCTCATCGAAGCTGTTCATCGTTCGTCTCCGTCCGCGCCTTGGGCTCTCGGCGTCGTCGCCACCCATGCATGTTGCCACGTACGCACCTGTTGCGGGCAGATCGACTCCAGGCGCAGGCGTCGGCCCTGTGCACGCGACGACTGTACTTTCCGGAACGCGCGCCACTGAGGGGTGTCCGAGACTCCATGCAGAAGGCTCCCCTGGGGAGGTCTGGGGGAGGTTGAGGAGCAACAAGCAAACATAAGTGCAGGTCAGAGCGTTGCAGTATTAGCCCTTGTTTGGGGAGGTTCTAGAGCGGAAGCGTCAGACTCTTCGACCTCTGACCTGCAGTGATGCTCGGTGCGCCTGGCCAGATTCGAACTGGCGACACCCGCTTTAGGAGAGCGGTGCTCTATCCCCTGAGCTACAGGCGCGCGGCCCCGGGGACGGGCCGGGGGACAGCCTAGCTGTCGGCGGCCGTCGGAGGCGAAGTGCGCCCGCACGGACGGCGACCGTCGGCCGTAGCGTGGCCGGCACCCGGTCGGCGCGCGAGGATGGGCGCATGCCCACCGGACGTACCGACGCGCCACGCCGCGTCCTCCTCGACTGCGACCCCGGCCACGACGACGCGATCGCGATGCTCCTCGCGCACGGCAGCCCTGCCGTCGACCTCGTCGCCGTGACGACGGTCGCCGGCAACCAGACGCTGGAGAAGGTCACGCGCAACGCGCTCGCGGTCGCCGAGCTGGCCGGGATCGACGTCCCGGTCGCGGCAGGGTGCGACCGCCCGCTCGTCCGGCCGCGGATCGTCGCACCGGACATCCACGGCGACTCCGGGATGGACGGGCCGGTCCTGCCCGCCCCGCGCCGCGCCGTCGACCGGCGCCACGCGGTGGACCTCATCGTGGAGACCGTGATGGGCGCCGAGCCCGGCGAGATCACCCTCGTGCCGACGGGGCCGCTGACGAACGTCGCGATGGCGGCGCGCAAGGAGCCGCGCATCGTGTCGCGCGTGCGGGAGGTCGTGATGATGGGCGGCGGCTACCACGTGGGCAACCGCACGCCGGTCGCGGAGTTCAACGTGCTCGCCGACCCGGAGGCCGCGCACGTCGTGCTGAACGAGCCGTGGCCCGTGACGATGGTCGGGCTGGACCTCACGCACCAGGCCGTCGCGACGCCCGACGTGCGCGAGCGGCTCTCCGCGCTCGACACCACGGCCGCCCGGTTCGTCGGGGAGCTGCTCGACTTCTACGGGGCGACGTACCGCTCGGCGCAGGGCTTCCCCTACCCGCCCGTCCACGACCCGTGCGCCGTCGCGTACGTGATCGACCCGGAGGTCATGACGACGCGCCGCGCCCCGCTGGACGTCGAGCTCCACGGCGCGCTGACCACCGGCATGACGGTCGCCGACCTGCGCGGCGACGAGCCCGACGAGTGCCGCACCCAGGTCGCGATCACCCTCGACGACACCCGCTTCTGGGACCTGGTCCTCGACGCCCTCCGCCGCCTCGACCCCGCCTGACGCTGAGTGCATGAAATAGTCGCGCTCGGACAACCCGAGCGCGACTATTTCATGCACTCAGCGGGTGGGGTGGGGGTGGTCGTGGGTGAGGAAGCGGTAGCGCAGGCCGGTGGACGACGTCGCCCAGTCGCCCGCGTGCGCGACCCACCCGTCGGGGACCTCGGGCGCGAACGTGTCGCCCTCGACGACGGCGTCGATCTCGGTGACGACGCACCGGTCCGCGAGCGCGATCGTCGCGGCGTAGAGCTGCGCGCCGCCCATGACCCACACCTCGCCCGACCCGGTGTCGCTCGCCGCCTCGCGGGCGGCCGCGAGCGCCTCCGCGACCGACCCGGTCACGCGCACGGGCGCGACGGCCCGCTCGGCCGGGCGACCGCCGTCGGGCACCGCACCGCCGGACGCAGCGACGCGCGGCGACGGGTCCCCCGGCGACCACCCGGGCTGCCGCGTCACGACGACGTTCGTGCGTCCCGGCAGCGGCCGGAACCGAGGCGGGAGCGAGTCCCACGTGCGGCGACCCATGACCACGGGGCGCCCGGACGTGACGCGCTTGAAGTGCGCGAGGTCCTCGGGCAGGTGCCACGGCATGGTGCCGCCCGCGCCGATGACGGGTCGCCCCGCCGCGTCGCGCGCCTGCGCCCAGATGAGCCCGAGCGTCGGGACTCCGGGCGCGCCGGCGCTCGTCGTCTGCTCCATGTCGACCGGACCGCGCTCAGACCGCGATCGGGGCCTTGATCGTCGGGTGGTGCTGGTACCCGACGACCTCGATGTCCTCGTACTCGTACGCGTCGATCGAGTCGCGCGGCGCGAGGCGCAGGGTCGGGTACGGGTAGGGCTCGCGCGTGAGCTGCTCGCGCACCTGCTCGACGTGGTTGTCGTAGATGTGCACGTCGCCGCCGGTCCACACGAAGTCGCCGACCTCGAGCCCGGTCTGCGCGGCGACCATGTGGACGAGCAGCGCGTACGACGCGATGTTGAACGGCACGCCGAGGAACAGGTCCGCCGAGCGCTGGTAGAGCTGGCACGACAGCTTCCCGTCGGCCACGTAGAACTGGAAGAACGCGTGGCACGGCGGCAGGGCCATGTTCTCGATCTCCGCGACGTTCCACGCGGAGACGATGTGCCGGCGCGAGTCGGGGTTCGCCCTGATCTGCTCGATCACCTGGGCGACCTGGTCGACGTGCCGCCCGTCCGGCGTCGGCCACGAGCGCCACTGGACGCCGTAGACCGGGCCGAGCTCGCCGTCGGCGTCCGCCCACTCGTCCCAGATGCTCACGCCGTGCTCCTGCAGCCAACGAACGTTCGAGTCGCCGCGCAGGAACCACAGCAGCTCGTACGCGATCGACTTGAGGTGGACGCGCTTGGTCGTGACGAGCGGGAAGCCCTGCGACAGGTCGAAGCGGATCTGCCGCCCGAACACGCTGCGCGTGCCCGTCCCGGTGCGGTCGCCCTTGGGGGTGCCGTGCGCGAGGACGTCGCGCAGGAGGTCCTCGTACGGGGTCGGGACGGGCCCGGGAGCGGTGCCCGACGGCGCAGGCTCGCCGGTGCTCACGGGTGCGGTCGGGGCGTCGGTCGCGTCGAGTGCCACGCCCGCCAGTCTAGGCACCGTGGTCGCGCGGGGTCCCCCGCGAGGCTCAGCGGTCCCGACCCGCGGGCGTCGGCGCGTAGTCCCGGTGGCCCGCGACCTCGTCCTGCGGAACGGCGTCGGAGAGCCGGCGCAGGTCGACGGGGGTGAGCTCCAGTCCTGCCGCCGCGGCGTTCTCGTCGAGCCGCTCGCGCCGCCGCGTCCCGGGGATGGGTACCGCGCCCTGGGCGACGACCCACGCGAGCGCGACCTGCGCCTCCGTCGCGCCCCGCTCCGCGGCGATCTCGCGCACGCTGTCCACGAGCCGCAGGTTGGCGGCGAACGCGTCGGGCTGGAACCGGGGCAGGCCGCGACGCGCGTCGTCGGGCGCGAGGTCGTCGAGGCTGCGCACGCTGCTCGTGAGCACGCCGCGCCCGAGCGGGGAGAACGCGACGAACCCGATGCCGAGCTCGTCCATGACGGCCTTCTCGCCGTTGCGCAGCACGTCCGGGGAGAAGAGCGAGAGCTCCGACTGCACGGCCGCGAGCGGGTGGACGGCGTGCGCGCGCCGGATCGTCTCGACCGACACCTCCGACAGCCCGAGGTGACGGACCTTGCCGGCGGCGACGAGCTCGGACATCGCGCCCACGGACTCCTCGATCGGCACGGCGGGGTCGGCCCGGTGCAGGTAGTAGAGGTCGATCACGTCGGTGCCGAGGTGACGCAGCGAGCGGTCGGCCGCGCGGCGGATGTACTCGGGCGTGCCGTTGCGCCCGTGGACCGTGCCGTCGTCGTCCGTCTCCGCCGAGGCCTTGGTCGCGAGCACGACCTCGTCGCGCCGGTCGCCGAGCGCGCGCCCGAGAAGCTTCTCGTTCTCGAACGGCCCGTACGCCTCGGCGGTGTCGAGGAACGTCACGCCGACGTCGACGGCGTGACGGAGCGTCGCGACCGCCTCCGCCTCATCCGTGGGCCCGTAGAACGCGCTCATGCCCATCGCGCCGAGGCCGATCGCGGAGACCTGCAGGCCGCCGCCGAGCGCGACGACGGGCGGACGGGTCGCGGCGGGGCGGTCGGTGGGAGTGGTCATCGGGGGACCTCCTGGTCGCTGTCGGTGGTGGCGCGGCGGTACGACGCGATCTTGGCGTCGAGGGCCGCGAGGTGGCGGCGCGTGCGCTCGAGCTCGGCGAGCACGCGCTCGCGGTGGCCTTCGAGGACGACGAGGCGCTCGGCCTCGGTGCCCGCCCGGCGGCTGAGGTCCGCCATGACGCGCACGTCCGCGATCGACATCCCCGTCTCGCGGAGCATGACGAGCCCGGCGAGCCACGCGACGTCGTGCGGGCCGTAGCGGCGTCGCCCGCCGCCGTCGCGCGGCGCGGGATCGAGCAGCAGCCCCTCCTTCTCGTAGTACCGGAGCGTGTCGACGCTCAGCCCGACGGCGCGCGCCGCGTCGCCGATGGACAGGCCCTCGGGCGGCACCTCGACGGGTGGGGCGGGGATCAGCAGCTCGGACATGCCTCGAGCATGCGACCTGGAGCGCGCTCCAGGTCAAGGGGAGCCAGCGTGACGCACGTCATGTCACGGAACGGTTCTCCGCCCGGTCGACAGGGTGAGCGCGCCGGAAGGGCGCACCAGGCGCCCGGCACGCTCACGTCACAGGAGGCAGTGATGGAACGCATCGTCGTCGTCGGTGGGGGCTACGCCGGGTTCACGGCGGCCCGGGAGCTCGAGAAGCGCCTGCGGCGCGAGCTGCGCCGCGGCGAGGTCGAGGTGGTTCTCGTCGACCCGCGCCCGTACATGACCTACCAGCCGTTCCTGCCGGAGGTCGTCGCGGGGTCGGTCGAGGCGCGGCACGCCGCGGTCGCGCACCGCAGCCACCTGCACCGCACACGCCTCGTCGACGGGACGGTCGAGCGCGTGGACCACGCGCGCCGCGCCGTCGTCGTGCGGCCGCGCTCGGGCGAGCCGTACGACCTCGCGTACGACACGGTCGTCGTCACGGCCGGCGCCGTGACGCGCGTGTTCCCCGTGCCGGGCGTCGCCGAGCACGCGATCGGCATGAAGCACGTCGAGGAGGCCGTCGCGATCCGCGACCGGCTGCTCACGTCGTTCGACCGCGCGGCGAGCCTGCCCGCCGGGCCCGAGCGGGAGCGGCTGCTCACGGTGACGTTCGTGGGCGGCGGGTTCTCGGGCGTCGAGGGGTTCGCCGAGCTCCTGTCGCTCGCGCACGACCTCACGCGCGTCTACCCGAGATCGACCCGTCAGAGCTGCGGTTCCACCTCGTCGAGCGCAACCCGCGCATCCTGCCGGAGGTCACGGAGCGTCCGGGGCGGTGGGTCGTGCGCGAGCTCGAACGGCGGGGTGCGCACGTGCACCTGGAGGCCGGGCTCGTGTCGGCCGAGGGCGGGGTCGTGACGCTCTCGACCGGCGAGTCGTTCGCCACGGGGCTGCTCGTGTGGACGGCTGGCAACGCGGCGAACCCCGTCGTCGCGACGCACACGGACCTGCCGGTGGACGCGCGCGGCTACCTCGTCACGCGGCCCGACCTGCGGGTCGGCACCGTGGACGACACAGTCCCCGACGCGTGGGCCGCGGGCGACGGCGCCGCCGTGCCCGACCTCGCGGTCCCCCGGCCGGGCGCGCTCACGGTCCCGAACGCCCAGCACGCCGTGCGGCAGGGCCGGCGCCTGGCGCGCAACCTCGTCGCGGCCCGGCACGGTCGGGCCACGCGGCCGTACGTGCACGGCAGCCTCGGCGTCGTGGCGACGCTCGGCCTCGGCTCGGGCGTGTTCGAGTACCGCCGGCTCGTGGTGCGCGGGCGCCTCGCGTGGCTCATGCACCGCGGGTATCACGTGCTCGCGATCCCGACCTGGGAGCGCACGGCCCGCGTGCTCGCCGTGTGGGCGACAGGTGCCCTGTTCGGGCGCGACGTCGTCTCGCTCGCCGCGGTGCAGCGCCCGCGCGAGGCGTTCGTCGCCGGGGCGACGGCGACCGCCGCCACCACGAGCGCCACCACGGCGCCGGTGCAGCCTGCACCGGAACCCGCCGCGCCGGAACCTCTCCGCGCGGCCTGAGACCGCCGTCCGGGTCCGTCGGCCCGCCCCGACCGACGGACCCGGACGGCTACGCCGAGTGGCGCCGAGGAGCGCGGAGAGCGACAGGGGAATCACGCGACCGCCGTCCGCGTTGTCCGGGCGACCGACCGGTGGGCGCCGAGCACACCGGCACCGCACGAGTGCGAGGATCGACGCATGACGACCGAGCCAGCCACCACGCCGCCGCCGCCGCAGACGGGTATCGACGAGATCGCCCCGTCGTCGCCGTCGCCCACGGATGCCCTGTGGGTCGAGCGCACGGGCGTGCGCACGTACACGGGCTACTCCGCGCGCGGCGCGCAGGTGCTCATCGGCCCGGCGAGCGAGGGCGCGGTCTTCACGCCGGGCGAGCTGCTGAAGATCGCGCTGGCCGCGTGCGCGGGCATGAGCTCGGACCGCACGTTCGCACGCCGCCTGGGCGACGACTACGCGGTGACGATCCACGCCGAGGGCGTCAAGGACCTGCCCGAGGACCGCTACCCCGAGATCACGGAGCGGTTCGAGATCGACCTGTCCTCGCTCGACGACGAGGCGCGCGAGCGCCTGCTCACGGTCGCCGAGCGGGCGATCGAGAAGACCTGCACAGTGGGACGGACGATCAAGGCCGGCGCGACCGTGCACACGGTGTTCCAGCAGCCGGGCGGCAGCGTCGAGTGATGACCGGGCCGTGAGGCCCGACCGACGACGGGAGGCGTGATGGCGCACGAGCAGCCGTCCGGTACGCCGGACTACGGGACATGGGACCCCCAGCGGGGCCCGACGTCGGACGCCGTCGCGCGGCGTGGTCAGCGCGCCGTCCAGGCGCCGCAGGACGCGCCCGTCGACGCGACGGACTGGGCCGCCTACCGGCCCACGCCGCTGCTCGACGCGGCGCTCGACAAAGCCGTGACGATCCCGTCCCACGTGATCCGGGCCCACGTGGACGGCGTGCGCCGGCGGAACCCGGAGGCGAGCCCCGCGCAGATCGTGCGGATCCTCGAGCGCGAGTACCTGCTCGTCATCCAGGCCGCGGGCGGCGCCGTCGGTGCGGCGGCGGCGTTCCCGGCGGTCGGGACGGGCGTCGGGATCGCGCTGACGTCGAGCGACATCGCGACGTTCTTCGCGTCGTCGGCGGCGTTCGCGCTCGCGGTGGCGGACGTGCACGGGATCGCCGTGGACGACGTCGCGCGCCGCCGCGCCCTCCTCCTCGCCACGGTGCTCGGCGAGAAGGGCGCGCGCGACGTCGAGCGCGCGACGCAGGGGTCGGGCCTCGCGTGGGGCAAGGTCCTGCTCACGAGCATGCCCGCCGGGACGCTCGTCAAGGTGAACAAGGCGCTCGGCAACCGCTTCCTGCGCACGCAGCTCGCCAAGCAGTCCGGCCTCGCGATCGGGCGGCTCGTCCCGTTCGGCATCGGGGCCGTCGTGGGCGTCGCGGGGGCACGCGCGCTCGGGCACGGCGTGATCGGCCAGTCCCGGCGCGCGTTCGGGCCGCCGCCGTCGGTGTTCGGGCGGCTCCTGGAGGTCGTCGAGTCGCCCGTCGAGGACGCGCCGCCGCGGCTCGTCCCCGTGCCCGACGACGCGACGAGCCCCCGGCGTCGCCGTCGCCTCCTGCCCGGGCGCGGGCGACGGAGCCACTCCCCCGCGCGCGACACGGAGTGACCTCGACACCGGGCGCCTCCCCCGCCGCCGACCCGGGCGACGGCGACCGTGGTGACGCAGCCGGCCACGGCGGTTGCGTGCGGGGGTGGCTCGTACGGCGCGTCGCCGTGGCGCGCGAGCTCGACGTCGACGCGACGGTCGCGTTCGCGTGGGTCGCGGACCCGCGCACGCACCCGCGCTGGATCCCGCTCACGGTCGTGGCCACCCCTGCCGCGCGCGGCCCGGAGGTCGGCGACCGTTTCACGATGGTGAGCGGGCCCTCCGCCCGTCGCACGGGCCGCGGGTTCACGGACCGCATGGTCGTCGAGGCGCTCGACCGCCCCTCGGTCGCGGCGGGTCGGACCGGGAGCACGCGCGTGCACAAGCTCGGGCCTGTGCTGCTCGGCGACGCGGGGTTCGACGTCGTCCCGCTCGGCCGCGGTCGCTGCCGCGTCGTGTGGTGGGAGGAGGCATACCTCGCCGGCCCGCTCCCCCGGGCCGTCACCGCACCGCTCGTCGGCCTCGCGCTGCGCTGGATGATGCGCACGTCGTTGCGCCGCCTCGAGACCACCCTTCTCCGCCGACTGCCGAAGTAGAGCCCCGGTCCGCCCACGTAGAACCCTGGTTCCTGAGGTAGAACGCCGGTTGCGCCGCCCGTCGCCCGCGTGTGCCGAACCCGGGGTCGCGGCCGACGGTGGCACCGTGTGCCATGAGACCCCCGGTTCCGCGGTCGCGGACCGTCACACGGCCGGGCGGCCGTCCGACGACGACGGTGCGGGCGAGCGCAGGGCCGGCGCCAGTGCGGCGACGAGGAGCGCGGCGACGACCGCGAGCCAGAACGGCGTGGCGCCGGCCGCCGCGGGCCACCCGCCGGCGTCGGCCCCTCCGGAGGCGCCGAGGATCGCCGCGAGCACCGCCACCCCGAGCGCCCCGCCGAGCTGGTTGCCGATGAAGAGCACGGTGCTGCCCGAGGGCACGAGCGGGACGGGCAGCGCGCGGTAGACCGCGGAGACGGTCGGGCTGCCGATCGACCCGAGCCCGAGCCCGATGGCGAGGGACGCGAGGACGAACACGACGAACGGGGTCGACGACCCGCTCGTCACGAGCAGGACCGCGCCGACCAGGGCGACGAGAGCCCCGGCGGCGACCGGGCGCGGAGCACCGAGCCGGTCGCTCAGCCGCCCGGCCACGGGCATCGCGACGAGGGTCCCGACGGCGTACGGCACGAGCATCGCACCGGCCACCGACGCGGAGAGCCCGGCGACGCTCACGAGGTACTGCGGCAGCCCGAAGAAGAGCGGGTAGATCGACAGGCCCAGCAGCGCCATGATCGCGATCCCCGGGGCGAAGCCCGGGTACCGGAACGTCCCGAGGTCGACGATCGCTCCCGCGCCGCGCCGTCGTGCGACGAGCACAAAGCCGGCGAAGCCGAGCACCGCCAGGGCGACGAGCCCGGCGAGGCGCGCGTCGACTCCGGCCTGGGCCCCGCGGGAGAGCGCGACGAGCGCGGTCGACGTCGCGGTCGCGAGGAGCGCGAGGCCCAGGACGTCGAGGCGGACGGGCGTCCGCTCGGCGTCGCGCACCGTGACGACCGACCCGACGAGCACGGCCACGCCGAGCACGGCGACCAGGCCGAGGGACCACCGCCAGCCCACCGTGTCCGCGGCGACGCCACCGAGCACCGGACCGGCGAGGGGCCCGATCGACATCGCCGCCGCGACGACCCCCATGACCCGGCCCATCCGCGCCGGTCCGGCAGCGCGCGCGACGGCGGTGAGCATGAGCGGCTCGAGCGCACCGCCCCCGAGCCCCTGGACGCCGCGGGCGACCACCAGGGTTCCCAGGTCGGGGGCGAGCGCCGCCGCCGTCGCGCCGACGACGAACACCGACAGCCCGACGAGCCACGTGGCACGCACCCCGAACCGGAGGCTCGCCCACCCGCCGAGCGGGATCGCGACGGCGGTCGCGAGGAGGTAGGCCGTCGTGACCCAGTGGACCGACGCTCCCGCGCCGAGCTCGGCCGACAGCGCGGGGACCGTGGACCCGACGATCGTCGTGGCGAGCAGGGCGAGCACCCCGCCCGCGGTGAGGAGCACGATGCCGGCGCCGGAGCTCGTCGCGCCGGGCGACCGGGTGGTGAACTCTGCGGTTGTCTCTACTGAACTCATGCGTTCACTATACGCACGAGTTCAGTCTGCACAACCCCCCGGTAGGATCGGACCCATGGCTACCGTCCCGCCCCGCACCGACCGCCGCGAGGCGATGCTCGATGCCGCGCTCGAGGTGTTCTCCCGCGACGGCTACGACGGCGGCAACATCGACGAGATCGCGCGGGTCGCGGGCGTCGCGAAGCCGACCGTCTACAGCCACTTCGGCGACAAGGCCACGCTGTTCGTCGAGACCCTGCGCCGCGGCGCGCGGCGCGCGAACGAGCGCGTGGACGCCGTGATCGACGCGATCGACCTCGACGGCGACGACCTGCGGGGCGAGCTGACGCGCCTCGGCGACGCCCTCGTCGGATGCGTGACGCACGACGACGGCGCCGCCGTGATCCGGCTCCAGCTCGGCGAGCGGGCACGCTTCCCGGAGGTCGTCGACGAGGTCAGCAGTGGCAGTCGGGAGCGCACGATCGACCGGCTCGCCGGCAAGCTCGCCCAGCTCGGGGCGGCCGGCCGGCTGCGCGTGCGCGACCCCCGGCGTGCCGCGCGCCAGCTCCTCGCGCTCGTCGCCGACGACGCGCTCGTCACGAGCGGGTACGGGTCGCGCGTGCTCGACCCGGGAGAGCTGCGCGGCACGATCGACGACGGCGTCGACACGTTCCTCGCGGCGTTCGGCCCGCGCAAGAGCTGAGCCCGCAGGTCGGCAGGCGCGGAGACGCCGAACCCGGGGTCGCTCCCCACCCACGGCTGCGGGTGGGGAG
>NZ_JBHVMH010000013.1:0-38397 GCF_042797035.1 Cellulosimicrobium sp. NPDC057862
GTACTGCCCTGGAGACGGGGTGGGAGAGTAGGACGCCGCCGGACAACCCTTCACCGAAGGCCCACCCCACACGGGGTGGGCCTTCGGCATTTCCGCATGCCCGCACCCGTACGTCGGCCTCTCGACCACGCGTCGCGATGACGTCTCTCCGACCGGGGTGCAGCGTCAGGCCCAGCCGTAGGCCGCGGACCAGCGGACGATCTCGGTGAAGAACCGCGCCCGTGGGGCAGGGGCGGAGAGCGAGAGGTCGTGCATCCCGCCGGGGATGCGGACGATCGTGACGACCTGGCCCAGGTGCGCGGCGCGCCGCGCCAGCGGCTCGACGTCGAGCACGATGTCGGCGGACCGCATGTCCTCGGACCAGCGCGTGCTGAAGAGCGACCTCTCGGCGAGGAGCACCAGCACGGGACAGTCGATCGTGAGTCCCGCCGCCACGCGCGCGTGGCCGGAGATCACCGCTCGGAGCCAGCCGGCGCGGACGGGGAACGACGGGACGGGGCGCCACGCGTCGTCGATGACCCAGGCGCCGTCTTCCCGGTCGCGCAGCGTCCGGGCGTAGTAGCCGGGGTCGACGTTCGGCAGCGGGGTCCGCGGCTGGAAGCGCGCGAGCTGGCGGATCGCGGGTCCCGAGACGGTCCGGGCGACGGACGACCCCTGGAGCTCGAGCCACGGGCTGTTCAGCACCAGGCCGCGCACGACGCCGGGGTGCCGGTGCGCCCAGAGCGCCGCGACAAGGCCGCCGGTGGAGTGACCCATGAGCATGATCGCGGCGTGCGCGCCGAGGTCCGCCCGGACGACGTCGAGCGCTGCGGCGATGTCGGCGTCGTACTCGGTGAGGTGGTCGGCGTACCCGGGCGTCTGGTGGGGGCGCAGGCTGCGCCCGTACTTGCGGAGGTCGACGGCGTAGAACGCCGCGCCGAGCGCGCGCCAGGTCTCGGCGAGCTCGGTCTGGAAGAAGTAGTCGCTCCAGCCGTGGACGTACAGCACCGCGCGTGCCGGCCGGATCGGTTCGTCGGTCGCCGGCGCGTGGCGGACCACGGTCACGACGACCTCGCCCTCGTCGTCGGGCTCCAGCTCGACCGTGCACTGCTCGTATCCGGCGCCGAGGACGTCCGGACCCCAGCCGGGGGACGTCACGGCGTGAGCACCACCTTGCCGAAGTGCTCCCCGGCGTCGAGGCGCGCGAGCCCGTCCCGTGCCTGCGCCAGCGGCAGCACCCGGTCGACGACGGGACGGACCTCGCTCCGCGCGAGGAACCGCAGCAGCGCGGCGAGGTCGTCGCGCGTCCCCATCGTCACGCCCTGGATGCGGATCTCGTGGAAGAAGATGCGGGACAGCTCGGCGGGGGAGGCGTCGCCGCTCGTGGCGCCGGCGACGACGACGGTCCCGCCCGGGCGCACCGAGCGCAGCGAGTGTCGCCAGGTCGCCTGGCCGACGGTCTCCACGACGACGTCCACCGGCGCGGGAAGTCGCGCGCCCGGCTCGAAGGTCGCGGCGGCCCCGAGCCGAGCCGCGCCGGCACGCTTGCCGGCGGAGCGGGAGGTCACCCACATCTCGAGGCCGGCGGCAGCGCCCAGGGCGACGGCCGCCGTCGCGACGCCGCCGCCCGCGCCCTGGACGAGCACGCGGTCCCCGGGCGCGGCACCACCGGCGGTGAAGAGCATGCGGTACGCCGTCAACCAGGCGGTGGGTACGCACGCCGCCTCGACGAACGTCAGCTCCGGCGGCTTGGGGACGAGGTTGTGGGTCGGGACGGCGACGCGCTCCGCGAGCGTGCCGGGGTAGCGCTCCGAGAGGAGCGACCGCCGTTCGGACGGCCCCACCCCGTGCCCGTCCGCCCCGACCACCGCGTGCACGACGACCTCGCTGCCGTCGGGCGCGACTCCCGCGGCGTCGGTCCCGAGGATCATGGGGAGCCGGTCGGCGGGCAGCCCGACCCCGCGCAGCGACCACAGGGCGTGGTGGTTGAGCGACGCGGCGCGCACGTCGACGGTCGTCCAGTGCTCGCGAGGCTCGGGTTCGGGACGGTCCCCGACGACCAGACCTGCCAGAGGGTCGTCGGGGTCGAGGTGGTCGGCGTAGGCGGCGAGCATGCCCCCAACCTACGGTCCGGCCCGTGCCGCAACCACGGGAGAGTGCGTGCCGCGCGTCACGCCGTCGGTGAAGTGGTCAGAGCAGCGGGAGCATGCGGCCGAGGTCCGGGACCGCCTCGGAGGTGTGGACGGGCTCCAGGGCGCGTGCGAGCTCGTCCACGTCGTAGGGGACGCGGCCGCACGCGAGGCGCAGCCAGAGGCGGGCGTCGCGCACCTCGAGGGCCCAGCCCCCGCGCGTGACGACGACGCGCAGCAGCTCGGCGGCGACGGCGTCGAGCGCAGCGCGGTCCACGGGGTCGGCCTGGACGCCGGGGAACGTGCGGGCGAGGTCGTCGGCGTGCACCACGAGCTCGAGGACGCGCGAGCGCACCATGTCGAGGAGCGTGATCGGTCCGCGTCGTGCTTGCACGACGCGCTCCTCGGCGAGCTCGTCGAGCCGTGCGAAGCCCGCGGCGGCGAAGGCCTCGACGTGCCCGAGGCGGTCGGTGGCGATCTGCTCGTCGAGGGCGCGCGTCGCGTGCTCGATCTCCTCCGCACGCTCCGGGTACGTGCCGAGATACTCCGCGAGCGTGAGGGGAACGGTGCCGGCGGGCACCGGCCCGCACAGCGCGAGGGTCTCCATGACGCGGCCGAGGTGGCTGACCAGCTCGCCGACGGTCCAGCCGTCGAGCACGCTCGCACGACCGGCGTCGCGGTCCAGCGCGTCCCCGAGGTCGCGCAGCCAGCGGTCGAGCCGGTCCCACTGGGAGCGCAGGAGCTGGGCCGCCTCGGTCACGTCGCTGTCCATCTCCACATCGTGCCAGGACGGCGCGCGCACGCCCGCCACCGCGCCACCCCGTGGACAGGCCTCAGTCGCGGACGCCGGCCCGCTCCCCGAGGAAGTCCGCGACGATGGGGCCGAGCTGGTCGAACTCGATGAGGAACCCGTCGTGCCCGAAGTCGCTCGTGAGCGTCCGCAGCGGCTCCGCGCCGGGGATCCCGGCCGCGATGCGCGCGCAGTCCGCGGGCAGGAACAGCCGGTCCGTGTCGACCGCGACGACGAGCGCGTGCGCCGTGACCTGCGCGAGCGCCGCCTCGACCCCGCCGCGGTCGCGGCCCAGGTCGTGCGTGAGCATCGACTCCGTGAGCACGACGTACGAGTTGGCGTCGAAGCGCCGTGCGAGCTTGTCGCCGTGGTGGTCGAGGTAGGACTGCACGGCGTAGCGCCCGTCGGTGAACGGGTCCTCGCCGCCCTGCGGGAGGCGGCCGAAGCGCTCGTCGAGCTCGCGCGCGGACCGGTAGGTCGCGTGCGCGATCTGCCGCGCGATGCCGAGCCCGACGTGCGGGCCGTCGCCGTCCGCAGCGTCGTAGTAGTCGCCGCCCCGGTAGCCGGGGTCGGCGCGCACGGCGCCGAGCTGGGGGTGCGCCCACGCGATCTGGTCGCCGGTCGTCTGCGCGGTGGTCGCGATCGCGGCGAGCGAGACGAGGTCGATCCCCGCCTCGGGGCCGAGGAGCGCCCACTCGAGGACACGGTGCCCGCCCATCGACGCGCCGACGACGAACGCCCAGGACGAGATGCCGAGCGACCGCGCGAGCTCGATCTCGACCGCGACCTGGTCGCGGGTCGTGACGCGCGGGAAGCGGCTGCCCCACGGGCGGCCGTCGGACGCGGTGGACGCCGGGCCGGTGGTGCCCTGGCACCCACCGAGCACGTTGGGCGCGACGACGAACCAGCGGTCGGTGTCGATCGGCGCGCCCGGCCCGACGAGCGACTCCCACCAGCCCGCGGTGACGTGGCCCTCGCCCGCGGGGCCGCTGACGTGCGAGTCACCGGTGAGGGCGTGCAGGACGAGGACGGCGTTCGACCCGTCCGGCGCGAGGGTGCCCCACGTCTCGTACGCGACGCGGACGTCGGGCAGGCGGGCGCCGGACTCGAGGTCGAACGTGCCGACGTCGGCGAACTGCCGGTGCCCCACCGGGTCGCCCGCGCGCCAGGCGCCGGTCGCCGGGACCGGAGCCTTCACCCGCGCGCGCGACGGCGCGACGCCGCGCCCCGAGGCGTCCGCGCGGTGGTCGCGTCGGGCGTCGGGGGCGGGCGGGAGGAGGTCGTCGTTCACAGGGCTCACCGTCGGCCACTGTACGGCCGGGGCGCGCAGGGCGCCCCGGCTGTCCAGATCCGTCATCGCTGTCCTCGTCGTGGTTCTGCCGCGCGTGCGGACGTCGTCGCTCAGGCGTCCAGCGACGACTTGGCGGCGGTGAACCCGAGCTCGAGGTCGGCGAGGATGTCGTCGACGTGCTCGATGCCGACCGCGAGGCGGACCAGGCCCGGCGTCACGCCGGACTTCGCCTGCTCCTCGGGGCTGAGCTGGGCGTGGGTGGTCGAGGCCGGGTGGATGACGAGCGACCGCACGTCCCCGATGTTCGCGACGTTCGAGTGGAGCTGCAGGGCGGAGACGAACGCCTGCCCCGCCTCGCTGCCCCCGTCGAGCTCGAACGCGAGCACCGCCCCGGCGCCGCGCGGCAGGTACTTCTGCGCGGTGGCGTACCACGGGCTCGACGCCAGCCCGGCGTAGTGCACGGTGCGGACGTCGTCGCGCGCCTCGAGCCACTGGGCGACCTTCTGCGCGTTCGCGACGTGGCGCTCGACGCGCAGGGACAGCGTCTCGATGCCCTGCGCGATGAGGAAGGCGTTGAAGGGCGAGATCGCCGAGCCCAGGTCGCGCAGGAGCTGCACGCGCGCCTTGAGCACGTACGCGAGGTTCGCGCCGAGGATGCCGTCCACGCCGAGGTCGCGCGCGTAGACGAGGCCGTTGTACGACGGGTCGGGCGTGTTGTAGTTCGGGAACCGCTCCGGGTAGGCCGCGTAGTCGAACGAGCCGCCGTCGACGATCACGCCGCCGATGGCGGAGCCGTGCCCGCCGAGGTACTTCGTCGCCGAGTGCACGACGACGTCCGCCCCGTGCTCGAGCGGGCGCAGCAGGTAGGGGGTCGCGACCGTGTTGTCGACGATCAGCGGCACGCCCACCTCGTGCGCGACCGCCGCGACGGCCTCGATGTCGAGGACGTCGGCCTGCGGGTTGGGGATCGTCTCGCCGAAGAACAGCTTCGTGTTCGGGCGCACGGCGTCGCGCCAGGCCTGCGGGTCGTGCGGGTCGGTGACGAACGTCGTCTCGACGCCGAGCTTGGCGAGCGAGTACTGCAGAAGGTTGTAGGTGCCGCCGTACAGGCTCGGGGAGGCGACGACGTGGTCGCCCGCCTCGGCGACGTTGAGGATCGCGAACGTCGTCGCGGCCTGCCCGGACGCGAGGAGGAGCGCGCCGACGCCGCCCTCGAGCGACGCGATGCGGTTCTCCACGACCTCCTGGGTCGGGTTGCCGATGCGCGTGTAGATGGGGCCGAGGTCCTTGAGCGCGAAGCGGTCGGCGGCCACGGACGCGTCGGGGAAGACGAACGACGTCGTCTGGTAGATCGGCAGCGCGCGGGCCCCGGTCGTCGGGTCGGCGGTCTGGCCGGCGTGGACCTGGCGCGTCTCGAAGGACCAGGCGGGGGCGTTCTCGGTGCTCATGGTGCTCTCCTGCGGGGTGGTGGGGTTGGGACGACGGCGCACGGCGCGCCGGGCGGACGGGTGCCGTGGGGGACGAGGAGGCGGGAGGCCGGCCGTCGACCGCGGCGAGGGGCGCACACGGGACGGGATCGCCACGGCGAGGGCGTCGTCGACGACGGCTCGCGGGCAGGCGAACGTGTGCGGGGGTCAGCGACACATTCGACGGGACATGCTGGTGAGGCTAGGCCCGATCCGCGCCGCCCGACAGGGGTGTCTCGCGATGCGAGACCACATCCTGAGAAGGTCGGCACTGCTCCGATGGCGCATCGCGGACCTTCTGGGCAGACTCGTGCGGATGCTGTCAACGGGACACGCCGAGCGACCGGTCGAAGGAGGGGCGATGGACGACGCGACGTCGGCGCACGCCGCCCGGCCGGAGCTCCTCGGGGGAGCGCGGCGTCGCCCGGCCACCGGGCCCCGCCGGCTCGCCACCGCGACCGCGGCGGGCCTGCTCGCGCTCGTGCTCGGCGTCGGGCTCGCGCCCTCCGCGTCGTCCGACCCGCCGTCGGACGACGACGTCCGCGCGGCGCGCGAGGCCGCGGACGGTGCGGCCCGGGACGTCGAGTCCGTCGAGAGCGAGCTGGCGTCGCTGCGGGACCGCCAGTCCACCGCGGAGGCGGCCGTCGAGACCGCGGCGGAGGAGTACGCGGCCGCGCAGGACGCGCTCGCGACGGCCGACGCGGAGGTCCGCGACGCCCAGGAGGCGCTCGCGACCGCCCGGACAGGAGAGTCGGAGTCGCGCGCCGCGGTCGGTGCGCTGTTCCGCGCGTCCCGACAGGGGTCGACCGATCTCGACGCGTTGCGTGCCGTCCTCGACGCGGACGGGGTGGGCCAGGTCGTCGAGCGGGAGAACGCCGAGCGCGTCGCCGGCCGGACCGCGGGTCGCGCGGTCGACGCGCACGCGACGGCGCGCGCCGTCGCCGACACCGCCCGTGCCCGGGCCGCCGCGGCGCTGGCGCACCAGGGAGAGGTCGAGGACCGGGCGCGGGACGCGCTCGCCGCCGCCCAGGTCGCGTCCGACGCGCTCGACGACGCGGTGCAGGAGTCCGCGACCCGGCGTGACGCCCTCCTCGCCGACCTCGCCCGTGCGCGGGCCACGAGCGTCGACGTCGAGCGCCAGCGCCAGGACGCCCGCGACGCGCAGGCCGCGAGCGAGCGCGAGGCCGCCGCCCGGGCGCGCGTCGAGGCCCCGGCGGCGGGGACGCCGTCGGGCGCGCCCGCGGCGCCTCCGGCGAGCAGCCCCGCACCCGCGAACCCGGCGCCCGACCCTGCGCCGGCACCCGCGCCGGCCCCGGATCCCGCCCCCGCGCCGGTCCCGGACCCCGCCCCCGCGCCGAACCCGGCACCCGCACCGACGCCCGACCCTCCGCCGGTCGTCACACCGCCCCCGGGCACGGGCGTCGGCAGCGCGGCGCAGGGCCGGGCCGCCGTCGCGTGGGCACGTACCAAGATCGGCGCGCCGTACGTGTTCGGCGGGACCGGGCCGGGCTACGACTGCTCGGGCCTCACGTCGCGCGCCTGGGCCGCGGCGGGCGTGGACATCACGCGGACGTCGCGCTCGCAGTACCAGCGCGTGCAGAAGATCTCCTACGACCAGCTCCGCCCGGGCGACCTGATCTTCTACGCCAACGACACCTCGAACCCGTCGACCATCCGCCACGTCGCCATGTACACCGGGAACGGCAGGATGATCGAGGCTCGTCAGCCCGGGAGCCCCGTGCACGAGGTCGCGATGCGCTGGGCCGACGCGATGCCCTACGCGGGCCGCCCCTAGGCCGACCTCGCGACATCGCCAGACGACGGCGGCCGCTCACCCCGGGAGGTGAGCGGCCGCCGTCGTGCGATGGCGCGAGCCGGGTGTCAGTGGCCCGGCGTGTGGTACCCGGAGTCGATGGCGCGCTGGAGCGAGCGCTCGATCTCGGCCTCGGCGTCCGCGCGGCCGACCCAGTGGGCGCCCTCGACGGACTTGCCGGGCTCGAGGTCCTTGTAGACCTCGAAGAAGTGCTGGATCTCCAGGCGGTGGAAGTCGGAGACGTCGTCGATGTCCTGGCGCCACGCGGCACGCTGGTCGCCCGTCGGGACGCAGAGGACCTTGTCGTCGCCGCCCGCCTCGTCGCGCATGCGGAACATGCCGAGCGCGCGGCAGCGGATCAGGCAGCCGGGGAACGTGGGCTCCTCGAGCAGGACGAGCGCGTCCAGCGGGTCGCCGTCCTCGCCGAGCGTCCCCTCGATGAACCCGTAGTCGTCGGGGTACCGCGTCGAGGTGAAGAGCATGCGGTCGAGGCGGATGCGACCGGTCGCGTGGTCCACCTCGTACTTGTTGCGCTGCCCCTTGGGGATCTCGATCGTGACGTCGAACTCCACTGCTTCCTCCAGTCGTACCGGCACCGCGACGCTCGGGCGGTGGCTGGGTCTGTGGACGACGGACCACGCCGTCGTGCGGGAACTAGTGTGACACGTGCCGTCCGCGCGAGAGGGTTCCCACCGGGCTCCCGGGCGGGCGGGCTGAGTGATAATGCGCACGTGCCCGCACCCGACGTCCCGGTCCAGGCACCGGTGCCCGCCGGTGCCCCGGAGGCGCGCGCGCACAGGACGGAGCGAGGGAGACGCATGGGCTGGGGAGCACGCACGGGCGTCGCCGTGGGTGTCGTGCTCGCCCTCGCCGGCGGCTACGTCGTGGCGGACGCGTACGACGTCGTCCCCGGCGTGCTCACGACCGCGGAGCCCTACCCGGAGCCGAACCCGTTCCCCGACGCGCCCGGTGCCGTCGCCGCGCCCCCGCTCGAGGTCGGGCTCCCGCCCCTCGACGGCGCGGCGCCCGTCCCCGCGGCCGCGACCGTGCAGGAGCTCGTGGACGATCTCGCGGGGGACACCCGGCTCGGCCCGCGCGTCGGCGTCCTGGTGACCGACGCCGCGACGGGCGACGTGCTCGGGGCGAGCGGCGACGCGGTGGGCCACGTCCCGGCGTCGACCCTCAAGACCCTCACCGCGGCGGCCGCGCTCACGTCGCCCGGCGCGCACGCGACCCTCCCGACCCGCGCCGTCCTCGAGGGGCAGGAGACCGTGTACCTCGTGGGCGGCGGCGACATGATGCTCGCCGCCGGTGCGGGCGACCCGACGGCGGTCAACGGCCGGGCGGGACTCGGCGACCTCGCGGCCCAGGTCGCGGGCGAGCTCCGGCTGACGGGCCGCACCACGGTCGCGCTGCGTCTCGACGACACGCTCTTCACGGGTGCCGCCGTCGCTCCGACGGTCGACCCGGCGAGCGTCCGCAACGGCTACGTCGCGCCCGTCGCCGCGCTCGCGGTCGACATCGCGCGGCTCGAGGACGAGGAGTACGCGCCGCGCGCCGAGGACCCGGCGATGTCCGCCGCCGACGCGTTCGTCGCCGCGCTCGCCGAGCAGGGGGTCACCGTGGCGGGGGGCGTGGTGCGCGCACCGGCGCCCGACGACGGCCGCACCGTCGGCGAGGTGGAGTCCGCGCCGCTGAGCGAGGTCGTCGCATACCTGCTCCAGCACTCCGACAACACGATCACGGAGGTGGTGGGCCGCGTCGTCGCGATCGACGCGGGGCTGCCCGGCTCCGCGGCGGGTGCGACGCAGGCCGTGCGGTCGGCGGTCGAGGGGCTCGGGGTCGACCTCACGGGCGCGACGCTCGCCGACCTCTCGGGCCTCGGCGACGGGTCGGTCGTCACGCCCGCCCAGCTCGACGAGGTGGTCGGCCTGCTCGCGGACCCGGCGCACCCTCAGCTGCGGCCCGGCGCGGTGGGGCTGCCGGTCGCCGGACTGTCCGGGACCCTCGGCGAGCGCTACCTCGAGAACGCGGGCCGCGGCGTCGTGCGGGCCAAGACGGGCAGCCTGCCGAACGTCACGTCGCTCGCGGGGACGGTCGTCACGGCCGACGACCGCCTCCTCGTGTTCTCCCTCATGGCCGACGCCGTCCCCGACGGGGGCACGTACGGCGCGCGCCTCATCTTCGACGACTTCGTCGCCTCGCTCGCGGAGTGCGGCTGCACGGCCTGACCCGCTCCGGCATGTCCGGGGCGCGTGCCCCGGCCGACAGACGGCCGGGATACGGTGAGACGGTGACACTCGTCGAGCAGGAGGGCCGTTCGGGCAGCGACCCGTCACGTGGTGACACGTCGATCGTCGACTGGTCGGCCGCCGCCCAGATCGCGGGTCGGCTCGCGCGCCCCGGCCCCCAGGCGTCGCGCGACGAGCTCGCCGACCTCGTCGAGGGGCTGCGCGCCGCGGCGCAGGATGCCGTACCGCACGTCCTGGACGTGACGCGCATGGCCCCCGCCGCGTCCGGGCCGACGACCGCACTCGGCACCGTGTACGTCGTGGACCGCGCGCGCTGGGCGCGCGCCAACACCGAGATCATGGCGTCGCTCACCGACGGCGTGACGGGCGCGCTCGTCGGCGAGCGCGGACGCGTCCCGCAGGCGACGGCGCTCGTCGGGGCCGCCCAGGTGGGGTCGGTGCTCGCGGTCCTCTCCAGCCGGGTCCTCGGCCAGTTCGACCCCTACAGCGGGCTGGGCGGCACCGCGGCCGCGACCGGCGTCGTGCCCGACGGCGGCCCGTCGCCCGCGGACACCGGCTCGCCCGGGCGGCTCGTGCTCGTGGCGCCGAACGTCCTCCAGGTCGAGCGCGCGCTCGACCTCAAGCCCGCCGACTTCCGCCTCTGGGTCTGCCTGCACGAGCAGACCCACGCGCTCCAGTTCGCCGCCGCGCCGTGGCTCGCGGACCACCTGCGCGCGCGGGCGAGCGCGCTCCTCACCGAGCTCTCCGCGTCCTCGCGCCGGCTCGCCGAGGCGCGCCTGCGCGAGAAGCTCGCCACCGTGGGCCGCGCCGTCCTCCACGCCGTGCGCGGCGAGGACGGGACGTTCGTCGACGGACTCCTCACACCCGAGGAGCAGGACCGCCTCGCCGACGTCACCGCCGTCATGGCCCTGCTGGAGGGGCACGCCGACGTCGCGATGGACGCCGTGGGGCCGCGCACCGTGCGCACGGTGCGCAGCATCCGCCGCAAGTTCGAGGCGCGTCGCGACGGCGAGGGGCGCTCCGGGTTCGACGTCGTGCTCCGTCGGGTGCTCGGCATGGACGCCAAGATCGCGCAGTACCGCGACGGCGCGGCGTTCGTGCGCGCGGTCGAGAAGGAGGTCGGCCGCGACGGGTTCAACGCCGTGTGGGCGTCACCCGAGAACCTGCCGACGGCCCGCGAGATCGCCGACGCGCGCGCCTGGGTGCGCCGCGTCCACGGCTGAGCCGGTGGGCGGGCCGGCACCCGTCGTCGCCGCCGCGCGCCGCGCCGTGCGCGGCGCGCTCGGGGACCTGGACCCCGGGTCCCTCGTGCTCGTCGCGTGCTCGGGCGGGGCGGACTCGACGGCGCTCGCTGCGGCCACGGCGTTCGTCGCGCCCCGGCTCGGGCTGCGCGCGGGCGCCGTCGTCGTGGACCACGGGCTCCAGGAGGGCAGCGCCGGCGTCGCGGCGGACGCCGCGGAGCGCTGCCGCGGGCTCGGGCTCGACCCGGTGGAGGTGCGGCGCGTCGTCGTGCCGGCGTCGGGCGGCGACGGCCCGGAGGCCTCGGCGCGCACGGCCCGGTACGTCGCGCTGGACGCGGTGGCGGTCGAGCACGGTGCGGCCGCGGTGCTCCTGGGCCACACGCTCGACGACCAGGCGGAGACGGTGCTGCTCGGGCTCGCCCGCGGGGCCGGCGCCCGCTCGCTCGCCGGGATGTCGCCCCGACGCGGCGTCCTCCGGCGCCCGTTCCTCGCGCTGCGGCGCGCGGACACCGAGGCGGTGTGCCGGACCCTCGGGCTGGTGTGGTGGGACGACCCCACGAACGGACCGGCGCCGTCGGGTGACACCCCGGGGCCGCCCGGCACCGCGGCGCTGCCCCTGCGCTCGCAGGTGCGCGCGCGCGTCGTGCCCGCGCTCGTCGACGTGCTCGGGCCCGGGGCCGTGCCGGCGCTCGCTCGCACGGCCGACCTCCTGCGCGACGACGCCGACCTGCTCGACGCGCTCGCCGCGGACCTCCTCGCGTCGGCCCTCGTGCCGGCGCTCGTGGCGTCCTCGGACGACCGCGGGCGTGGCCCGGTCGGTGGGCCCGCTGCGTCGGGTGCCGAGAGCGTGGTGCTCGACGCCGAGGTGCTCGCGTCCGCGCACCCGGCCCTGCGCCGTCGTGCCCTGAGGTCCGCGGCGCTGCGCGCGGGCTGCCCCGCGGGCGACCTGTTCGCCGTGCACGTCGACGCGCTCGACGCGCTCGTCACGGCGTGGCGGGGCCAGGGCCCCGCGCACCTGCCGGGCGACCTGAGGGCCGCGCGCGCGTGTGGCAGGCTTTCCCTGGGCCCGGAGACGACGCCCCGGCGCGGCATCCCCCCACGAGCCCTCACCACCCTCAGCACCCCCACCACCCCCACACCTCAGGAGTGACCCCCGTGGAAGCATCGGACGTCGCAGGCGACCTCGAGAACATCCTGCTCACCGAGGAGCAGCTCGGTGCGCGGCTCGACGAGATCGCGGCACAGATCGACCGCGACTACGCGGGCAAGGACCTCCTGCTCGTCGGCGTCCTCAAGGGCGCCGTCATGGTCATGGCGGACCTCGCGCGCCGCCTGCACAGCCACGTCGAGATGGACTGGATGGCCGTCTCGTCGTACGGGTCGGGCACCAAGTCCTCGGGCGTCGTGCGGATCCTCAAGGACCTCGACGCCGACCTCACGGGCCGCGACGTGCTCATCGTCGAGGACATCATCGACTCGGGCCTCACGCTCTCCTGGCTCCTGTCGAACCTGCGCTCGCGCGGGCCGGCGTCGGTCGAGATCGCGGCGATGCTGCGCAAGCCCGACGCCGCGAAGACCGACGTCGACGTCCGGTACGTCGGGTTCGACATCCCGAACGAGTTCGTCGTCGGCTACGGCCTCGACTACGCGGAGAAGTACCGCAACCTGCCGTTCGTCGGGACGCTCGCGCCGCACGTGTACTCGAGCTGAACGGGAGGCGGGGCGCCCGCGCCGCGGTGGCGCGACGCCGTCCCGCGTCCGGGCGCCGTGGCGCCCGCGCCCAGGGGACGTGGGCCACGCCCTGGGCGAACAGAGGCGTGATCCCCAGCAGGCGTCAAGGTCCAGAGTGTAGTTTCGAGCCCGAACACTTGCGCGAGCGGAGGGATCCGGGGCGCACGCCCCGTCGCCGATGAACATCAAGAAGATTCTCAGTGGGCCGATCGTCTGGATCGTCCTGGGCCTCGTGATCCTGTGGATCGCGTTCGCGACGTTGTCGCGCCCGACGGTCCAGCGCATCGACACGTCCCAGGGCCTCGAGCTGCTCTCGGGCGACACGGTCGAGCAGGCCCTCATCGTGGACGGCGACCAGCGCGTGCGTCTCACGCTGTCCGACGACTACGTGGTCGACGAGGGTACGGACACCGAGGAGAACAAGGGCAAGAACGTCGAGTTCTACTACGTCCAGCCCCAGGGGGAGGCCGTGGTCGACGCGGTCGTCCAGGCGGAGCCGAAGGACGGGTACAACTCCGAGGTCGCGCAGCCGTCGTTCTGGTCCTCGCTGCTCGGCCTGCTCATCCCCTTCCTCATCATCGGCGTGCTGTTCTGGTTCCTGCTCTCGCGGATGCAGGGCGGCGGCTCGCGCGTCATGGGGTTCGGCAAGTCGCGCGCCAAGCTCGTCTCCAAGGACACCCCGCAGGTCACGTTCGCGGACGTCGCCGGTGCGGACGAGGCGGTCGAGGAGCTCCACGAGATCAAGGAGTTCCTCGCGGAGCCGGACAAGTTCCAGGCCGTCGGGGCCAAGATCCCCAAGGGCGTGCTGCTCTACGGCCCGCCCGGGACGGGCAAGACGCTGCTCGCGCGCGCCGTGGCCGGCGAGGCAGGCGTGCCGTTCTACTCCATCTCCGGCTCGGACTTCGTCGAGATGTTCGTCGGCGTCGGCGCGAGCCGCGTCCGCGACCTGTTCACCCAGGCCAAGGAGAACTCGCCCGCGATCATCTTCGTCGACGAGATCGACGCCGTCGGCCGTCACCGCGGCGCCGGCATGGGCGGCGGTCACGACGAGCGCGAGCAGACCCTGAACCAGCTCCTCGTCGAGATGGACGGCTTCGACGTCAAGACGAACGTCATCCTCATCGCGGCGACGAACCGCCCCGACATCCTCGACCCGGCGCTCCTGCGCCCGGGCCGCTTCGACCGCCAGGTCGCCGTCGAGGCGCCCGACCTCAAGGGCCGCGAGGCGATCCTGCGCGTGCACGCCCAGGGCAAGCCGATCGTCCCCGAGATCGACCTCGCCGCCGTGGCGCGCCGCACGCCGGGCTTCACCGGCGCCGACCTCGCGAACGTGCTCAACGAGGCCGCGCTCCTCACCGCCCGCAGCGGCGCCCAGCTCATCGACGACCGCGCGCTCGACGAGGCGATCGACCGCGTCGTGGCCGGGCCGCAGAAGCGCACGCGCGTCATGAACGTCAAGGAGCAGAAGATCACGGCGTACCACGAGGGCGGCCACGCCCTCGTCGCCGCGGCGATGCGCTACACGGACCCCGTCACCAAGGTGACGATCCTGCCGCGCGGCCGCGCGCTCGGGTACACGATGGTCATGCCGACCGAGGACAAGTACTCCACGACGCGCAACGAGCTGCTGGACCAGCTCGCGTACGCCATGGGCGGGCGCGTCGCCGAGGAGCTCGTCTTCCACGACCCGACCACGGGAGCCTCGAACGACATCGAGAAGGCCACGGCGATCGCCAAGAAGATGGTCACCGAGTACGGCATGAGCGAGCGCGTCGGCGCGATCAAGCTGGGCACCGGCTCGGGCGAGCCCTTCATGGGCCGCGACATGGGCCACACGCGCGACTACTCCGAGTCCGTCGCGGGCACCGTCGACCACGAGGTGCGCAAGCTCGTCGAGGCCGCGCACGACGAGGCGTGGGAGGTGCTCACGCAGTACCGCGACGTGCTCGACGCGCTCGTGCTCGAGCTCCTGGAGAAGGAGACGCTCAACCAGGCGGAGCTCGCGCGGGTCTTCGAGCCGGTCGTCAAGCGCGACGCGCGCGACGTGTGGCTCTCGAGCGAGCAGCGCGCCGTGTCGCAGCGCGGGCCCGTCCTCACGGACGCCGAGAAGGCGGCGCAGAACGGCGCCCCGGTGATCCCGCAGGACGAGGCCGCCGCCGCGAACGACGAGCTGCCGCCGGAGCGCATCGGCGAGGTCCCCGCCGACAGCCCGCTCGACCGGGCTCTCGGCCGCGACGGCACGTCGGACGTCACGGACGTGCGCGAGCCGGGGCAGGGCTGATGGGCGAGGCTCCGGGCGCGGGCACGGTACCGACCGCCATCACGCGGGCCCGTGCGGCGGAGGACCTGCGCGCCCCGGCGGACGTGCCGCCGTACGACCAGGAGCGCGCGGAGGCCGCCGTCCGCGAGCTGCTGCTCGCGGTGGGGGAGGACCCGGACCGCGAGGGTCTGCGGGACACCCCCGCCCGCGTGGCGCGCGCGTACCGCGAGATCTTCGCGGGCCTGCGCCAGGAGGCCGCGGACGTCCTCACGACGACGTTCGACCTCGGCCACGAGGAGATGGTGCTCGTCAAGGACATCGAGGTGTACTCGACGTGCGAGCACCACCTCGTGCCGTTCCACGGCGTCGCGCACATCGGCTACATCCCCAACGTCGACGGGCGCATCACGGGCCTGTCGAAGCTCGCGCGCCTCGTCGAGGTCTTCGCGCGCCGCCCGCAGGTGCAGGAGCGGCTCACGTCGCAGATCGCGGACGCGCTCGTGGAGCACCTCCAGCCGCGCGGCGCGATCGTCGTCGTCGAGTGCGAGCACCTGTGCATGTCGATGCGCGGTGTGCGCAAGCCGGGGTCGCGCACGGTGACGTCGGCGGTGCGGGGTCAGATGCGCGACGGCGCGACGCGGGCCGAGGCGATGAGCCTCATCCTGGGGCGCTAGTCCCGTGGACCGCTTCGTGGTCGCCGGGCTCGAGGAGCTGGCCGACGTCGGCCGGACGCTCGTCATGGGCGTCGTCAACGTCACGCCGGACTCGTTCTCCGACGGCGGCGAGTGGTACGAGCCGGACGCCGCGATCGCGCACGGGCGCGAGCTGCTGGGCGAGGGGGCCGACATCCTCGACGTGGGCGGCGAGTCGACCCGGCCCGGTGCCGGGCGCGTCCCCGTCGAGGCGGAGCTCGCCCGCGTGCTGCCCGTGATCTCCGCGCTCGCCGCGGAGGGTGCGGTCGTGAGCGTCGACACCACGCGCGCCGTCGTCGCCGAGCGCGCGGTCGCGGCGGGGGCGCGGATCGTCAACGACGTCTCGGGCGGGCTCGCCGACCCGGCGATGGCCGAGGTCGTCGCGCGCACGGGCGTCGCGTACGTCTGCATGCACTGGCGCGGCCACGCCGACGTCATGGACGACCTCGAGGACTACGACGACGTCGTCACGGACGTGCGCGACGAGCTCGCGGCGCGCGTCGAGACGCTGCTCGCCGCCGGGGTCCGGCGCGACCAGGTCGTCCTCGACCCCGGCCTCGGGTTCTCCAAGGCCGGGTCGTCCAACTGGCCCCTGCTCGCGCGGCTCGGCGAGCTCGAGGAGCTCGGCCTGCCGGTGCTCGTCGGGGCGTCCCGCAAGCGGTTCCTGGGGCACCTCCTCGCGCGGTCCGACGGGCAGCCCGTGCCGCCCCTGCTGCGCGACGACGCGACCGCCGCGATCACGACGCTCGCCGCCGCCGCGGGCGCGTGGTGCGTGCGGGTCCACACCGTCCGGGCGTCGGCCGACGCCGTGCGCGTCGCGGCGGCATGGTCCCGCGCGGGCGCGGCCGGGTCGGGCCGACGGGACGGGAGCGCGGGCTCGACCGACCGACCGAGGACCGGGAGCGACTCGACGGCGCGGCCCACCACCTAGCAGGATGGGCGACGGGCCCCGCGGCGCGGCCGGCCCGGCGCAGCACGACACACGCAACGAGACACGGTGACGAGAGGTCCGTCCGCCCGACCGGCGGGCGGCGACGGAGCACCGGACGGGAGCACGACGTGACCACAGCGTTCGCAGGAGCGGTCCTCGACGCGGACGGACGGCCGTTCGACCGGATCCGGCTCACGGGCCTGAGCGCCACGGGGCACCACGGCGTCTTCGAGCACGAGAAGGTCGAGGGCCAGCTCTTCCGTGCCGACGTCGTGCTCCACCTGGACACGCGCGCCGCCGCGAGCGGGGACGACCTCGCCCAGACCGTCAGCTATGCGGGCGTCGCCGAGGACGTGGTGGCCGTCCTCGCGGGCTCGCCCGCCGACCTCGTCGAGACGGTGGCCGAGCGCATCGCGGCGACGATCCTCACGCACGACGAGGTCGTCGCGGTCGACGTCGCCGTGCACAAGCCGCAGGCGCCGATCACCGTCCCGTTCGAGGACGTCGAGGTCGTCATCCGCCGCGACCGCGTCGTCGTCCCGGTCGTCGCGCCGCTCTCGCGCCGGTCCGAGCAGCACGGCGTGCGGGACGCGCAGCTCGTCGCCCCGATCCCCGTGGGCTCGGTCGCGCCCGCCCTCATCCACGGCGTCGGGGACGCCCCGGTCGCCGAGGAGCGGGTCGAGCTCGCCCCGGCGCCCGACGTCATGCCGCCGAGCATCCCTCCGGGCACGACCCCGGTCCCCGTCGAGCCCCCGTCGCCTGACTCGGAGCACGAGGTCGCGGGTGGATCCGCGGACCTCGACGACGAGCGCGACGCCACACGCGAGGCCCCGGCGGTGCCCGGACCGGTCGCACCGGCGCACGAGGAGACGACGGGCCCCGTTCCCGCCCCCGAGGCACCGGCCCCCGCGCCCGAGCCGGTCCCGGCGCCGTACGACGCGCTGCTCGAGGCCGCGGCGCTCCCGGCGCCGTCCGAGCCCTCCGCGGAGGGTCTGCCGGGCGCGGTCCCCGTGCCGGTGTCGACGGCGCCCGAGCAGCCGGGCCCGGTCCCCGCTGCCGCACCCCTCGCGGAGCACGCGCCGGAGCCGGTCCAGGACCAGGCGGCCGCTGCCGATCCGCTGGCCACGCCCTTCGAGCCGGCGTACGAGCCGACGTACGAGGGTCACGGCGACGCGGTGCCCGAGGCGCCCGTCACCCCCGTTCCGGTCGCGGCGGCGCTCGACGCCGGTGCCCCTGTCGCGACGTCGGAGGAGCAGGCCGCGCCGGTCGCCGCGGAGGAGGAGGTCCCCGCTCCGCCCGTCGAGCACGACCGCATGGACGACGTGCCCGCGGGCTTCGTCGAGGTGGTGCTCGCCCTCGGGGCGAACCTCGGCGACGCCCAGCAGACGCTGCGCGACGCGATCACCGACCTCGACCGGATCTCCGGGCTCGAGATCACCGAGGTCTCGCCGCTCGCGCGGACGGCGGCGGTGGGCGGCCCCGACCAGCCCGACTTCCTCAACACGGTCCTGCTCGCCCGCACGCGTCTCTCGGCCCGCGACCTGCTGCGCGCGTGCCAGGCCGTCGAGCAGGCGCACGGCCGGGTGCGTGACGAGCGGTGGGGGCCGCGCACCCTCGACGTGGACCTCATCGTGTACGGCACGCTCACGGCCGTCGCCGACGACCTGGAGCTGCCGCACCCACGCGCCCACGAGCGGGCGTTCGTGCTCGAGCCGTGGTCGCAGATCGACCCGGACGCGGTGCTGCCCGGCCTCGGTGGGGGTCCGGTCGCGGCGCTCGCGGCGACCGCACCGGACCGGGGGGGAATCCGGTGGCTCGCGCTGGACTGGCTGACCGACGCCGCGCCCGAGCCCACGGGTGCGGTCCCGGTCGCGACCGGGGGCTCCGACGCGGCACCCGCTCCCGCGCCGGCGGACCCTGTGGTCGTCGACGACCCGTACCGGCAGCCGTCGGCCGACGCGGTCCCCGGGCCGCACGAGGCGCCGTCGACGTCGGGTGCGGTCGGCGTGCCGGCGGTCCCGGAGGACGTCCCCGCGCCGGCCGCGCCCCAGCATCCGCCCGTCCCGTCGCAGGCGCCGCACCAGGCGCTGCCCCAGCGACCCCCGGCGCCGCAGCAGCCGCTGCCCGCTCAGCCCGTGCCGCCGCAGGAGCCCTCCGCCCCGGGCGCGGTGCTCCCCGTCGCCCCGCCGCAGGCCGCGGTCCCGCCGCAGGCGGCCCCGGCGGAGGCCCGCGTGGTCCGCCCCGTCTTCGCCCCGGTGTCCGAGGGCGTGGCGTCCTCGGTCGAGGGTGCCCCGACGGTCGTCCCGGACGGGTCGTTCGGTACGCACGAGGCCGGGTCGCCGGCCGTCGCGCCGTTCCCCGGGCCGTCGCACCGCCCGCCGGCGCTGCCCGACCCCGAGCCGCCGGTGCAGGACGCCGTGCTGCCCCCGGAGCAGGGCGCCCCCGCCTTCCCTGCCTTCGCACCCGTCCGCCCGGCAGAGCCCCCGGTCGCCGCGCACCCGGCGGGGGCGCCCCCTGTGGCGGTCCCGCACGCGCAGACCCTTGCGGACCCGGCCACCCCGGCCGACGACGGCATCATCCGGTCGGTGCCTTTCGCCCCGGTCCAGCCTCCGGTCCAGCAGTCGGCTCAGCAGTCGGCCGAGGCGTCGGCACCTGGGCCGCTCGCCGACGCGTCCCTGCACCCGGCGACCGACCCGTGGCCGCCGTTCGGTCCGGTCTCGGGCGCCGCGCGCGACGCCCAGCGCTGATGCGGCGCACCTCGGTCCGCACCCTCCTGCTCGTGGCCGTCGCCACGGCGGTCGTGGGCTGGTTCGTCGTGCGGCTCCTCCAGGGCCGCGGCACGCACCTGCCGGCGGTGCCGTGGATCGTCGACGTCGCGGTCGTCGCGCTCGCTGCGGCGGTGTTCTGGGCGGGATGGACCGTCCGCGCCTACCAGCGGGGCAAGCGGCCCTCGCTCGACGCGATCCGCGCAGCCCGCACGTTCGTGCTCGCCAAGGCCGCCGCTCTCACGGGTGCCCTGCTCGCGGGCTGGTACGGCGCGCAGGTGCTCGTGGCCCTGCCCGACCTCTCGATCGAGGCGCAGCGCGACCGCGCGGTGGCGGCGGGCGTCGCGGTCGCGTGCGCGGTGCTGCTGGCCGTCGTCGGGCTCGTCGCCGAGCGGTTCTGCCAGCTCCCGCCCGACGACCGCGGCGAGGGCCGCGAGGGTTCGACGACGCGCGAGGACCCGGAGACGCCGGGCGCGAGCACGCCCGCCTGACGCTCCGCGGTGCGCGGCGTCACGCGCCCCGCGATCCGGTGGCGCGCAGGCGGCGCCCTGGCCGGCGTGACGCGCGACACGCGACCCCGGGCGCACCGGGACGGGATGGGAGAATCGACGCATGACCGACCCTGCACGGGACCTGGACGCCCGCGGCACCGGCCCCTTCGACCCGCCCGGCATCGAGTGGACGCGCGTGTCGCCCCGGCTGATCACCGCACGCCTGCTGTCGGTGGGCATCACGCTCGCGGTACCGGCGGTCGCGGTGATCGTGCTGGCGATCCTCTTCCCGCACTGGTGGCAGTGGCTCGTGCTCGGGGTGCTCGTGCTCCTCGGGCTGTGGGCGCTCGTGCTCGTCCCGCGCCAGGTGCGCGCGATCGGGTACGCCGAGCGCGACGACGACCTGCTGATCCGGCACGGCATCATGTTCCGCCAGCTCGTCGTCGTGCCCTACGGCCGCATGCAGTATGTCGACGTGCAGGCCGGACCGCTCGCACGCAAGCTCGGCATCGCGCAGGTGCAGCTCCACACGGCGTCGGCGTCCACGGACGCGACGATCGACGGCCTCGAGCCCGCCGAGGCGGAGCGCCTGCGCGACCGGCTCGCGTCGCGCGGCGAGGCGAGGCTGGCGGGCCTGTGAGCGAAGCACCGGCCACCGACGACCTCGTGTGGCACCGGGTGCACCCGGTCACCCCGCTCGTGCGCGGCTGGACGGTCATCGCGGTGCTGCTCGTCGTCGTCGGGCAGCAGACGCTCAACGGGCTGCCCGAGGGGGAGAACCTCCTCGAGGGGAACCGCTGGTGGATGATCCTCCTCGGCATCCTCGCGGTGGGGCTCGTGGGGCTGGGGTACTCGGCGCTCGCGTGGCGCATGACGAGCTACGCGGTCGACGACGAGTCGGTGCACCTGCGCACGGGCGTGCTGTTCCGGCAGCAGCGCAAGGCCCGGCTGGACCGGCTCCAGGCGGTCGACGTCGTGCAGCCGCTCCTCGCGCGCTTCTTCGGCCTCGCGGAGCTCAAGCTCGAGGTCGCCGGGGGCGCGGACTCGGGCGTGAAGCTCGGCTTCCTCAAGGAGGTCGAGGCCAACCGGCTGCGCAACGACCTCCTCGCGCGCGCCGCCGGCCTGCGGGTCGCGCGCGAGCGCCCGGTCGGCGTCCCGACGGCGGTCGCGGACGGGGGCACGACGGGCGTCGGTGCCACGTCCCCGGCGGACCCGAGCACCCCGTCGACGGTGCGGCCGATCGGCGGGGCGCCCGCGGGCGACGAGGTGCTGGTCGCCCCGGAGGCGCCCGAGCAGCCGGTCACCGCGGTCGGTCCGGGCCGGCTCGTCGCCTCGCTCGTGCGGTCGGGCGCGACGGTCGGCCTCGTCCTCGGTGTCCTGGGGATCGCCGGGGTCGTGATCGGCACGCGGGAGATCGGGGTGCTGTTCAGCGCGCTCCCCGCGGTCCTCGGCTTCGGCGGCTTCCTCTTCTCGCGGTTCTCGGGCGAGTTCGGCTTCCGCTCGGCGATCTCACCGGACGGCATCCGCCTGCGGCACGGCCTCCTGGAGACCCGGTCGCAGACGATCCCGCCCGGTCGCGTCCAGGCCGTGCGGCTGCGGCAGGGCCCGTTCTGGCGCGGGCCGGACTGGTGGCGGGTCGACGTCAACGTGGCGGGCTACGGGGTGAGCTCCGACGGGTCGGACACGACGAGCGTGCTCCTGCCCGTCGGGACGCGCGACGAGGCGCTCGCCGCGCTGTGGCTCGTGCTGCCGGACCTCGGCACGCGCGACCCGCGCGCCCTCCTCGACGAGGGCCTGTCCGGCCTCGACGCGGGCGAGCACTTCACGGTGACCCCGCGACGCGCGCGCCTGCTCGACCTCGTGTCGTGGCGGCGCAACGGCTTCACGGTGACCGACCGCGCGCTCCTGCTGCGCGGCGGGCGGGTGTTCCGCAGCCTCGTCGTCGTGCCGCACGAGCGCACGCAGTCGCTCGGGCTCGAGCAGGGCCCGCTCCAGCGTCGGTTCGACGTCGCGACGTTCGCGGTGCACTCCACGCCCGGCCCGGTCTCGCCGAAGGTCTGGCACCTCGACGCGGGCGACGCCGCGCGCCTCCTCGACACCCAGGCCGAGCGCGCCCGCGAGGCGCGTGCCCACGCCGGCCCGGAGCTGTGGATGCGGCGCGACGACGTGCCCCTGGTTCCCGCCACCGAGCCCGCGCCCGAGCCCACCCCGGTGTCCGCCGTCGAGCCCGACCCGGTGCCCGCGACAGATCCTGGCCGCGTGCCCGGCACGGAACCCGTCGACCGCCGGGCCGAGGACGGAGAACGGCCGTGAGCGCGGCGGGCGCGCGGCCCGGGCGCCTCGGTGTGGGCGTCGTGGGGGCGGGCCGCGTCGGGGCGGTCCTCGGGAGCGCGCTGCGCGCCACCGGGCACGCGGTCGTCGGCGCGAGCGGCGTGTCCGACGCGTCGCGCGAGCGCATCGAGACCCTCCTCCCCGGCGTGCCGGTGCTCGAGGTCCCGCAGGTCGTGGAGCGCGCGGAGCTCGTTCTCCTCGCGGTGCCCGACGACGCGCTGGGCGACCTGGTCCGCGGCCTCGCCGACGTGGGGGCCTGGCAGCCGGGGCAGATCGTCGTGCACACGTCCGGCCGCTACGGAACCGCCGTGCTCGACCCGGCCCGCGCCGCGGGGGCGATCCCGCTCGCCCTGCACCCCGCCATGACGTTCACCGGCACGTCGCTCGACCTCGCGCGGCTCGAGGGCACGACGTTCGCCGTCACGGCCCCGGGACCGGTCCTGCCGATCGGGCAGGCGCTCGTCGTGGAGCTCGGCGGGGAGCCCGTCGTCGTGGCCGAGGAGTCCCGCGGGCTGTACCACGCGGCCCTCGCGCACGGCGCGAACCACCTCGTCGTGCTCGTCGCCCAGGCTGCGCAGGCGCTCGAGGCCGCGGGCGTCGACCAGCCGGGCCGGGCGCTCGCCCCGCTGCTCTCCGCCGCGCTCGACGGCGCGACCCGCGGCGCGGACGCGGGCGCCGAGTCGGGCACGGGGGCGGGGGCGGGCGCGCTCCTCGGCCTCACCGGTCCCGTGGTGCGCGGCGACGTCGGCACGGTGCGCGAGCACCTGGACGCCCTGGACGCGCTCGCGGCGACGAGCGACGCGGCCGACGTGCCGCCGTCGTACCGTGCGCTGGGCCGCGCGGCGACCCGCCGGGCGCTCGCGGGCGGGCGCCTCGACGAGCGAACAGCCCGCACCCTCCTCGACGCGCTCGCGGAGGCGCCCGACGCAGGGCCCGGCGCCGTGCCGCACGACGACCCGCACGACCCGCACGACCCGCACGACGACGAAGGAACGGCATGACCACCACCCCCGCCCCGGGCGTCCCCCCGACGTCCCGGCCGGAGACCCCGCGCGTCGTGACGACGCGCGCCGCCCTCCGCGGCGCGCTCGACGGCTGGGCCGCCGCCCACCCCGGCGCGCGCCGCGCCGTCGTCATGACGATGGGTGCGCTGCACGCCGGGCACCTCGAGCTCGTGCGCCGCGCGCGGGCCGAGGTCGGCCCGGCCGGGCAGGTCGTCGTCACCGACTTCGTCAACCCGCTCCAGTTCGGGCCGGGCGAGGACTTCGAGCGCTACCCGCGCGACGTCGCGGCCGACGTCGCGCTGCTCGCCGCGGCGGGCGACGACGTCGCCGTGGACGTCGTCTTCGCACCCGCCGTCGAGGAGCTGTACCCCGACCTCGGTACCGGTGGCCCGATCGTCCGCGTCACCTCGGGCCGGATCGCCACCGTCCTGGAGGGCGCGTCGCGGCCCGGGCACTTCGACGGCGTGCTCACCGTCGTGCTCAAGCTGCTCCACCTCGTGCGGCCCGACGCCGCGGTCTTCGGGGCCAAGGACGCGCAGCAGCTGCTCGCGGTCCGGCGCCTGGTCGCCGACCTCGACCTCGACGTGGAGATCGTCGCGGTCCCCACGGTGCGCGAGGCGGACGGGCTCGCGCGCTCGTCGCGCAACGCCTACCTGTCGCCCGCGGAGCGCGACGAGGCGCTCGCGCTGAGCCGCGCGCTGCGTGCCGGTCAGGACGCCGCGGACGCGGGCGCCGACGCACCGGGAGTCCTCGCCGCCGCGCGGGGAATCCTGGACGCCGCCGACGGTGTTGACCTGGATTACGTGGCGCTCGTCGATCCCGCTACCGTGGAGGACCTGGCGCCCGGCGCCGTCGGCCCCGGGCTCCTCCTGGTCGCGGCACGCGTGGGCACCACCCGTCTCATCGACAACGCGGCCGTCGAGATCGCGCCGCCCGCGACCCGGGCCGCCGACCCCGCCGGCCGTGCCCCCGCACCTGGAGGTACCGCGTGACCGCGCAGACCCCGTCGAGCCCGCCGCGTCGTCCGGCGTCCCTGCAGCGCCCCATGATGATCGGCAAGATCCACCGCGCGACGGTGACGCAGGCCGACCTGCACTACGTCGGCTCGATCACCGTGGACGCCGACCTGCTCGACGCCGCGGACCTCTACCCGGGCCAGCAGGTCGACGTCGTGGACGTCACCAACGGCGCGCGCCTGACGACGTACGTCATCCCGGGGGAGCGCGGCGCCGGCCAGGTGTGCATCAACGGCGCCGCCGCGCACCTCGTGAACCCGGGTGACGTCGTCATCCTCATCGCCTACGGCATGCTCGACGACGCCGACGCGCGCACCTACCTGCCGAACGTCGTCTTCGTGGACGAGCAGAACCGGATCGTCGAGCTCTCGGACGAGCCCGGGCTCGTGCCCGCGGGCCACGGGCTCGAGGCGAGCGGCCTGCCGTTCGCCCCGTTCCGCGGCGGGGACGGCGGGGTCGACTCGGCCGGCGTCGCGTCCGTGGTGCGCCCCGCGTGAGCGGACGCGGCGGGTCCGGGTCCCCCGTGCTCGCCCGGACCCTCGCGGCCCCGGCACCGGGCTGGACGACGACGGCGGACGTCGTCGTCGTCGGGTCCGGCATCGCGGGCCTCACCGCGGCGCTCGAGCTGCGCACGCGCGTGCCGCGCGTCCTGCTCGTCACGAAGGGCGAGCTGTCGTCGGGCTCCACGGTGTGGGCGCAGGGCGGCATCGCCGCGGCGCTCGACCCCGAGGACTCGCCCGAGGCGCACCTCGCCGACACGCTCGTCGCGGGCGTCGGGGTGTGCGACCCGGCCGCGGTCGAGGTGCTGGTCACCGAGGGCCCGGCGCGCGTGCGCGAGCTCGTCGCCCGTGGCGCGAACTTCGACCGCGCCGAGAACGGCGACATCGCGCTGACGCGCGAGGGCGGTCACCACGCGGACCGCATCGCGCACGCGGGCGGTGACGCGACCGGGGCGGAGATCTCCCGCGCGCTCGTGGCGCAGCTCGACGCGGTGCGCAACGACCCGGGCATCGAGGTCATCGAGAACGCGCTCGTGCTCGACGTCCTCACGGGTGCTGCGTCCTCCACCAGCACCCCCGACGGCCCTGTCACACGTGCCTGCGGGGTGACGCTCCACGTGCGCGGCGAGGGCACGCGCGACGGCGTCGGTGCCGTGCTCGCGCGCGCGGTCGTGCTCGCGACCGGGGGAGTGGGGCAGGTGTTCCGCTCCTCGACCAACCCCCCGCAGGCGACGGGCGACGGCATCGCGGCGGCCCTGCGCGCGGGCGCGACGCTCGGCGACCTCGAGTTCGTCCAGTTCCACCCGACGGTCCTGTGGCTCGGGCTCGGCGCGCGGGGCCAGCTCCCGCTCATCTCCGAGGCGGTGCGCGGCGAGGGCGCGATCCTCCTCGACACCGACGGCCACCGGTTCATGCCCGCGCAGCACCCGATGGCGGAGCTCGCGCCGCGCGACGTCGTCGCGCACGCGATCGTGCGGCAGATGGCCGCGACGGGCTCCGACCACGTGCTGCTCGACGCGCGCCACCTCGGCGCCGACTTCCTGCGCTCGCGCTTCCCGACGATCACCGAGCGGCTCGCGGAGAACGGCCTCGACTGGACCGAGGAGCCGGTCCCCGTGGCGCCGGCCCAGCACTACCACTCGGGCGGCGTCGTGACGGACCTGCACGGGCGGTCGACCGTCGACGGGCTCTACGCGATCGGCGAGGTCGCGTGCACGGGCGTCCACGGCGCCAACCGGCTCGCGTCCAACTCGCTGCTCGAGGGCCTCGTGTTCGCGCACCGCGCGGCGCGCCAGATCACCGACCGGGTCGCCGCGGGCGAGCTCGAGCAGGTCGAGCCCGTCCGACGTCCCGGGCCGTCGGCGCTCGTCGCGGCCGCGGCGCGCTCGCGGATCCAGTCGATCGCCTCGGCCGGTCCGGGCGTGATCCGCGACGGCGACGGGCTCGCCGCCGCCGCGGTCCGCCTCGCCGCGGTCCGCACGGACGCGCACGAGGCGAGCGACGTCGTCGCGCAGCCGCAGGCCGCGGAGTGGGAGACGACGAACGTGCACCAGGTCGCGACCGCGCTCACCGCGGCCGCGGCGCTGCGCACGGAGAGCCGCGGCGGCCACTTCCGCACCGACTTCCCGGACACCGACCCGGCGTGGGAGCGCCGCGTGCTGGTATCGCTCGACGCCGACGGGACGCTGCGCGTCCGCTGACGGACCGGCTGACGCCGAGACCGGGGTTGCTGTCCGAGAACGGCGCGAACCCGTCGACGACCCCGGGTTCGGCGCGGCTCGACGGGACGCGACCACCACCTGCGCCGGACGCAGATCCTCTCGGTTCGCGGACGAGCGGATACGGTGGGGAACCGTGAGCAGCCCCGCCGAGCCCGTGCCCGCCCGTCCGTCCGACGGCGGAGCGCCGCCCGTCCCGTCACGCGTCGAGCCGGGGCTCGACCCGGCGTGGATCGCCGAGACCGTCGCGCGGGCGCTCGACGAGGACCTGGGAGTCGCCCCGGGGCGCGACGTCACGACGCAGGCGACCGTGCCGCCGTCGGCCACCGGGACCGCGCACCTCGTGGCGCGCGCTGACGGGGTCGTGGCGGGGCTCGTCGTCGTCGAGGAGGTGACGCGGCAGGTCGCCGAGCGGTTCGGGCTTCCGCCCGTCGAGGTGACGTTCGTCGCGTCCGACGGCGCGGCCGTGGGTCGCGGCCGCGTCCTCGCCGCGCTCACGGGGCCGGTCCAGGTGCTCCTCGCGGCCGAGCGCACGCTGCTCAACCTCGCGAGCCGCGCGTCCGGCGTCGCGACGGCGACGCGCGCGTGGGCGCGCGAGCTCGCCGGGACGGGCGCGCAGGTGCTGGACACGCGCAAGACGACGCCCGGCCTGCGCGCCCTGGAGAAATACGCAGTGCGCGCCGGCGGAGGCACGAACAAGCGCATGGGCCTCTACGACGTCGCGATGGTCAAGGACAACCACGTGGTGGCCGCCGGGTCGGTGAGCGCCGCGATCGACGCGATCCGCCGCACGTTCCCGGACGTGCTCGTCCAGGTCGAGGCGGACACGACGGCACAGGCGCTCGAGGCCGTCTCGGCGGGTGCGGACTTCCTCCTCCTCGACAACATGCCGACGCCCGTGCTCGCCGAGACGGTCGAGGCCGTCCGGGCACGGGAGGGCAAGGACGGCGTCCCGGCCAAGGTCGAGCTCGAGGCCACGGGCAACCTCACGCTGGACCGCGCGCGCGAGGTCGCGGGCACCGGCGTCGACTACCTCTCGGTCGGCGCGCTCACCCACTCGGCCCCGATCCTCGACCTCGCGCTGGACCTCCTGCCCACCCTCCCGCCGAGGGAGAGCCCTGGTACCGCGAGGTAGAGCTCTGGTACCGCGACGTAGAGGGGTGGGCATGACCACGCCTCTACCTCGCGGCACCACGCCCCTACCTCGACGGCGTGCGAGCGTCGGTAGAATCCTCGGGTGACCTCCCCCGCCGGAACCCCTTCTCCTGACGCGCGCGAGCCCGAGGAGCACGTCGACGACGTGCCGGAGCAGATGCAGGTCCGCCGCGAGAAGCGCGAGCGGATCCTCGCGCGCGGCGACCAGCCGTACCCCGTGTCCGTCCCGCGCACGACGACGATCGCCGACGTCCGGGCCGCGTACGCGCACCTGGAGACCGGCGAGGAGACGCAGGACGAGGTCGGTGTCGCCGGTCGCGTCGTGTTCCTGCGCAACACCGGCAAGCTGTGCTTCGCGACGCTCCAGGACGGCGAGGGCAACCGCCTCCAGGTCATGCTGAGCCAGGCCGTCGTCGGCGAGGAGTCGCTCGCGTCGTTCAAGGCGGACGTCGACCTGGGCGACCACCTCTTCGCGCACGGACGCGTCATCAGCTCGCGCCGCGGCGAGCTGAGCGTGTTCGCCGACGCGTGGCAGATCGCCGCGAAGGCCCTGCGCCCGCTCCCGGTGCTCCACAAGGAGCTCTCGGAGGAGGCGCGCGTGCGGCAGCGCTACGTCGACCTCATCGCGCGCCCGGCCGCTCGGGACACGGTGCGCCTGCGCGCCGCCGTCGTGCGCTCGATCCGCGAGAACTTCTGGGAGCGCGGTTTCGTCGAGGTCGAGACGCCGATGCTCCAGACGCGTCCGGAAGGCGCGGCGGCGCGCCAGTTCGAGACGCACATGAATGCGTTCGACATCGACCTGTTCCTGCGTATCGCGCCCGAGCTGTTCCTCAAGCGCGCCGCAGTCGGCGGTGTCGAGAAGGTGTTCGAGATCAACCGCAACTTCCGCAACGAGGGCGTGGACTCCACGCACTCGCCGGAATTCGCGATGCTCGAGGCGTACGAGGCCTACGGCGACTACGACACGATGGCGGCGCTCACCCAGAACCTCGTGCAGCGGGCCGCGCAGGATGCTCTCGGGAAGACCCTGGTCACGCTCGCCGACGGGACGGAATACGACCTCGGCGGCGAATGGACGCAGCTCAAGATGTACGACTCGCTCTCCGACGCGCTGGGCGAGACCATCACGCCCGAGACGTCGGTCGAGACGCTGCTGACGTACGCGGACAAGTTCGAGCTCACCTTCGACCCGAAGAACGTGAACCACGGAAAGCTCGTCGAGGGCCTGTGGGAGCACCTGGTGGGCGACCACCTCGTGGCGCCGACGTTCGTGCGCGACTTCCCCGTCGAGACCTCCCCGCTCACGCGCGACCACCGCAGGGTGCGCGGCCAGGTCGAGAAGTGGGACCTCTACGTGCGTGGCGTCGAGCTCGCGACCGCCTACTCCGAGCTCGTGGACCCGGTCGTCCAGCGCCAGCGGTTCGAGGCACAGGCCCTGCTCGCGGCAGCCGGCGACGAGGAGGCCATGCGCATCGACGAGGACTTCCTCACCGCGATGGAGTACGCGATGCCGCCGTCGGGCGGCATGGGCCTGGGGATCGACCGCCTGCTCATGGCGCTCACCGGCCTCGGCATCCGCGAGACCATCCTCTTCCCGCTCGTGAAGCCCGCGCAGCAATAGCGCGCCCGAGACCTAGGATCGACAGCATGGACATCTGGCCCACCGTCGCGGCACTGATCCCCTCGATCGGCGTCGGCGTGCTCTTCTACGTGGCGATGCGCGCCATCGTGCGCGCGGACCGCAACGAGCGCGCCGCGCTCGCGCGCCTGGACGCGGAGCAGGAATCGGGCGTCGACGGGAATGTCGCGCCCGCGCGCGACGCCTGAGCGTCGCCCGTTACCGCGTGCAAATAGCCCCGAAATGAAGTACCTGCGTCCAGGAATGGTGGGCTCGGCCTCGGGTGGCATACGCCGGGCAACGGCGTGGCCAATTGACGGTCCCGACTTTTCGATGGCATCCTGACGAGGACAATCATTCCTGTGAAGCGTGAGGTAACCACAGTGGCCCAGAAAGTCCAGGTAATTCTCGTCGACGACCTCGACGGGGGCGCAGCCGACGAGACCGTCACGTTCGCGCTCGACGGCGTCTCCTACGAGATCGACCTCAGCACCAAGAATGCGCAGGAGCTGCGCGACGCTTTCGCGTCCTGGGTCGGCAACGCGCGCAAGGTCTCGTCCCGCACGAGCACGGCCCGTCCGGCGCGTCGCAGCAGCCGCTCCTCCGGCTCGGCCCGCGCGACCGAGGTCCGCGAGTGGGCACGCTCCAACGGCTACACGGTGAACGACCGCGGCCGCATCTCCCAGGAGATCCAGACGGCGTACGACGCCGCGCACTGACGCGACGCCGCACGAGCACCGGAGCGCCCCGCCGACGAGCCCGTCGGCGGGGCGCTCTCGCGTGCCGCGGGCGTCGTGCCGGGGGCCGGTCGCGGTCGGGCGGGTGCCGGAGGCACGCGTCCGGAGAACTAGGCTCGGGTCATGACCTCCGCGACCCGCGCCCTCTGGATCGGCACCTATCCGCACCCGGCCAACGGCGGCGCGGAGGGCGTGTGGCGCGTCGGGCTCGACGTCGACGCCGCGGCGGGGACGGGGTCGTTCGTGGGCGGGGTGCTGGCGGCCGAGTCGCCGTCGCCGTCGTTCCTCGCCCTGGACGGCGACACGCTGTACGCGGTGGGGGAGACGGAGGCCGGCTCGGTGTCGCCGTTCGCGGTCGGGCCCGACGGCGGTCTCGCGCCCCGGGGCGAGCGTGTCGCCACGGGCGGCTCGTACCCGTGCCACGTGGTCGTGAGCGGCGACGTGCTCGTCGCCAACTACGGGGACGGCGTCCTCACGGCGGTCGCGCCCGCAGCGGACGGCTCGCTCGACCCGGCACCGAGCGGTGGCGCGGGCGTCACCGTACGACACCAGGGCCACGCGGGGACGGGACCCGTCACCGACCGCCAGGAGGGGCCGCACGCCCACTTCGTCGCCCCGCTCGCGCACCTCGGCGCCGCCGACGACGGCAGCGGCGACGTGCTCGTCGTCGACCTGGGGACCGACGAGCTGCGCCGGCACGACCCCGCGGCACCCGACGGTTCCGCACCGCGCGTCGTCGCGACCTTCCCGCCGGGGACCGGCCCGCGCCACCTGGCCGCGCTGCCGTCCGGGCACCTCGTCGTGGTCGGCGAGCTCGACCCGGCCCTGTTCGTCCTCGCTCCGGTCGACGGTCCCGACGGCGCGCGCACGTACGACGTCGTCGCGCGCCACGACGTCACGCACGCCGCGGCGCCAGCGGGCGGTGGGAACTACCCCTCGCACGTGGCGGTCACCGCGGACGGCTCGCGCGTCCTGGTCGCGGTGCGCGGTGCCGACGTGCTCGCCGTGCACGCCGTCGAGCCGGGGTCCGACGGCGGCGTCCCCGCGCTGCGCCACCTCGCCGACTCCCCGGTCGGCGGCGCCTGGCCCCGCCACTTCGCCGTCCTCGCCGCACCCGAGGAGACCCTGCACGACCTCGTCGTCGTCGCGAACCAGAACGACGACCCGCTGCTCGGGCGGTCGGACGTGGAGGCTGCCGAGCCGACGTCGAACCTCGCGCTCCTGCGCGTGCGCCGCTCGGACGGCGCCGCCCACGTGCTGGACGTGCTCGCGCTGCCTGCTCCGGCCTGCGTCGTGGAGGCCTGAGCCATCGTGTCCACGTTCGAGCTGCCGGAGGGCGTCTCCCCGTCGACCCCGCTGCGGGTCGCCATGCTCTCGGTGCACACGTCACCCCTCGACCAGCCGGGCACGGGCGACGCGGGCGGCATGAACGTGTACGTCACGGAGCTCGCGCACGCGCTCGCGCGCCGCGGCACGCAGGTGGAGATCTTCACGCGCGCCACGGCGTCGAGCCAGCCCCGCAAGGTCGAGGTGTCCGACGGCGTGACGGTGCGCCACGTCGTCGCCGGGCCCTTCGAGGGGCTCGACAAGAACGACCTGCCCGGCCAGCTCTGCGCTTTCACGGCGGGGGTGCTGCGTGCGGAGGCGCGTCACCACGAGGGCTGGTACGACGTCGTCCACACACACTACTGGCTCTCCGGGCAGGTGGGCTGGCTCGCGGCCGACCGCTGGGACGTCCCGCTCGTGCACACCATGCACACGCTCGCGCGCGTGAAGAACGCCGCGCTCGCCCCGGGCGACGCGCCCGAGCCGCTGGGCCGGATCATCGGCGAGGAGCAGGTCGTCGCCGAGGCGGACGCGCTCGTCGCGAGCACGGACGCCGAGGCGGACGACCTCGTGCGCGACTACGCCGCCGACCCCGCGCGCGTGCACGTCGTGCCGCCGGGCGTCGACCTCGACCTGTTCTCCCCGGACCCCGGCAGCGCGTCGGCGGGCGACGGCGCCGCGCGGCGGGAGCGGCGCCGGGCGCTGCGCGTCGGGCTGGGGCTGCCCACCGACGGCGGCCTCGTGCTCTTCGCGGGGCGCGTGCAGCCGCTCAAAGGCCCCGACGTGCTCGTCCGGGCGCTCGGCGTCCTCGCCGAGCGCGGGGAGCCCGTGCCGACGCTCGTCGTGCTGGGCGGCCCCAGCGGGCGCCCGACGGCGGTGCGCGAGCTCGAGGCGCTCGCCTACCAGGTCGGGGTGAGCGACCGGCTCGTCGTGCGCCCGCCCGTCCCGCGCGACGAGCTCGCCCGCTGGTACCGGGCTGCCGACGTCGTCGCCGTGCCGTCGCACAACGAGTCGTTCGGGCTCGTCGCGGCCGAGGCGGAGGCGAGCGGCACGCCCGTCGTCGCGGCCGCGGTCGGCGGCCTGAGGACGGTGGTCGAGGACCAGGTGTCCGGCGTCCTCGTGCCCGACCACGACCCCGCGACCTGGGCGCGCGTGCTCGGCGACCTGCTCGCCGACGACGAGCGCCTCGCCGCGCTCGGCGACGGCGCCCGGCGCGCGGGCGAGCGGTTCGGCTGGGACACCGCCGCGCTGCGCATGCTCGACGTCTACGCGCAGGCGCGCAAGGTCCGCGCGGCGCGCTGACGCTCCGCGCGACCCGCTCGGCCGGTCAGGCGTCCGGCGCGGCGCGCTCCAGGACCAGGACCGGGATCTCGCGGGACGTCTTCTGCTGGTAGTCGGCGTACGGCGGGTAGGCCGCGACGGCGCGCTCCCACCAGAGCGCCCGCTCCTCGCCGTGGACCTCGCGCGCCACGTAGTCGTGGCGCTCGGCCTCGTCCTGGAGCTCGACCTGCGGGTGCGCCACGACGTTGTGGTACCAGACGGGGTGCTGAGGGGCGCCGCCCAGCGACGCGACGACCGCGTACACGCCGTCGTGCTCGACCCGCATGAGCGGCGTCTTGCGGACCTTGCCGGTGCGGCGGCCGAGGGTCGTGAGCACGACCACCGGCATCCCGTTCAGGGTCGTGCTGCGCGTCCCGCCGGACGACTCGTAGGACTCGGCCTGCTTGCGGGACCAGGCGCTCGGGCTGGGGGCGTACTCTCCGTCGATCGGCATGTCCGGGGCAACGTGCGCGCCGCCCGCCCGATTCCCGGACCTTCGTCCCACGCCGGACGGCGACGGTCACCACCACGTGGGACGCGGGTGCCCGCGCGGCGGGCCGTGCGGCAGGATGGAACCCATGACCTACACCCTCGTGCTGCTCCGCCACGGCGAGAGCGAATGGAACGCCAAGAACCTGTTCACCGGCTGGGTGGACGTCGCCCTGTCGGAGAAGGGGACCGAGGAGGCGAAGCGCGGCGGTCAGCTCCTCACCGAGGCCGGCGTCCTGCCCGACGTCGTGCACACCTCGCTCCTGCGCCGCGCCATCACGACGGCGAACCTGTCGCTCGACGCCGCGGACCGCCACTGGATCCCCGTGAAGCGGTCGTGGCGCCTCAACGAGCGCCACTACGGTGCGCTCCAGGGCAAGAACAAGAAGCAGACGCTCGAGGAGTTCGGCGAGGAGCAGTTCATGCTCTGGCGCCGCTCGTACGACGTCCCGCCGCCCGAGATCGAGCTCGGCTCCGAGTTCTCGCAGGACGCGGACCCGCGGTACGCCGACGCCCCCGTCGTGCGCACCGAGTGCCTCAAGGACGTGCTCGAGCGCGCCCTGCCGTACTGGGACGGCGAGGTCGTCCCGGACCTGAAGGCGGGCAAGACCGTCCTCGTCGCGGCGCACGGCAACTCGCTGCGTGCGATCGTCAAGCACCTCGACGGCATCTCCGACGAGGACATCGCCGCGCTCAACATCCCGACCGGCATCCCGCTGCTCTACGAGCTCGACGAGGACCTCAAGCCCGTCACCAAGGGCGGCCGTTACCTCGACCCCGAGGCCGCCGCCGAGGCCGCCGCCGCGGTCGCGAACCAGGGCCGCTGACAGCCCACCCGCACAGACGACCGTGGCCCGTCCGGATCTCCGGACGGGCCACGGTCGTCTGCGCGTCGGGCACGGAACCGCGAGGTAGAACCACCGGCACCGAGGTAGAGGCCCGCGGGTTCTACCTCGAGACCTGAGGCTCTACCTCGCGCGAGCTGTCGTCAGGCGGACGCGCGGGCCGAGCCGGCAGGGGTGCCGCGGTCGTCGGCGAAGTCGCCCGTCACGAGGTACGTCACGCGCTTGGCGATGGACACGCCGTGGTCGCCGAAGCGCTCGTAGTAGCGGCCCACGAGGGTGACGTCGACCGTCTCCTGCGGGGTCCCCGTCCACGTGCCGTCGAGCAGCGCGGTGAAGGTGTCCTGGTGGAGCTTGTCGAGCAGGTCGTCGTCGCGCTCGATGTTCGCGGCGACGGTGAGGTCGCGCGTCGTGAGGAGCGTCGTCGTCCGGCGGGCGACGCGCACCGCGGCGTCGTGCATCTGCTCGAACGTCCGGTGCAGCGACGGCTCGATCGCGCGGGCCGGGTAGCGGCCTCGCGCGACCTGCGCGATGTGCCGGGCGAGGTCGCCCATGCGCTCCAGGGTGGCGCTCATGCGCAGCGCGCTGACCACGACCCGCAGGTCGGTGGCGACGGGCTGCTGCTGCGCGAGGAGGAGCACGCAGCGCTCGTCGAGCTCGCGCTCGAGCGCGTCGATCGTGTGATCGTCGCCGATGACCGACTGCGCGAGCTGCAGGTCCGCCGTGAGGAGCGCCTGCCCCGCGCGGTTGACGGCCGACTCCACCAGCCGGCTCATCTCGGCCAGGTCGTCGCCGACCTGCTTCAGCTCGGCCTCGAAGATCTCCCGCATCGCTTCCCTCTCGTCGTGACCGGTCCGTCCGGTCCGTGACGGCGTGCGCCCCTGCGCGCCGGGCGGCGCCCGGGCACGCCGTCGGCTCCCGTCACGCTTGCAGGTGCGGTCGACCGGGCGGTGAACTCCAGGGCGCCGCCAGGTGAACTCTTGGCGGCTCGCGCCCGTGCGGGCGCCTCTTGGGCCGGTGGGGTCCGCGTGCGACCGTACGCTGGACGTGTGCAAGCCGAGAGTCTGATCGAGGGCGCGACCGTGCTCCTCGCCGGTGTCGTGGGCGTCGTGGTCGGCGTGATCGCGGCCATCGCGTTCCGCGTGAGCGAGCGCCAGCAGCGTGCTGCGCGGGCGGAACCGGCGCCCGAGCTCGACGAGGGTCTCGTCCGGGTGCTGGCCGTGCTGCGGTCCGCCGCCGTCGTCCTGGACGAGGAGGGCGAGGTGGTGCGGGCCAGCCCGCCGGCGTACGCGCTGGGCGTGGTGCGGGGTGACGCGATCGCGCACGCGGCGATCCGGGACCTGATCGACGACGTGCGCCGGGACGGCGTGATCCGCGACGAGGAGCTCGAGCTCCCGCGTGGTCCGGTCGGCCGGGGCACGGTCATGCTCCAGGTCCGCGTCGCCCAGGTGGGCCCGCAGCACATGCTCGTCCTCGCGGAGGACCGCACGGAGGCGCGGCGCGTCGAGGCGATCCGCCGCGACTTCGTCGTGAACGTGTCCCACGAGCTGAAGACGCCGGTCGGGGCGCTCGCGCTGCTCGCCGAGACGGTGCAGGACGCCGCCGACGACCCGGTGGCGGTGCGGCGGTTCTCCGCGCGCATGCAGTCGGAGGCGACGCGCCTCTCCGCGCTCGTGCAGGAGATCATCGAGCTCTCGCGGCTCCAGGTCGCGGGCGCGCTCCAGGAGGTCACCGTGGTGCCGGTGCGAGGCGTGATCGAGGAGGCGGTGGATCGCGCGCGCACGACCGCGCAGGGCAAGGGCATCACCCTCACGACCGGAGGAGAGCTCGACGCCGCCGTGTACGGAGACCACAACCTGCTCGTGACCGCGGTGCGCAACCTGCTCGACAACGCGGTCGCCTACTCGGGCGAGAACACGCGCGTGGGCGTCGGCGTCTCGCTCGCGGACGACCTGGTAGAGATCGCCGTCGTGGACCAGGGCATCGGCATCTCGGCCGACGAGCAGGCCCGCGTGTTCGAGCGGTTCTACCGGGTGGACCCCGCGCGCTCGCGCGACACCGGCGGGACGGGTCTCGGCCTCAGCATCGTCAAGCACGTCGCCGCCGACCACGGTGGCGAGGTCACCATGTGGTCCGAGCCCGGGCGCGGCTCGACCTTCACGCTCCGGATCCCCGCGGCGGACGTGCCGGCCGGGCAGGCGCACGCCGCGTCGTCGGGCACGACCCACGACGCGGCGCAGGACGAGGGCACGGCCGGGGCGGACCCCGTGCCCGTGCAGCACGACGTGCGGCGGGCCGTGGAGACCCCCGCACCCGACGACGTTCAGAACAAGGAGGTAGGCGCGTGACGCGCATCCTGGTGGTGGAGGACGAGGAGTCGTACCGCGACCCGTTGACGTACCAGCTGCGACGCGAGGGCTTCGACGTCGTCGAGGCGGCGACGGGCACCGAGGCGCTGGAGCGGTTCGACGCGGACGGGGCGGACCTGGTCCTGCTCGACCTCATGCTCCCCGGGCTGAGCGGCACCGAGGTGTGCCGCGAGCTGCGGCAGCGCGGCGACGTGCCGGTCATCATGCTCACGGCGAAGGACTCGGAGATCGACAAGGTCGTGGGCCTCGAGCTGGGTGCCGACGACTACGTGACGAAGCCGTACTCGTTCCGCGAGCTGCTCGCGCGCGTGCGGGCCGTGCTGCGCCGCAAGGGCGGCGAGAACGGTGGCGAGGTCGTCGCGGAGAACGCGCTGGAGGTCGGCCCGGTCCGCATGGACGTCGAGCGGCACACGGTGAGCGTCGACGGCCAGGTCGTGCCGTTCCCCCTCAAGGAGTTCGAGCTCCTGGAGCTGCTGCTGCGCAACGCGGGGCGCGTGCTCACGCGCGGGCAGCTCATCGACCGGGTCTGGGGCACTGACTACGTGGGCGACACGAAGACGCTCGACGTCCACGTGAAGCGCATCCGGTCGAAGATCGAGCCCGAGCCGGCGAGCCCCCGCTATCTCCTCACGGTCCGGGGGCTCGGCTACAAGATCGCGGACGGCGTCGCCCAGGCCTGACCTCTCCGGCCGCGGCGCACGAACGGCCCCGGCCTGACCCCGCCCGACCCGGCCGGGAGCGTGGCACGGAAGGTCTGTGCACTGTTCATCCCTCGTTCACCCGCTCTCGGGGAACGCGTCACCCGGCGCTCCTAGCGTCGGGCTCGTCACCGGCGCTCGCTGGTGCCACGAGACGCTTGAACAGGATGGAACGAAGAGTGAAGCTCAGCCGATTCTCCCGTGCTGGATCCGCCGTCGCGATCGGTGCGCTCGCGCTGACCCTCGCCGCCTGCGGGTCGGACGACCCCGTCGGCAGCGCCGACGGCGCCACCGACGGTTCCTCCGAGGGCTCCTCCGAGACCGCGAGCGACCTCAGCGGTGAGCTCAACGGTGCGGGCGCGAGCTCGCAGGAGTCCGCCATGGAGGCGTGGCGCGCCGGGTTCCAGAGCGCGAACCCCGACGTCACCGTGAACTACGACCCGGTCGGCTCCGGTGGCGGTCGCACCCAGTTCCTCGAGGGCGGCGTCGCGTTCGCCGGCTCGGACGCGGTGCTCAAGGAGGAGGAGATCACGCAGTCGCAGGCCGTGTGCGGCCCCGACGGCGCGATCGACCTCCCGGTCTACGTCAGCCCGATCGCCATCATCTACAACCTGCCGGACGTCGCGGAGCTCAACCTCGCGCCGGCCACGATCGCGGGCATCTTCAACGGCACGATCACGCAGTGGAACGCGCCGGAGATCGCCGCGGACAACCCCGACGCGACGCTCCCGGACCTCGCGATCACGCCGGTCCACCGCTCCGACGAGTCGGGCACGACCGAGAACTTCACCGAGTACCTCGCCGCGACGGCGGGCGACGCGTGGGGCCACGAGCCGAGCGGCGACTGGCCGACGCAGGGCGGGGAGTCCGCGCAGGGCACCTCCGGCGTCGTGCAGACGGTCCAGGGCGGCGAGGGCACGATCGGCTACGCCGACGCGTCGAAGGCCGGCGACCTCGGCACCGCGAGCATCAAGGTCGGCGAGGAGTGGGTCTCGTACTCGCCCGAGGCCGCCGCGAAGGTCGTCGACGCGTCGCCGCGCGTCGAGGGCCGTGGTGAGCACGACATCGCGGTCGAGCTGGACCGCACGACGACCGAGGCCGGCGCCTACCCGCTGGTGCTCGTCTCCTACGCGATCGCGTGCACCAGCTACGAGGACGAGGCGGCGGGCAACCTCGTCAAGGCGTTCCTCACGTACATCTCGAGCGAGGAGGGCCAGTCGGCCTCCGCGTCGGCCGCGGGCAACGCGCCGATCTCGGAGGACCTGCGCACGGACGTCCACGCGGCGATCGAGTCCATCACGGTCGGCGCCGCCGGCTGACGACCTCGGACCAGGGGGGCGGGGGGGGGGCCCGGGCCCCCCCCCCCCCCCACCCGCCCACGGTCGCCCCCCCCACCACACCCCCCCCCGCACCCCGCCCGCCGCGGGCCGGGGGGCCCCAACA